>DAOUQO010000034.1 GCA_030625565.1 Aliiroseovarius sp. | reverse complement strand
GATCCACGCAGATGTTTTGCGCAGTAATACTTATGTGAATGACGATATTATAACGCTTATTGATTTTGATGATGCCGGGTTTGGCTTTCGTATCTATGATCTGGCAACATTAATGAGCCAGAATGAAGGGCTGGATAACACCCCTGAACTGCAAACTGCCGCTATTGCCGGATACCGTAATATCCGGCAATTATCCAATGAGGCCGAAGCATTATTGCCGATGTTTGTAATGCTGCGCCGATTTGCCTCAATGGGGTGGGTTGTGCCGAGGGTCAAGCCGGAGTCTCCACAAATCCGCAGCTATTCCACACGGGCGCTAAAGGCCGCGCGCAGCTTTTTAGATAGCCCGACCTAGGCTACCCAACGCGGTTATAATTTCCCTAAGGTGGCGAAAATCCGTGCCGCAACACCCTCCGAAAATTTTGAAATGTGGGTACTTTTGCTTAAGCGCCGCTAATTGTGCGCCCAGTTCTTGGGGGTTGCCCGCATCAATTTTGGTGGCCTGATCCAGACAGGCATGGCTGGACCGCGAGGCGTTGGCAACAACACCCAACACCCGGCGCATCCATACCCCATCGCCAAATGTATTGGTCAGGTGGTCGGGGTGGGCGCAGTTTACTAAATAATAAACCGGGGCCGCACCAGTCAAATGATCAACAGTTTCAATGGCTTCAGACAAAGACATACCATCAGGTAAGCGACCATCAGTTTCGACCGTAAAGGCGATACAAACCGGTAAGTTTTGCTTTGTTGCAGCGCGGGCAATTCCGGCGGCCTCAAACGCGGTGGTCATGGTAAAGGCTGAAATTATGTCGCAGCCCGATCCGGCCAAGGCGGCGATTTGGTGGTAATGATATGCTTCGGCTGTCTCAACCGACATTGCCGGCCCCAAAGCATAGCCGTCAAAGCGCGGACCGATTTGGGCACTTAGGATCGCATTTCGATCGCCGCGTAAATCGGCCATAAAACGAATTGCTTGCTGGTTGATTGCCGCCAAATCATCGGCCTTATATCCCAGTTTTGCAGCACGATCCCGGTTTGCCAGCCATGTTGTACTTTCTAAAAATACACCGCAATCCCGCGCATCACCTAGATCAAGAAGCTGCATGTAATAACTGCCAAGCAAAGCGCGGCCGGCCTTGGTTTCCAGCAAAGGAAAGGCCGCAAATTCGGGCAAATCCACGCCTTTGTTAAAGATTAAATCGGTCTCCATCCCCGTCCAGCACACCCACAGCGAATGACTGTGTAATAAGGGGAAGGCCCCCGACATTTAAACGATCACTTCAAAGGTGTCTTGATCACCAACCTCAAACACCTTTTTATAGCGCGCAATTTCACTGGCTGGGCCCATCGCTTTGTTGGGGTTGTCGGACAGTTTAACCGTGGGGCGGCCATTTGCGGCGACGGCTTTGCAAACCATGGAAAACGGCGCGAGCGCGTCATTTGGCGTTAGCCCGCGAAAATCATTTGTCAGCATTGTGCCCCAGCCAAAGCTTGGTTTGACCCGACCGGCAAATTGTTTTTGCAGTTCAATAATTTTATCAACATCCAGCCCGTCAGAAAAGATGACCATCTTTTTGGTGGGATCTTCGCCGCGCGATTTCCACCAGTCAATCGCGATTTCGGCACCGGTTGCGGGGTCACCTGAATCGATGCGAATACCGGTCCAGCTGGCCAGCCAATCAGGGGCGCGGTCAAGGAAGCCTTGGGTGCCATATGTGTCAGGCAGCATGACACGCAGATTGCCATCATGTTCCACATGCCAATCTGACAAAACGTCATAAGGCGCTTGCTTCAAGGTGGCGTCATCTTTGGCCAAGGCCGCATAAACCATGGGTAATTCATGGGCCTTTGTGCCGATGGCTTCGATATCGCGTTTCATGGCAATGCGACAATTCGAGGTGCCGACAAACTTTTTGCCCAACCCTTCCATCATGCCCTGAACACACCAATCCTGCCACAAGTATGAATGGCGGCGACGGGTGCCGAAATCCGCGATGCGTAACCCGTCAAGGCCGCGCAGGGCTTCGGTTTTTTCCCAAACGCGGGCCATGGCACGGGCATAAAGCACCTGAAGTTCAAAGCGCCCCATATCGCGTAAAACTGCGCGCCCGCGTAGTTCCATGATTACCGCAAGGGCAGGGATTTCCCACATCATGACTTCGGGCCATGTACCTTCAAACGTGAGTTCATATTGCCCATCACGCTTTTCCAGATGGTAATCCGGCAGGCGCAATTGTTCGAACCATTCCATGAATTCCGGCCGGAACATCTGGCGTTTTCCATAAAATGTATTGCCGCGCAGCCAAGTGCTTTCGCCACGCGTCAGGCTAAGCGAACGGATGTGATCAAGCTGTTCGCGCAGCTCGCCTTCGTCAACAAGTTCGGCCAGCTTGATATGCTTGGCGCGGTTGATCAGCGAAAACGTCACTTGCGTATCAGGGTTGTTACGATGCACCGATTGGCACATCAGAAGTTTATAAAAATCCGTGTCGATCAGCGAACGCACAATCGGGTCGATTTTCCATTGGTGATTATGAACGCGAGCGGCAATATCAACCATGTCAGGACTCCAGTTTGACGCCAGCGGCGCGCATATCTTCACGAGCTTTAGCAAGCGACCCATCCAGATCGATAGCCCGACAAGCAGGTTCAAAAACGGTAACATCAAAGCCTTGGCGTGCGCCGTCAATCGCGGAATACGCCACACAGAAATCTGTGGCCAGCCCGACCAAAGTCAGGTGCGTGATTGCACGTGTGCGCAAGTACCCTTCCAGTCCGGTTGGCGTGGTTTGGTCATTTTCAAAGAACGCGGAATAACTGTCAATTTCCGAATCAAACCCCTTGCGAATAATCAGGTCAGCAGAATCAGTTTGCAGGTCTTTGTGAAAAGCCGCGCCATGACTGCCCTGCACGCAATGATCAGGCCAAAGAACTTGGGTCCCGTAAGGCATTTCAGTTGTTTCAAACGGGGTTTTTCCGGCATGGCTGCTTACAAAAGAGCTGTGCCCGTCCGGGTGCCAATCCTGAGTAAAAACCCGCGCCGGAAAATCAGAAGCCATATCGTTGATCAAGGGGATAATCCCATCGCCGCCGGCCACGGCCAAGGCACCACCGGAGCAAAAATCGTTTTGAACGTCGATGACGATCAAGGCTTGGTTGGCGTCGCGCATGGGCACCTCCTGATTTGTTGGGTATGGGTAAGCAGCGCCAAGGCTAACGTCAATGGGGGCGGCAAAGCTGAGCTATGTATTCTTTGCGCCAACGTTTATGATATTTGCCGATTTATCCTGCCCCGGTTTCGCCGTGTCATCAAGTACGGTGATATCTGTAAGGTGCGGTTCAACCCACTGGCTAATTACCCTGCGGGCCGCGGCGCTGTCATTGGTGCGGATGACCACGCGTAAATCATCCAGCATTTTACCCACATCCACGGCAGAAAGGCTGCTTTCCTGAGCGCACAAAATCTTGGGATGCGGGGTCGTAAGCATATCACGATTGATCAAAAGCTCTTCGTGCAGTTTTTCACCTTCACGCAAGCCAATTTCAACGATCTCAATATCACCATCAGGATTATCGGCATCTTTTACGGAGCGGCCTGAATGCTCGATCATTTGCTTGGCAAGGTGGCTGATGCGAATCGGATCACCCATATTCAGCACAAAAACCTCACCCCCGCGTGCAAATGTACCCGCCAGTAACACCAAAGATACCGCTTCGGGCACCGTCATAAAATACCGTGTCACGCGTTTATGGGTGATTGTAACGGGGCCGCCACTGTTTATTTGTTCCTGAAATAACGGAAGCACCGAACCGGAAGAACCAAGAACATTACCAAATCTCACCATTGAAAACCGGGTTGTGCTGGTACGTGCTGCCAGTTCTTGCACCACAAGTTCAGCCATCCGCTTGGAGGCCCCCATTGCGCTGGTTGGCCGCACGGCTCTGTCAGATGAAACAAGGATAAAACGTTCGACTTTTGTCTCTAGGGCAGCGTTGGCCATAACATGGGTGCCCAGAACATTATTTTGCAGTCCAACCACGATATTACGTTGAACCATTGGCAGGTGTTTATACGCGGCAGCATGCAAGACGACATCAATCTGATATTGCACCATAAGCCCGCGCATTAATACCGGATCACACACCGAACCAAGGACAGGGATAATTTCACAGTTTAGATTAAGCGCCGCAAGTTCACGGTCAATATTATATAACGCCAGCTCGGAATGATCGAACAGGACCAAACATTCAGGTGAGGATTGCAGCAATTGGCGGCAAAGCTCAGTACCAATCGTGCCCCCGGCGCCAGTAACCAAAATGCGCCTCTTATGATAGGCACCGTTTACACCGGGCAGGTTGTCGCTAAATACATTCCGGCCCAACAATTCATTTGTAGAAACCGGAACCTGTTGGCGTAAACCCGTGCTTTCGACAACAAGTTCCGCAAAGGAAGGTACTGAGTGAACCTCGCAATTAATCCCGTGCAGCCGTTTTGATATTCTCGCACGAGTTCCGGGGCTGGCTGACGGCATGGCAATAACGACAAGGTCAACAGATTCACTAGTCACCAGTTCAGTAAGGTTTTTCGGCGAATACACTTTTAGTCCGCCGATAATAAGACCCCGAAGGCTTGGGTTATCATCAACAAAACCAATAGGAATAAAGGCATGGTCCGTTTTCAGTGCGGCGGTCAATTGTTGACCTGTTTGCCCGGCCCCGTAGACCAAAACCCTTTTACGATTCTGGTGTTTGCCATAAACCCACCATAAATAACGGCGCAAACCAAGCCTGAAACCAACTGATAAAAGCGTGTATGACATTGAAATAATAATGAATACTTGCTCTGGAAGTCTTAGGCCTGGCAGTAAATTCACCAACGCACCAACAAGGCCCAGTGCAATTGCAATCGCACCGATTTCCAGCATCCCTTGTATTTCAAACGCATTTAATTTGATCCGATGGACACCAAGAGCCCGGGTCAGAATCAGCGACACAATAATGAATGCGGCGATGAATTTTGAGCCAGCAAGCACCTGTTCCATTTGAGGTAATGTGCCAGACACAATTGCCCATGACAAAAGGAAGGCAAGCACAGCATTGGCAGCATCAGCCAAAAGAAGGATGTGGCGTTTTTGATCGCGTCGAAGCGAAATTGCCAGATTATAGCTCATGCTGCAGACCGCTTCCTTTTAATTCCAAACGTTCTATTGGATAACAATCTTAAACGTATTTATACTTGAAAAACAAGATCGCCCCATCCTTTAATTCGCTCTATGGTTGGACTGTGTTTGGGCAACTACTTAGGGTGGTTCTTTACATGCCGTATCTTACGTCCCAGCGCAGTGGATACCATAAGAAGAAAATCACTACATAATGTAGCTTTTTCAGCATATATCAGATCAAGCTTTGCTTTGCGCGGAATACAGCGCTGCTTGTATACTTTTTCGGTTTCATCAGCGGATCCACACTCAGCCAGAAGCCGTTCTTCGGTCCGGTGATAAACAAGCGTTGCCAGCCCGGTAACCCCTGGGCGACTTTGCAAAACCTGTGCGTATAAATCCGGAAAGTCGTTAACATATTCAGGCAATGGTGGTCTTGGTCCAACAAAGGAAATGTCACCCTTGATTATGTTCCACAATTGCGGAATTTCATCCAACCGAAAGCGCCGCAAAAAATGGCCGGTTCGGGTAATTCTATGTGCCTTATCCCCCCCGGAAACGCCTTTGTCGTTTATGTCATTCGCCATGGTCCTAAATTTCCACAGTGGAAAGGATGTACCTGGGTTTTTTGCACGTATACTGGCAAAAAATATCGGCCGGCCATCCCGCACAAGAATTACCAAAGCAAGCCCTGCAAGCACTGGCAAAAGCACAATTGACATGATCAGCCCCAAGACAATATCCATTGCTCTTTTTTGTCGTGTCATGCGTCTTTCATCACTTTTTTCCAAGCCGCTATTGCCTGAACGGCATCTGCGCTTTCTTCTAATGCGCCGGTCAGGCAAGCAAGGCAAGATGTGTCCATAGCAACACATTCCAGTGCGCTGTCAGGGGCGGGTCGCCACGTCACATCAGCCCCCGCTGCCTCGGCCATATCTTCCATTGAAACCGGACGCGCGCCAGCTATGTTCAGTATGCGCGGAACATCGTGAACAGGTAGCTTAACAAGGCGATCAATAGTTCGGGCAAGGTCACTTGGCGTTATATAACTTCGACGTGGCCCACCACCAGAAGGGAACCGATCCAGAACAATCGAAGACCCGCCCGCAAGCGACGCAAACAGGCTATCCCCCCCCACAACGTTGCTTATACGCAAACAGCAAACCGCCGGACCATCCGGGTGGCGTTTTGCCCAAAGTGCTGCTGCATTTTCCATTGCCAGTTTTGATTGACCATATTCACCAGAGGGTAGCAAGTTTTTGGTGCCCTCAGTCATATCAGCAATTTCTGCCCCGCCATAGACCGCCGCACTTGACGCAAGAAACACACGATCTGCACCAATATCACGGGCAATTTCCAGCGCCGCCAGTCCTAGCCGTTCATTTTCGCCGAACGAAAGGCCGGAACCCGGACTGGCGCCCCACAAGACAACAACCGCCGTTGCGGGCTTTAAAAGTGATGGGCCATCGCCAAGCGACCAGTTGATTTCAGCGCTGCTTGCCCCATGCCTAACCTGTGGAAAAACAACCCAATCATTAGGGGGGGACTGCACCCAAAACCGGGTCAACATCCTACCAACCTTGCCAGAAGCACCAAGGATAAGAACACGATTAATGTGGCGCGAAAGCTTCACAAAGGATTTCCTTACAAAAGTATCAAATATAGGGTGTATAATATCGCCTTATAAATGTAAAAAGACGAAGGGTTTATTTTACTATCGGGGATAGCATGAAATTTCTAGCCTATTTTGCGTTGATTTTCCTAACGCTTGGCGCTTGCTCGTTGCCCCGTGGAGCCGCCATAAATAGTGAAATACTTAGCCAGTCCTCACAAGAAGACCCTACATTTTCAGTGGTTGCCGTTAACCGTGAAACTCTTGGAGAGATATCGGAATGGGCCGTAACGGGCTGGGCTGGGCGATACCAATGGTTAAGCTCGCAACGCGGGCCGGTTTCCGGAATTATTAAAGCAGGTGATACTATTGATTTGGTCATCTGGGACAGCCAACAGGATTCGCTGTTAACCGGACCTGGCCAAACTTCGGCTAACATTCCCGGGCTACAAGTTTCTGCCTCAGGCTCTATTTTTCTGCCCTATGTCGGCGACGTTTTAGTGCGCGGCTTAACATCATCAGCGGCACGCACAGATGTTCAGGCCGCAATCGCAGGAATTTCACCCTCGGCCCAAGTTCAGCTTCAGGTAAAACCAGGGCAGGAAAATGTTGTTGACATCGTGACTGGCGTTTTGCGCCCGGGTCAAGTTCCTCTGGCAGGCCGTAATGTTACAATTCTAAGCGTACTTGCCGAAAGTGGTGGTATTTCACCGGCGCTGGAAAATCCCTTGGTTCGCTTGGTTCGCGGTAGTCACACATATGAAATCCGTGCTGATGAACTGCTTTCTAACGCCGCTCGCAACATCACAATGCGCGGCGGTGATAAGATAATAGTTGAAGAAGATGACCGCTATTTCGTTGGGCTAGGCGCAACTGGGTCTGAAAAACTGGTTTATTTTGATCGCGAACACATCACAACGATCGAAGCCCTTTCAATGCTTGGCGGTCTGGCAGATGCACGCGCAAACCTGCAAGGCGTCTTGATTCTTCGTGAATATCCAGAACGTGCCACTATTGCGCACCGTGACCATGGCCCGGACCTTACCCAAGTCATTTTCACATTTGATTTAACAACTGCCGATGGCCTGTTTGCAGCGCGGCAGTTTCGCGTAAATCCGAACGATACAGTTATCGCAACAGAATCGCCCGTTGGCCCAGCAAAAACAGCCATTTCCCTTATTCTTGGATTGGTTCAGGTCGCTGGTAAATTTTAGATGCCGCTTTGATACAAGCCGCACCCGCTAGTTTGCTGAAATATCATGATTTAGGGCTTAACTAGTGCAAAGACGCCACAATATGTAGAAAATACATAAATATTATATAGGTTGCAGTTTGCGGGGTTCTATTATTATGTAATTGGTGTAGAACATTAGTTAGATCGTTCCTGTGAGGGGGCAATTCTAGAATTAATTCTAAACTCCGGAGAAGACCTATGACTTTCACAAAAACTCTTGTTGCAGCATCCGCTGTTACCATTGCTTCGGCTTCCGTAGCATCTGCTGGCACATACGCAGCCCCAATCGTTGAAGCTGTTCCAGTTGTCATCGTTGAAGAAGCTTCTTCTTCTTCACTGGGTGGCGCTTCCTGGCCGCTGATTATCGCCGTTCTGGTTGGTATCGGCTTCTTGGTATCCCGCGGAACTGAATAAGCTGGAAATTTTATCCAGTTAAGAATTTAGAAACGGCAAACTTCGGTTTGCCGTTTTTGTTTTGTTCAATATAAAAATTATAGCCTTACTATTTTAAGGACGTCTACAGTCTTAAATGCTGAAACAAAACATAACCGACCTCTGAGCTCAGCCATTGACGGGATTTTACAATATTACCCTTGGAATCCACCCAATACAGGTTCTGTATTTTCAGAGGATCAGCAATACAAATCTCAGCAAACGTAATTGCATCGACATCGACCTCACCGGCAGCAACATGATCCTTACTGCCCTCAATAATCTCACATTGGACGTCCAAACTGCTGATTTGCCCCATGCCAGTCAGAAAATTGTAAGACCGCGTTGTATGGCCCTCCGCGCGTGCGCGGATCATTGCGATTGATGCGTCTGAACGTGACGACATCAAATCGTCACCCAGCCCGCGCGAAGCTGTCAAAACACCGTCCTTCAAGATCAACGATCGCCGGTCTGCGGCCTCCCACGTTTCATAGCCATGGTTAGTTTCAGCGACGCCCATAATGGCCACAACATTGCGCGTTTCCAGTATCGCAATCATGACTTTTCCGTCGGTCGCAGTAAGGGCTTCGGAAACTAGCGCCAACGGGCCTCCGGCACTGCTGGACGGGGCTGGTGCCGCGGCCTCTCCCCCCCCGATCGAAACGCCCACTTTAGCTAGAATTTGTGCTGATACACCTTTCATAAGGTCAAATGCAGCCCGCATGCCAACACCGGAATTGGGGTCGTTTCCGCATGCTGAAAGTGTAACAGTCAAGCCCGATACCAATAGCATCCGGGTCAGGTTTTGGTGGAGGTTTGAAAAAATTCCAATCATCTCCAAAATTTCCCCCAGCGTTGGGACAGCGCACTTGCATGTCCTTCTTGCACCCAATCAAACAGCCGCCCGTCAACTTGCAAAATTGCACCACCATCACTGGATAGGGATCGCATTTCGGTTGTGGAAACTGAACGTGTTGGGGACCCAAGTGCCCATTCAAGAGGAATTGAAAGGCGGATACCTTTATCAAATGTACCTTCGCCAAATTCTTCGGGGGACAGGTTTGTTAGGGTCGCAAAAGCACCGACTTTCCAGCCATTTGCAAAAACACGGTCAACAGCAACGGTTCCGCCATAATCACCCGCCAAGTAGCGACCAACCCCAACCTGAGAAGTAAAGCCATTACCGAAATCATAATAACCGGTAATGTGCCCGGTAATTGTCTGGTAATCACGAAGGCCCAACAACTGATTAAAGTCGCGCTGTTGAACAAAGGCAAGTTCGGCACCCAACGCAAAGCTGCTATCAACAGGTTTCCACAGAACTTCAGTAGAAACACCGGCAAACATTGACTCAAGATAACCTGCCGTTACCCGGCCATACAGGTTTCGACCAGGGCGAGAGTACCAAGACAATGTAAGTTTCTCAATTGCCGGGTTCCCCTGCGCAGAATATTCAGCCACGTCCGAGCGAACATGAGGCAGAACCGAGTCGTTCACCCCATATGATACATCCAGATTTCCAGCCAGCTTTGCAGTAATCGCCCCTGATAGCACCAGTCCGGGGGCAAATTTATACTGCCCCGAAAGCCGAAGACCGCCGTCAATCCCGACAGGCGCATCAGGATTAAACAAAGCAACATTCATGTAAGGTTGCAGCGACCATGTAAGGCTTGGGTAAACCCCAGGCGTCAACGTCACCGCTTGGCCATTATCCCCGATAACATCGGTGAAAACTGCCCGACTAAAAATATCCGGTGCCGGTGCATGTTCCAGGGCCTCGACGTCGCTGCGCGCAAGAATGACTGATCCAATTGGCAAGCCATTTGCCACTGATGTAATTACGAATGTTTCTACGGATGCCGGGAAAGCCCGGGTCATCATACGTGTAGCACGGCCAATTGCCTGCGCTTGCGCCCCATAACGATTATTTGAAATTCGAATCTCAGCGCGTGTGGCAGAAAGTGACATCGCTTCAAGCGTGATACCATCAGCCGTCAAAGCCGCGGCAAGGGCCGAACGGATACCCGGCTCAACTGCGGGATCACTGACCCAATCAGTGCCCCAACTTTCCGGATCTGCACTGCGTGATGGTCTAGGGCGAACGGGCAATGGCGCTTGCTCTGTTCCCGAGCGCGCTGCCGGAGAATTCGGATTTGCCATCAGATTAAAGCTTAGCCCAAAGGTTGAGCCACGCAAATAATATGCCGAGACGTTAACCCCTGGGCGAAATTTGTAGGACGCCCCAAAATTGAACGGGGTCAAGGGTGTAAATGTCCCGCGGGCAGCCTCAAGGCTGTAAGCGTCAGACGAATATTCTGCCAACAGCGTAATCTTGTCATTCACATCATAGGTTGCACCGCCAAAAAATGCGACTGGGCCACGAAACCATTGCGTGTAATTTGGCGTTCCGCCAAAACCAATCTCAAAATCAGGCCGATCACCAAATGGGGAACCCATTCCACCAAGCGATCCTAGGCGCCCCCAACCAAGGCCACCTGTTACACGAATGTTTTCACCAATGGATTTTGTCGCAACCACATATTCACTGGAATACAACCCGGTTCCAAGCAAATCGTTGATCCCAACAGAAACCGCTGGCAAAATATCCGTTTCGTCAAACAACCGATAAGATAGATCAAAGGCCCGATCTGTATAAGTATCATAGTTTGGATCAAAATTAGTTAAGCCAGAATACCGAAATGAACCTGACAAGCGCGGGGTGATTTGAAAATTTAGCGTGCCAAAGGTGATGTTACCAAACGAACTGTAACTAAACGAAAGCGTGCCATCTGGGGCGACTTCTGCAGTTGGCATTTCGATAATGCCGGCAGCACCCCTAAGCCCAAATGATGTTGTTTGTGTTGATCGTTCCGCCATCGCCATTGGGGTCGCGGCAAGGGCGCCACACGTGCCTGACAACAATGCTATATGTCGAAAAATCCGTTTCACGTTAGCCCCCAGTAAATGCTTTCGACCAATATACAACATGCACAAAAGAAACGGCAGTGGAAAACTGCGCCGCAAGAAAAGAAAATAACAGGTGTTTCCAAAGTGACCTGTTTACGCCACGTTATGGCCCAAACAGTCATTTTTGACTGCTAAGCTGGGTAAAACCACAGCCCTCACCACCCGAAAGGTATGTATATGTCAATTTTACCCGAAAATTCCCACTGGGTCGAAGATGAACACCGGATGTTTGCCGACATGACCAAGCGTTTTTTTGCTGATGAAATGGCACCAAATATTGATTCGTGGGTCGAAAATGGCATTGTCGAACGCGAATTTTGGAAAAAAGCCGGGGATGCGGGAATCATGAGCGGCGCTATCGAAGAAGCCTTTGGCGGGGTTGGGGGAAATATCAGCTTTGATGCCATTACCCTGTACGAACAGGCGCGCCTTGGGGATGTGAACTGGGGGTATGGCATCCAGTCTATCGTCATGCACTACATCGCAAATTATGGATCTGATGAACAAAAGACCCGCTGGCTGCCCGGCCTTGTTTCTGGTGACATTATCGGTGCAATTGCCATGACCGAACCCGGCACAGGGTCAGATTTGCAGGCAGTCAAAACATTCGCCGAACGCGATGGCAACCAGTACAGGATCAATGGATCAAAGATTTTCATTACCAATGGCAAAAGCGCCGATCTGGTCATTACCGTTGCAAAAACCGACAAAAATGCAGGTTCACGCGGGGTATCTTTGATTGTGGTTGAGCCCGACAAAACCGAAGGTTTCAGCCGCGGCAAGCCCCTGAAAAAACTAGGGATGAAAGGCAACGACACCTGCGAAATGTTTTATAAGGACGTCAAGGTTCCGCTTACAAACTTGTTAGGCGCAGAGGAAGGTCAGGGATTTTATCAATTGATGAAACAGCTGCCATGGGAACGCTTGCTGATTGCTATCCAAGCGCTAGGTGCTATGGATTTTGTCATTGCCGAAACCGTTGCCTACACCCAAGAACGCAAGGCCTTTGGCAAGCGCGTGATGGATTTTCAGAACACCCGCTTTAAGCTGGCTGAATGCAAAACCAAGGCTGAAATCCTGCGTTCCTTTACCACCGATTGCATTGGCCGTTTGATTGATGGCAAGCTGGACGCCGCCACCGCATCCATGGCCAAATACTGGAGCAGCGAAGCCCAGGGCCAAGTTGTTGATGAGTGTCTACAATTATTCGGTGGCTACGGATACATGACCGAATACCCGATTTCACGCGCCTATGGCGACGCCCGCGTGCAACGAATTTACGGTGGCACAAACGAGATCATGAAAGAACTTATCGCGCGCTCTTTGGATATTTAAGGGCGGCGTGAAAATACTGTTTCATGCCCTTTTTCGGGGTGGCGCGGCATCATCAATGCCAGCGCTAAGGACACGGCTGCCATGCCTGCGGCAACCCCGAACACCGCACCAGGTGAAGTAATCCAGATATAGCCAAGCAATGCCGGCAAAAACACCGCCGCAATGTGGTTGATGGTAAAAGCAACCGCTGCGGTGGGGGCAATATCTTGCGGGTCAGCGATTTTTTGGAAATAGGTTTTCAGCGCAAAAGCCAGCGCAAAAAACATGTGGTCGATCACATAAAGCGTAGCGGCCAGCGCCACCCCCCAGCCAAAAAAGTAAATGCCGCCATAGGCAAGAAATACTGCGATCAGCCCGATATATTCAAAAATCAAGGCCCGTCGTTCACCCCAGCGCCCAACAGCTTTGCCCATCAAGGGTGCAAAAAACATGTTGGCGACATAGTTAATTAACAACAGCGCCGTAACTTCATGCACCTCGAAACCAAAGCGTTCAACCATCATGAAAGCGGCAAATACTACGAAAATCTGGCGTCGCGCACCGGCCATGAATTGCAGCGCATAATACAGCCAATATCGCCGCCGCAGCACAAAGGTTTTCAACTGCGGCTCAGGGCTTTCAAATTGCGGATAGGCGAAAAATGCGAACAGCGCGATTGCCACGGTTATCCCGCCGGCAACCATATAAACAAAGTTATAACTAAGGTCGAACGCCTTCCACGTTAGCACTAGGGACGCATACGAAACCAAAGATGCGGCCGATCCGATGGCGACGATCCAGCCTAAAACTTGTGGTGCGCGCTTTTTATCAATCCACTGAAGCTGTAGCGACTGGTTCACCGTTTCATAATAATGAAACCCAATTGATGACAGCATTGTCAGCGTCAAAAGCCCGGCAAGCGTCGGAAACCACGCAGTAATTGCCGTAGCCACGCCAAGCATGGCCAGCGCTATAATGCCCAAAACCTGTTCGCGGATGAACATGATCAAAACAATCACCCCGATCGCCAGAAAACCGGGAATTTCACGCACAGAATGCAGCCAGCCGATTTCGACACCGGAAAAACCTGCCGCTTCGATCACAAAATTGTTCAGCAGCGCCGACCATGTGTTGAAGGCAATCGGCATTCCAACCGCCATCAGCATCAGCAAAAAAATCGGGCGGCGCCAAAATGGCAGGCCCTGCGCCGCGCTAATAGAAAGGATTGTTTTCCTGTTTGCCATCACTGTCTTCCCATAAATATTCTGCTGCCTTTTGCAGATACCAACGTCGCATTTCCCAATTCGGCCTAATGGGAAACCCCTTTGGGTTCAATACGCGGCCATTTGCCCGATTGAGGGCTATATCGAATTCATAAATATGTATATAAAAATAACACCCGCCTACCTGCTATGCCCCACCTTGCTGTAAAAGGAGCCCAAATGGATTTTATCCCCCTGCTTGAATGGATCGGCGAAGGCCCGACAGCAGCATTGTTTGGTCTTCTTACCGGAGCCGTCTTTGGCATTGCTGCCCAGCGGTCACGTTTTTGCCTGCGTGCGGCAACAGTTGAATTCGCGCGCGGCCGCTTGGGCCAATCTGTGGCCGTATGGTTGTTAACGTTTTCCACCGCCCTTGTCTGGGTGCAAGGCGCACGCATGGCGGGGCTGTTTAACCCAAACGAAGCCCGCATGATGGCCGTCGCAGGCAGCTGGTCGGGCGCAATAATCGGCGGGCTGATTTTTGGCGTCGGGATGGTGCTGACACGTGGCTGCTCGGGGCGGCTATTGGTGCTGGCCTCAACCGGCAATCTGCGCTCAATTATGTCAGGGCTAATCTTTGCCGTTGTTGCCCAGATGAGCCTGGCTGGCTGGTTGGCCCCCGCACGCAACTGGCTGGCCGCGCTATGGACTACTCCAGGCGGGCACAACATAGACCTGATGTCTTGGCTGCATTTCCCTGATTGGAGCGGGCTTGCATTGGGGGCAGTTCTGGCGGTGTTTGCCATTGTAATCGCACGCAAAAATATGATGACACCGGGGCGCTTGGTCTTTGCTTCGGGCGTCGGATTTGCCGTGGCTTTGGGCTGGGTGCTAACCTATCATTTGGCGCAAATTTCGTTTGATCCGGTGTCTGTCATGTCAGCATCTTTCACGGGCCCTTCGGCCAATACACTAATGTTTTTTCTGGGCCATGACACGATACTGCATTTTGATATCGGCCTGATCCCCGGCGTTGTTCTGGGCGCATTCGCATCATCAATCATACGCCGTGAATTTAAATTTCAGGGCTTTGATGGCGAAGCAAACATGCGCCGCGCCATGACTGGTGCCGCACTTATGGGGTTTGGCGGCATGCTGGCGGGGGGCTGCGCGGTTGGCGCAGGCGTGACAGGGGGATCTATCTTGGCAGCAACTGCATGGTTAGCGCTGTTTTCCATGTGGGTCGGAGCAGTTGCAACGGATATATTAATAGATCAAAAACCAGTTCCCGCCTGATTTAGCATCCAAATACCAGCCGCATTCACCAAATCAAAATAAAGCGTGCCGAAGGCACACCGCTTGATAGCGCTGCGCCTTAATAAAAGCTCTGCGGGTCAATATCGACTGCAATACGCATGTCACCCAGTAACTTCACCGGTGCCAGCCAGTGTTTTATTGCCGCCTGTATTGGCGTGCCCTTATCTGCCTTGACCAACAGGCGCACACGGTGGCGCCCGCGCACACGTGCTATCGGTGCTGGGGCTGGCCCGAAAACCTGCGCGCCGATTTGGCGCAAAGGGGCATCATTTCGCGCCAATGCATTGCCCAGATCAAACACCTGATCCAGATTGCTGGAGGACAGGATAATCCCCGCCAAGCGCCCGTAGGGCGGCACCCCTGCGCCGCGCCGCTCACCGGCTTCAGCCTTCCAAAATCTTTCCTCATCGCCTGCCAAAATTGCACGAATGACCGGATGTTCCGGCTGAAAGGTTTGCAGCAACGCAACGCCGGGCTTATCTGATCGCCCCGCCCGGCCAGAAACCTGCCGGATCAATTGAAAGGTGCGCTCGGCCGCGCGCAGGTCACTGCCTTGCAGGCCAAGGTCGGCATCGATTACGCCAACCAGTGTAAGGTGTGGAAAATTGTGGCCCTTGGCGACTAATTGCGTGCCAATGATAATATCCGCGCCGCCCGCTGCAATCTGTTCAATCTGTTCTTTCAGCGCGCGCGCTGATCCAAACAAATCTGACGAAAGTACCGCAATACGGGCATCGGGAAACAGCGCGGTGACTTCTTCGGCCAAACGTTCAACGCCGGGACCAACGGGGGCCAATTTGCCTTCGGCCTCGCAGGACGGACAGGCATCAGGCATCGGGGTGGTTTCGCCACATTGGTGGCACATCAGACGGTTTTGAAACCGGTGTTCGACCATGCGTGCATCGCAATGTTCGCAGCCCACTTGTTGGCCGCAAGCCCGACAAATCGTCACCGGAGCATAGCCGCGCCTGTTAATAAACAGCAGCGCCTGTTCGCCCTTTTCAACCCGTTCGCGCACCGCTTTTTGCAAGCTTGGGGAAATCCAGTGATTGGCTGGCAAGTCTTCAACGCGCATATCAATCGCGCGCATATCCGGCAGCACCGCTTCGCCAAAGCGGCTGGTTAGCTCAAGACGGGTGTATTTCCCAGC
>DAOUQO010000291.1 GCA_030625565.1 Aliiroseovarius sp. | reverse complement strand
CTCTGCTTAGCCTTGGGGTTTCGGTTGAGGTAATTGATCTGCGTTCGCTGTGGCCGTGGGACAAACAGGCCGTGATTGACAGCGTCGAAAAAACCGGCCGCCTGATGGTTGCACATGAAAGCGTCGCTGTGGGTGGTTTTGGCGCCGAAGTCGTGGCCTCGGTTGTGCAAGAAACCGGCAACCTGAAATGCAAGCCCCGCCGCCTTGGCGCGCCGCGTTCACTGGTGGCCTACGCCCCTAATCTGGAAGACAAAATGCGCGTGACCGCTAATATGATGGTGAACGCAGCAATGGAGATGATGAAAACATGAGCACGAATGACATGGATGAAATGACTGGTGGCGAAGCCATCGCGCGTATGTTGCTGGCCCATAATGTTGGCCCAATGTTTGGCATGGGCGGCTTTCAATTGCTGCCGTTTTATGACGCTGCGCGCCGCCTTGGGCTGAATCATAACTTGATCAATGACGAACGCTGCGCCGTATTTGCCGCCGATGCTTATGCCAAAATCACACGGCGCGTTGGTGTGGTTGATGCCACGCTTGGACCCGGTGCAACCAACCTTGTAACAGGTCTGGTCGAGGCCCTGAATGCAGGCACGGCGATGGTTGCCATTGTTGGTGATGCCCACCGTGATCATGCTGGCAAAAACATGACACAAGAAACCGATCAGGTTTCTATTTTGCGCCCCGCTTGCAAGGAATTGCTGCGGGTCGAAGCGGTGCATCGCTTACCTGAAATCGTTCGTCGCGCCTTTGCGATTGCCACGTCAGGCCGGCCAGGTCCGGTTTGCGTTGTCGTTCCCGAAGATGTCGCCCACGGCATTCATGATTTCACCCCCGATGATTTCAAGGTCGATCCCGCGCATCAATCTGTGCCTGCCTTGCGGTGTCGCCCAGAAGCCGCGGCAACCGCGCATGCCGCCGCAATGCTGGCCCGCGCCAAGCGGCCGATGATGCTGGTTGGTGGTGGTATCCACATTTCCGGCGCACAAGATATCGTCACGCATCTGGCCGAAAACTGCGGGATTCCCGTGGCGCATACTTTGACCGGAAAAGGCGCGATTGCCTGCAATAGTGACTTATCGGCCGGCCTGTTCGGGCGTTATGACCGGATCGCAAACGACCTGATCGCCGCCAGCGATTGCCTGCTGGTGGTTGGCTGTAAACTGGGCGAAATTGCCACGAAACGTTACTCCATTCCTGGCCCCGGCGCCAACGTCATCCACCTTGATAATGTCGCCGAAGAAATGGGCCGCACTTACGAGCCAGCCTTGAAATTATGGGGCGATGCCAAAGCAGGGCTTGAAGATATCGCCGCCTTGCTGGCCGAGGGTGCCGCCGTGCAAAAAGCATCCCGCGCCGATTATTTGGCCGAAATTCCAGTGAAAATGAAGGCTTGGCATGATGATGTTTCCGAACGGCTTTATTCGGACGAAAGCCCGGTTCATATGGCGCGGCTGATTACTGAGTTGAACAAAGCGCTGCCTGCTGATGGCTATTTGATCGCCGATGGTGGTTTTGCGGCCCACTGGGGCGGGCTGCTGTTTGACACCAAACAAGCGGGGCGTGCCTTTGTGCCGGATCGTGGTTTTGCCTCGATCGGATACGGCCTACCCGGTGCGATTGGCGCGCAGCTTGC
>DAOUQO010000142.1 GCA_030625565.1 Aliiroseovarius sp. | reverse complement strand
CTTTCGCGCCAAATACAACAGAAATTCGACCCAAGGGGCATTTTCAACCCCAACTTGATGGGGCTTTGATATGCAGACGTTTTTTAGCGAAGACCAGCTTGCCCAACCCGGTTTGCAACGGGCAAATGATATCCTGCGCGCCTGCGTACATTGTGGCATGTGCACCGCGACCTGCCCGACCTACCAGATTTTGGGGGATGAACTGGACAGCCCGCGTGGCCGGATTTATTTGATCAAGGAAATGCTGGAGCAAAGCGGCAAGCCCGACCCAAACACCGTAAAGCACGTGGATCGCTGCCTTTCGTGCCTTTCATGCATGACGACCTGCCCATCTGGGGTGCATTATATGCATCTGGTTGATCTGGCGCGCACCCATATTGAACAAGCTCACAAACGCCCGTTTCTTGATCGTGGCCTTAGGTGGATTTTGGCGCAGATTATTCCGCATCCGGGGCGTTTTCGGTTGGCGCTGTGGGGCGCACGCCTTGCCAAACCGTTTCGTCGGCTGATGCCTGATCCGCGCTTGCGGGCAATGCTGGAAATGGCGCCGCCCAAGTTGCCTAAACCCAGCGCAAACGACAATGCACAGGTTTTTCCGGCAAAAGGCGTGCGCAAAATGCGGGTCGCTTTGATGACGGGCTGCGCGCAAAAGGTGCTGGATACCGATATTAACGACGCGACCATTCGCCTGCTTACGCGGCTTGGTTGCGATGTTGTGGTGGCGCGTGGCGCGGGTTGTTGTGGTGCGCTGACCCACCACATGGGCAAAAGCGATCAGGCACATGGTTCGGCCCGAAATAACATTAACGCCTGGATCAGTGAGATCACGGGCGAGGGCCTTGATGCGATTGTCATCAATACTTCGGGCTGTGGCACGACCGTAAAAGATTACGGCAATATGTTTTTGGGTGACGCGTTAGAGGCGGACGCCAAGCGCATCAGCGCGCTGACATTGGATATAACCGAATTGTTAATGCGCCTTGATCTGCCCGAAGGCGGTGCGCGCCCCATGCGGGTTGCCTATCATGCGGCCTGTTCGTTGCAGCATGGGCAGAAAGTAACTGACGCGCCAAAAACCTTGCTGAAACGCGCGGGGTTTGAGGTGGTCTTGCCTGCCGATGGGCATTTGTGCTGTGGCTCGGCAGGGACGTATAATTTGTTGCAGCCTGAAATATCATCTGAACTGAAAAAGCGTAAACTTTCAACGCTTTATGCGCGTGATCCACAGGTGATCGCGGCCGGTAATATTGGCTGTATGGTGCAGCTGGGCGCAGGCGAAAAGATACCTGTTGTCCATAGTGTCGAGCTGCTTGACTGGGCCACTGGTGGGCCGATTCCGCCCAAAATTGCACAGATTTTGCCCTAATCCTGCCATGGCATGCCATTAGCCGTTGACCCAAGAAAGGGACGGTTAGGATGAAATTCGCAAAATTATTTTCTATACTGCTTGCTGTTTTTGCAGCATTCGCCAGCTTTGCGCAGGCCGGAGATTCCGGACTTCGCTCCCTTATAACCGGTGACGATGGCCGTGGTTGGGAGGCCGTTGGCCGCCTGAATTTCGGCACATCATCCTTTTGCACGGGCGCCATGATTGCCGATAATCTGGTGCTGACTGCGGGCCATTGCCTGTTTAACCACGAAACCGGCCAACAAATCGCTGATGGTGACATTGAATTTTTGGCGGGCTGGCGTTCGGGTCGCGCTTCGGCATATCGCGGGGTACGGCGGGTGATTGTGCATCCATCTTATCAGTTTTCCGATGATAACCTGCAGCGTCGGGTGCGGTATGATCTGGCCTTGATCGAACTGGACCGGCCAATAATTTCCAATTCAATTCAGCCCTTTAGCACCTATTCCCAACCTGCCAAAGGGGCGAATGTTGGCGTGGTTTCCTATGCGCATGACCGGGCAGAAAGCCAGTCTTTGCAAGAAGAATGTAACATTCTGGCACGCCAGTCCGGGACCTTGATTTTGTCGTGCAGTGTTGATTTCGGGTCCTCCGGCGCGCCGGTTTTTACCTTTGAAAACGGTCAGGCGCAGATTGTATCGGTGGTTTCCGCCAAGGCGATGGTGCGCGATATTCCTGTTTCGCTGGGCACATCACTGGAACAGCCGCTGGCCGATATGATGGCCGTTCTTGCCGCAAGTGACGGTGTATTCAGCCGCCCGATACCTGCGGTTCGGGTCATTTCCTCAAATGCGGATGGCGCCACAGGCGCGAAATTTCTACGCCCCTAGCCCCCCTTGAAACGCATGAGTTTCGACATATTTAAATTTCAGGCGCCGCAAATGTGGGCCTGAAACTTAAACCGCCTTGCCCATTCGGGAAGGCAAATATGTTGCTCATAAGGAGGACACATGCGTAACTTTGACCTATCCCCGCTTTACCGTGCCACAGTTGGTTTTGACCAGATCGCAGATATAATGGACCGGGTTTTGACCAACGACGTCAGCCGCGATTCTTACCCGCCCTATAACATTGAAAAAACTGCCGAAGATGCTTGGCAAATTTCGATTGCCGTCGCGGGTTTTTCCGAAGATGAACTAGCCGTTGAGGTTAAGGAAAACACCCTGCATATCACCGCCAAAAAGGTGGGGGATGTGGGTGCGCGCACCTATTTGCACCGTGGCATCGCCACCCGTGCCTTTGAACGCCGTTTCCATCTGGCCCAGCATGTGCATGTGACTGGTGCTGCACACAAAGATGGTATGCTACACATTGATTTAACACGTGAAATTCCGGATGCGTTAAAGCCGCGCCGCATTGAAATCGCTGCTGCAAAAGCTGTGGAAGGCGCCAGTATCGAAGCCTGACCTATCCAAATATGGGTGGCGCGCGGGGAAGATCCCGCGCGCCATTTGTGTGTTAGGCCGCTTTGCTTTCATCGCGCAGCAGATAGAAAGATGCGCCGATAATAATTGCAGAACCCAGCCACATAATGCCAGTCGGCAAGAACCCGAAAACCAAGAATCCAAGCAGCACATTTAGCGGCAATTTCAGGTGGTCAAAGGGCTGCAGGAATGCCGCGTCCGCCATGCTGTATGCCTTGACCAGCAGGTGCTGGGCGGCGGCGGTCAAAAGCCCGGCGCCGACCACAACCCAGATCGCGCCCGTTGGCAGGGCAAAGCCTGAACTGAACGCCAAAGCCGTGTTGATGGGGGTGAGCAATACCAGCAAATACAGGGTCAGGGTTTCAGCGCTGTCCTCGCGGGTCAGCCGTTTTGTAATCAGGGACGAAGACGCCCAGAATGCCGCCGCGCCAACGGGTAAAAGCGCAGCCATCTGAAAGGCGTCGGACCATGGCTCAAGGATAATTGCGCCGCCAACAATGCCCGCAATAACCGCGAACCAGCGTGTTGGCGTAACTGTTTCGCGCAACAGCAATCCGGCCCCGGCGGTGACAAAAAATGGCGATAGCATAATCAGCGCAATGGCCTGCCAGATCGGCACATAGGCAAGGCCCGAAACCCATAACTGCACACCAATCGCGGCCAACACGACCCGCACGACCTGCAGAACCTTGTGGCGGCTTGTTGTAACAAATTTACGGTTGCGCAAAATCCATGGGATATAAAACCCCAGCGCAATCAGATATTGCCAGAATGCGACCGAAGTCGATGCAGCACCGGCCCCCATAGTGGCCTGTTGTACGGCAATGTTGACCAAGGCAAAGCTGGCCCCGGCGGCGATCATAAAGGCGGCGCCTTTGGTTGTTTGATTTAGGTGGATCATGGCGTGTCCTTTCCTTTTACGCGCGTGACCCAAGGCAAAAGGACATACGCGCGCCGAAGCGCACGCATTATCCATTCTCTTCCATCCGGACTTTAACCGTCGGCCCCGGAATTACACCGGATCTGCTGACCACGTGACCTGTTAGGGACGCGCGCGCTCGCGGGCTTTAACCGCCGGTGGGGAGTTTCGCCCCGCCCTGAGAATGTCGCCACCCCGAACGGGGCAGCTAAATCCTAGTTATTTGGTAAAGTAAAAGCGGTCAAGGGCGAACCTGTGTCCGCCCAAAACCATAAAGCCGCGCCCCCCATTAAGGTGGGCGCAGTCCTTTCGGTTATTCGCCGCTTAGCGATTGTGCCAGACGCATCAGGGTCACGGCCTCGGCGCGGTAACCGAACGCGTCTTCGCCTTTGTTTGTTTGGGCCAGTGCAATCGCATCGGCATAGCTCCAGCCATTCAAGTATTTGTTTTCGCGCAATAATTGCCCAAATCCGGCGATTGCTGTGGCAAAGCGGGCATCTTCGCTGGCCGCGCCCATGCCCGACACAATCGGCACCTCAATCAAGGTCGATATGTCTTCGCCAGGGGTTTTATAGCGCAGTTTAAGGAACCCAAGTTCACCCGATCCGTCACTTGCAGGTGCGGCCTGATAGCGCAGCGCGTCGCTCATAATTGCGTCTGACCCAACCGGGGTGATTTCATAAATTGCGGTCACTGAATGGCCCGCGCCAATTTCACCGGCATCAACCAAATCATTGTTGAAATCTTCGCGGGCAAGCGCGCGGGTTTCATAGCCAATCAGGCGGTATTCCGCGATCATAGCAGGGTTGAATTCCACCTGAATTTTCACGTCATTGGCAATGGGGAAAAGTGCGCCGGAAAGTTGGTCAACCAGCACTTTCTGGGCCTCGGACAGGGTGTCGATATAAGATGCGGTGCCGTTGCCGTTTTGCGCCAGCGCCTGCATGGTTGCATCATCCAGATTGCCACGACCAAAGCCCAGCACGCTGAGGTAAACACCGGTGTCGCGCTTGTCTGAAATGTAATCTTTCAGAGCGTCAGGATTAGAAATTCCAACGTTGAAATCCCCGTCTGTGGCCAGAATTATCCGGCTGACTTCGCCGTCTTCCGACATGGCTTCGGCAACGGAATAGGCCTGTTGCAAGCCTGCTTGGCCAGCAGTGCTGCCCCCGGCATCCAGCTGGTTTAAGGCGTCCATTATTGCGCCTGTTTCACTGGCCGATGTCGGTTCCAGAACCTGGCCTGCGGACCCTGCATAAGTGACGATTGAAATCTGGTCTTCGGGGCGCAATTGCGACAGCATCAGGCGGAAAGACTGCTTAAGCAGCGGCAGTTTGTTGGTGCTTGCCATCGATCCTGACGTGTCAATCAGAAACACCAGATTAAGGGCTGGGCGGTCTGCAATTGCGGGCATTTCACCTTGGATCGCAATATGCACCAGTTGGGTGCCATCGTTCCACGGCGTGTCCATGACTGAAACCGTAGGCTGGAACGGGTGTTCGCCTTCGGGGCCGGCATATCTATAGGGGAAATAATTGACCATTTCCTCAATCCGCACGGCGGCCTCGGGCGGTAACATGCCGCGCATTAGCGACGAACGGACCACTGAATAGGCGGCTGTATCCACATCGATTGAGAAGGTTGAAACAGGTTCTTCGGTGGTTATTTTCAATGGGTTGGCTTCTTCATTGGCGAAGGCTTCGGTGTCGGGGGTGGCCGGTATTGCTTGGTCTGAATAGCTGGCAAACCCATCTTGCGCGACGATGCTTCGGACGGCTGGTGCGCTTGTGATCATCATGTCGGCAGGCGCTGGTTCGGCCGCCGCAAGCCCGGCAAGGGCGCGACCATCATCGGCTGGCATTTCTTCAACGCGTGGCATGATAATGCCTTCGGGTTCGGGTGCCGGAACAAGAACGGGTGTCGGTTCAGGGCGCGGCACTGGGTGGGCTGTCGTTATTTCGGGTGTGGAAATTTTCAGCCCTTGGCGTGCATCCATTTGCGGCATGACCACGTAAAAGGTGAACCCGACAGCGACAATTGCAGTGGTGGTGGCCATGGCGGCGCGGGATGTAAGTGTGTCCAACATTTTTGCTACTCCAAAAAAGAACGCCCCGGTGCGGGGTGTTTCAAGAGTAGGACGCGGCTCGGCGCTGGATCCTTGGAAGTTTTTTTCGATTTGGTCGAAATTGTCCATCGCGGCGGCAATATTGGCCGTTTTTCGTGTGCTATCAGGCGCGGCTGGCGCGGATTTCAGGGCGTCAGCCAGCTTGTTCAGGTCGTCAAAATCGTCGCTCATGCCTCTGCCTCCTTTTCATGTATTGCCCGCAGGCATTTTTTCACTTCGGACATGCGCCACGCAATGGTGCCTTCGGATATATCCAGCACGCGCGCGGCGTCTGCCTGTGTCATTTCTTCGCCCAGCACCAATGCGACGGTGTCGCG
>DAOUQO010000151.1 GCA_030625565.1 Aliiroseovarius sp. | reverse complement strand
ATCGGCGCATGCCAGCCATCGGTGGTTTCAAAGAAATGCTGCACGCCTTGGGGGCCAAATTCGCGCAGATACCCCTGCACGACAACATCAAGATAACTAAGCAAAATATGGCTTTCATCCGTTGGCTCTGAATGGTCCCCGTCAGGAAAGGCATAGATCACCAGATCGCGCGGGCGCGGGCCTTCGAATGTCACCTGATGGGTCGCATCAACGCGCGCATATCCCCGTTCGCGCAGATCCAAAGCCGCCCAGTCATCACCGTCCGGCGCGGCAATCAGGCCTTCGATATAATCATCATCAGAGCGCATTGCAGTAAGATAACAAAGCGCGCGCAGCGGGGTGGCGCGCCAGGCACGCCGCCAACCAGTGGCACGGGCCTTTTGGGCCTGCGCGTAATCATGCGTATCCCTGTTAACCAATGATCCATAGCCAAAGAAAAACCTGCCCGTCATCCTGTCTGCCATGTACTTCCCTTTTCGTTGCATACAATTGAATACTTGGCTTGCCAGCCTTAAATCTGTGCGATAATATTACGCCATCGCAACGGGAGAATCCGGCACCATTCATGGCAGGCCGGTGCCGAAGGAGCAACCGCCCCGGTAAACTCTCAGGCAGACGGACCGCTGCGGTATATAGACTCTGGAGAGAGGCGCATTGCGTCCGCCGAAGGGATAGCGATCTCAGGCAATCGGACAGAGGGGGCATCGAACGGGGCACACGCCCTGAAACCGATGCCGGGCCTGTTGCTCTGGTTGAAATATTGGAGAAACGCATGAGCGATCTAAAACGCACGGCCCTGTTTGATTTGCATGTTCGCATAGGCGCAAAAATGGTGCCCTTTGCCGGCTACGAAATGCCGGTGCAATATAAATTGGGCGTCATGAAAGAACACCTGCACACCCGCGCCAGCGCCGGTTTGTTTGATGTCAGCCATATGGGACAGGTGATTTTGCGCGGTGAAAACCCGGCGCTGTCACTGGAACGTCTGGTGCCACAGGCCTTGGCCGCCCTTGGTGAAGGCCGCCAGCGGTATGCATTTTTCACCGCCGAGGATGGCGGAATTCTGGATGATTTAATGGTTGCCAATCGCAGCGACCACCTGTTTGTGGTCGTCAATGCAGCCTGCAAAGACGCCGACATCGCCCATATGCGCGCGAACCTTACCGACTGTGATGTCGAAGAAATAACCGACCGCGCCCTGCTGGCCCTGCAAGGCCCCGCAGCCGAAGCAGCACTGGCAAGCCTTGTGCCGAATGCCGCGAACATGAAATTCATGGATGTGGCGGTTATGGCCAGCGATTTTGGCGAACTCTGGATTTCACGGTCTGGCTATACCGGCGAAGATGGCTATGAAATTTCCGTAACTAACGATCAGGCCGAAGCCCTTGCCAGCGCGCTTTTAGCACTGGATTTGGTCGAGGCAATTGGCCTTGGCGCGCGTGACAGTCTGCGCCTAGAAGCCGGATTGTGCCTGTATGGAAACGACATTGACACAACCACCAGCCCCGTTGAGGCCGCCCTTGAATGGGCCGTACAAAAGGCACGCCGCACAGGTGGTGCACGCGCAGGTGGTTTTCCTGGCGCTAAACGGATTTTGGCCGAATTTGATGCGGCAGCACCGGCGCGGCGACGCGTCGGCCTGTTGCCCGGAACGCGCGCACCAATGCGGGCTGGCACAGCACTTTTTGCCGATGATACCGGTGGCGAACCAATTGGCATCGTGACATCAGGCGCCTTTGGGCCGACACTGGAAACCCCGGTTTCCATGGGCTATGTCGCAACAGAATTTGCGACGACAGGCACCGAAATTTACGGCGAAGTACGCGGTAAACGCCTGCCGGTGCAGGTTGCCGATATGCCGTTCCGCCCATCCACTTACAAACGATAATCTGACAGGAGAACCCACATGAAATATACCGAAGAACACGAATGGATCCGCACCGAAGACGACGGCAGCGTTGTAATTGGCATTACCGCGCATGCCGCCGAACAGCTGGGCGATATCGTCTTTATTGAGCTGCCTGAAGAAGGCGACGAGATGGCCAAAGACGACGAAGTCGTAGTAATCGAAAGCGTCAAGGCAGCATCCGATATTCTGGCCCCGCTGGACGGCGAAGTGCTGGAAATCAACGCCGCCATTGTGGACGAGCCCGGAAAAATAAACGACGACGCAGAAGGCGACGGCTGGTTTTTCCGCCTGAAACCTGCGGACCTTGCACCAATGGAAGAATACATGGACGAAGCCGCCTATAAGGCATTTATCGGCTAGTCAACTTTGCCTTGGGTGTCAGAATTCTGGCGCGCCCCATCAGATTCGGAGATTTTCATGCCCTTCACCCCGACCGGCTATCTGCCCTATGACTTTGCCAACCGCCGCCATATTGGCCCCTCGCCCACAGAAATGGCCGAGATGCTGAAGGTCGTCGGCGCGCCTGACCTTGCCACCTTGATTGATCAGACTGTTCCGGCATCAATTCGCAGGGCGGAACCGCTTGATTGGGGGCGTGCGCAATCCGAACGTGAAATGCTGCATAATATGCGTGTGGTCGCTGGCAAAAACAAAGTGATGCGGTCGCTTTTGGGGCAAGGGTATCATGGGACGGTGACGCCTCCGGTTATTCAGCGCAATATTCTGGAAAATCCTGCATGGTACACGGCCTATACGCCGTATCAGCCAGAAATCAGCCAAGGCCGGCTTGAGGCTTTGTTGAATTTCCAGACCATGATTTCCGACCTGACAGGCATGGATATTGCCAACGCATCGCTGCTGGACGAAGCCACCGCCTGCGCCGAAGCCATGACCATGGCCCAGCGCGTTTCCAAATCGAAAGCCAAGGCATTTTTCATTGATGAAAATTGCCACACGCAAAATATTGCAGTAATGCAAACCCGCGCAGCCCCCTTGGGAATCAAGCTGGTTATCGGCGACCCAGCGGCGGATCTGGACCCTGCCCAGGTGTTTGGCGCAATCTTTCAATACCCCGGCACATGCGGCGTTGTGCGCGATTTCACGGATGACCTGACAGCACTGCACGCCAATAAAGCCATCGGCATTATTGCGGCCGACCCGCTGGCCCTGACCATCTTGAAAGAGCCCGGCGCGATGGGGGCAGACATTGCCGTTGGATCCGTACAGCGGTTCGGTGTGCCCATGGGTAATGGTGGGCCGCACGCCGCCTATATGGCCACCACAGACAAGCATAAACGCGCCATGCCCGGACGCATTGTTGGCGTGTCAATCGACACCCACGGACAGCCGGCATATCGCCTGTCCCTGCAAGCGCGCGAACAACATATCCGGCGCGAAAAGGCCACATCAAATGTCTGTACTGCACAGGCGCTTTTGGCGGTAATGGCCGGATTTTACGGGGTTTTTCACGGCCCCGAAGGTCTGAAGGCAATCGCGCAGCGCATCCACCGAAAAACCGTTCGGCTGGCCAAGGGGCTTGAAGCCGCAGGCTTTGACGTGACACCTGAGGCATTCTTTGACACGATCACAGTTAACGTTGGTGACGCGCAAAAAACCATTCTGGACGCCGCTTTGGCCGAAGGTATCAACCTGCGCCCTATTGGTGAAACCCAACTTGGTATCACCTTGGATGAAGCCACGCGCACTGCCGTCATCGAAGGGGTTTGGCGCGCTTTCGGTATCACACAAACCGACAGTGATTTTGCCCCTGAATACCGTTTTCCCAACCACATGCTGCGCCAAAGCACATACCTGACCCATCCGGTATTTCACATGAACCGGGCCGAGACCGAAATGATGCGTTACATGCGCCGCCTGTCAGATCGCGATCTGGCGCTGGACCGCGCGATGATCCCGCTTGGATCATGCACAATGAAGCTGAATTCAGCCGCCGAAATGATGCCCGTAAGCTGGCGCGAATTTTCGATGATCCACCCGCTGGCGCCTGTTGACCAGACCCAAGGTTATCAGGATTTGATCACAGACCTTGAAGACAAGCTGTGCCAGATCACCGGCTATGATGCTGTTTCGTTGCAGCCAAATTCTGGCGCGCAAGGCGAATATGCCGGATTACTGGCGATTGCCAGCTATCACCGCGCAAATGGCGATATGGATCGCAATATCTGCCTTATTCCAATGTCGGCGCACGGCACGAACCCCGCTTCGGCCACCATGGTCGGGATGAAGGTTGTGGTGGTGAAATCTGCTGATAACGGCGACATCGACCTTGACGATTTTCGCGCCAAAGCCAGCGCTGCGGGGGCCAATCTGGCCGCCTGCATGATCACCTATCCATCCACCCATGGCGTGTTTGAAGAAACCGTGCGCGAAGTTTGCCAGATCACCCATGATCACGGCGGGCAGGTCTATATTGACGGGGCGAATATGAACGCCATGGTCGGGCTGGTTGAGCTGGGCAAAATCGGCGGTGATGTCAGCCATTTGAACCTGCATAAAACCTTTGCAATTCCTCATGGCGGCGGCGGGCCGGGTGTTGGCCCGATTGGCGTTGGAAAACACCTGATCCCACACCTGCCGGGCAATGCCTTGGCTGGTGGCGCAGGCGCTGTTTCGGCGGCTCCTTTCGGGTCGGCATCAGTGCTGCCAATATCGTGGGCCTATATTTTGTTGATGGGCGGCGAAGGCCTGACCCAAGCAACCCGCGTGGCCATTTTAAACGCGAACTATATCGCCGGACGTCTGAAAGGCGCCTATGAGGTGTTGTTTACCGGCCCTGGCGGGCGCGTCGCACACGAATGTATTCTGGATACCCGCCCCTATGCGGACAGCGCGGGTGTTACAGTTGAAGATATCGCCAAGCGCCTGATGGATAACGGTTTTCACGCCCCGACCATGAGCTGGCCAGTGCCGGGAACCTTGATGATCGAGCCAACAGAATCCGAAACCAAGGCTGAACTGGATCGTTTCTGCAACGCCATGCTGGCGATCCGCGAAGAAATTCGTGACATCGAAGAAGGCCGCATTGATCGCGACAATAACCCGCTGAAAAATGCCCCCCACACCACCGCAGATCTGGTTGGCGACTGGGATCGGCCTTATTCACGCAAACAGGGCTGTTTTCCGGTCGGTGCCTTCCGGGTCGATAAATACTGGCCACCGGTGAACCGTATTGATAACGTATACGGAGACCGAAATCTGGTCTGCACCTGCCCGCCATTGGAGGAATACCAAAACGACGAATAAAGCCGGAAAATTCGAATTTTCCGGTCCGGAATTTTTAAAAATTCCGGAAAACGGCACCTAGCATGGCACAATCTGAAAAGGGACATACCTTGCGCACATCCATCACAATCGACCTTAATGACCGCAATATCGCAACATTACCTGTTGAGGGGGCGGAACTTGCCAAAGCTGGGCGCTATTTAATCGCCAAAACCCTGCTGGAAGGCGGCGTGGCCAAGGTTGATGCACTGGGGCCGGATAACCCTTTGATTTTCTCTGCAGGGCCATTTGCCGGCACTAATTTCTCAAACGCCAATCGGATCAGTGTTGGCTGTAAAAGCCCCCTGACCGGTGGTGTAAAAGAGGCAAATTCCGGCGGCACATTTGCAATTGCAATGGGCCAAAGCGAGATTGCAACACTCACCCTGACCGGTCAGTCCGATGACTGGGTTGTCATTCATTTTGCCAAAGACGGCAGCATTACCTTTGACGATGCCAGCCCCTATATGGGATTGGGAAACATTGAAGGTGCTGCAAAATTGCTGGATGCATACGGCGAAAAATGTTCGCTGGCGATGATCGGGCCTGTAGGT
>DAOUQO010000090.1 GCA_030625565.1 Aliiroseovarius sp. | reverse complement strand
GTTTCCGACCACCTGATCACAGGCGAGGCCCTGCCTTCAAGCGAACGCGAGCAAAGCTTTGGCGACATGGTTGAAATCGCGCTTGAGGCAGCCTTTAGCTGACCCCATGCGTGCCGTCATAGGCGTTTAGTTCCGGTGATTTCCAGCCCTCAAGCGCGCCCTTGGCGGGCTGGAACACCTCAACCAACAGCGGATGACACGCGGCTTTGTCCGAACTGTGTTCTGATGAACAATCCCCGCCGGGGCAGGCAGAAAGTCCGCCTAAAAGGTCAATTTCCGCGAAAAATTCAAGGTAATCACCGGGGCGAACCGGACTGGCCTTCATGAAATATTGCCCAGTGTCCCGGGTAAATCCAGTACACATAAAGACGTTCAAAACGTCATGCACCAAGGCTTCGCTACCTTCAAATCCAGCCGCATCAACCAGCGCCCGCGTTAGGTTTGAGTGGCAGCAATAATGATAGTTCTCACCGTTTAACAAGGCATGCGTATATGGGTCACACCGCGTGCCAATCACGTCATGGACAGACCCCCCATCGCCATCAAACCCGTACCAGTCCAATGTATCGGCGGTGATGGTTGCCATCGCACGAAGACTGGGGAAAGACGACCACATCCGGTCGCCTGTTGATAGATGCGTGCCGTGAAGCGCGCGGGTTTTGCCCGCGTAAAACCGTTCTTCCAGATTATTGGCATTCCACAGGTTCAAATCCCCGACCTGCGCGCCCTCAACGCAACTTATGCGAAAAAAATGACCGGCAGGGGCGCTAAACGTTCTGGCATCACGGGGCGGAACAAGGGTTTCAGACACCTTCACCGCCCCGGCCCGCGCACGCCCATACAGGCCTAAATCAGGCTGCGAAAGTGCGTCAGGAGGATAGGCAATCACCGGCTTTTGCGCACGGCGCATTATGGCATCATCAGGTGCTGAAAAATTTGGATTTTGCAATTTCATACTGCGTTCCTAACTTAAAATATCGACATATTCGGCCCGCATCAGGTTTTTCTGGACCTTGCCCATGGTATTACGCACCAAGGCATCAACAAAAATCACACGCTTGGGCTGTTTGAATTTGGCCAACTGACCGGCAAGGCCTGCCAATACGTCGGATTGGGTTATATTTGCACCGGCCTCGAGCACAACAATGGCCACGACACCTTCGCCAAAATCGGCGTGTTTCACCCCGATTACAGCGCTTTCCACCACCCCGGGCAGCGCATCAATCGCGCCTTCAACTTCTTTGGGGTACACGTTAAAGCCGCCTGTAATGATCAAATCCTTACCGCGCCCGACGATATGCACATAGCCATCCGCATCAATTTTTGCCAAATCACCAGTAATGAAAAACCCGTCATCGCGCAGCTCTTCTGCGGTTTTTTCAGGCATCTGCCAATACCCCAAAAATACATTTGGCCCGCGCACTTCCAGCACCCCAATTTCGCCGTCCGGCAGCGTTTCACCTGTCGTAGCCGCGCAAATTTTCACCTGGATTCCCGGCAATGGGAACCCAACCGTACCGGGCCGCCTTTCGCCGTCATAAGGGTTTGAGGTGTTCATATTTGTTTCGGTCATCCCGTAACGTTCCAAAATATCGTGGCCTGTCGCTGCACGCCACTGATCATGGGTTTCAGACAGCAAAGGCGCAGACCCCGAAATAAACAAACGCATATTTTTAGAGGCGCGGCCCAAGCCCCCTTCCCCCAGCAAACGCACATAAAAGGTCGGAACCCCCATCATTGATGTCGCACGCGGCATTGCCGACAACACATCTTGCGCGTTGAATTTGCTCATGAAAATACAGGATGCGCCTGCCATCAAGGTGATATTTGTCGCCACGAACAAGCCGTGTGTGTGGTAAATCGGCAGCGCGTGAATCAACACATCATCTGCCGTAAAACGCCAATAATTCTTAAGGACTTCGCTGTTTGAGGCCAGCGCCCCGTGGCTTAGCATCGCCCCCTTTGAACGCCCAGTCGTGCCAGAAGTGTACAAAATTGCGCCCAGATCTTCCGCTGAACGCGTCACTGCATCAAAGCCCGCAGACTCGTAATTTTGCGCATCAACCAACGTGCCCCCCGCAGCGCCAAGCGTTAATACATGCCCAACCCCAGCCCCATCGGCAACCACGCGTAGATCCGCAAGATTTGCAGGATCACACACAAAAATATGTGGTTTTGCATCGCCCAGAAAATAGGCCAGTTCGCCGGCCACATAGGCCGTGTTCAGCGGCAGAAAAACACCACCGGCCAAAACAACACCCAAATACAGTTCAAGCATAGCAACGGATTTATCCGCCTGCACCGCGACCCTGTCGCCAGTTTTCAGACCAAGGCGCACCAAGGCGGCCGCCATTTGTTCGGCTTTAGCCCATAATTGACCATGTGTCAGGCGCACGCCTGTGGTGTGGTCTTCCAGAAACAGGGCGTCCGGCATTGTATCTGCCGCAGCCGCCAGTTTGGCCGCCAAGTGGTTTTGTTTATACATTTTTACGCCCTACTATGTTCGCATCAATCGGCCCAAGCGGTCCACCCATTGCCATTTCAACCGCGCGTGCCACTGCCAGCAGCTTTGCTTCGCCGCGTGGTGGACCGATCAGTTGTAGCCCCACCGGCAAACCCCGCGGACCAAGGCCCAACGGCACCGACATCGCCGGCAATCCCGTGGTGGTCGACAAAAATGCAAAGCGCAGCCAATCCATGTATCCGGGGTGATTTACCCCGCCAATTTCACGCACCCATTCTTCGGATTGCTTATGCGGCATGCAGCCGACAACAGGGCAGGCAAGCACGTCGAAATCACCAAAAAGCGCAACCATATTGGCATAAATAGTTGACCGGTCAAGGTTGGCATCGGTGATATCATCGATGGTTAAGGCTTGCCCAAAGCGGGTATTTTCGGCCAGTGTTTCCTTATAATGGCCCGATATATCTTCAGGCATTCGCCGCGCCATTGTTGCCCACATTATGCCGCGCAAAGTATGATAGGTACGTTCAAGTTCCGGTAAATCCGGACAGGTTTCTTCGACGATGGCGCCTGCAGCTTCGACCTTGGCCAAACCTGCGCGCAAGGCGATATCCATTTCAGCGTCCACCGGTGAAAAGCCACCTAAATCAGGTGCGAATGCAATTCTGACCTTCGGGGTTGCCTGCGCCACTGCATCTTGGAAACTGGCATCGGGTGCGGGGTATGAAATTGGCGAACGTGCATCAAACCCGACCATTGCATCCAGAAACAAGGCGCAATCAGCGACAGAACGCGCCATTGGGCCTTGCACGCCCTCAATGATAAATCCAGCATCGGCCGAGCCGCCACCAGCGCGGCCGGGCGAAGGGCGCAAACCGACAATGCCATTATAGGCAGCGGGCGTGCGTAGACTGCCGCCGTGGTCTGAGCCGTGCGCCAACCAGAATTCGCCCGTGGCCAGCGACACCGCCGCCCCGCCGGATGATCCACCTGCGTTAAGGGACGTGTCCCACGCATTGAATGTCGGGCCAAACACGTCGTTAAAAGTGTTGCCACCTGCGCCCATTTCAGGTGTGTTGGTTTTGCCTAAAACCACAGCGCCGCGCATTTCAAGATGTTGAACCAAGGGGTCTGAGACATCAGGAATGAAATCAGCCAACCCCTTACTGCCAAAGGTGGTTCGCACGCCTTTAACCGATGATAAATCCTTAATTCCAATAGGAAGCCCAGCCAACCAGCCGGGATGGCTGTTGGCCGCTGATATATTCATCGCAGCCTTGCGCGCGCGGTCTTCGCACAACGTTGGCACTGCGTTTACCTGCGGGTCAACCGCAGCAATCCGCGCCAGGGATGCGTTGATAAGCTCGCTGGGGCTGACCTCGCCCGCGCGCAGCAACCTGACAACCTCAACCGCTGACTTACTGCATATTTCCGGCCCTGAAAACACTACCATGATCGCCCCTCTTTCTGGGGCAAGAAGAACACCAGACCTAGGCCTCAATCAAGTATAAAGCGTGGCGCAGCCACTCATTTTAATAGCGCCACGAACGAAAAGGGCGCAGCCGAAGCCACGCCCAGATCACATATTCCCAAAGGGGATTATTTCATTGTGATACGACCATCAAGGTACGGCGAAACCGGACCCATAGCAGCCATATATTCGGCAAGAACATCAGCCACATCAGGGCCAAAATCATACGCATTTTCAGCGTCGCGGAACATTTTATATCCATCGCCACCATTACGCACATAATTGTTAGACACAACGCCGTATGTTTTGCCCAGATCAATCGGCGCGCCGCCAACCATGACGTCGCTAATCCGGCTTCCCGGCTCTAGCGAGACATCAAAAGTATAGCTCATACCCCCAACCTGCGGGAAACGACCGGCACCATCAGCGTGCTGGCTTACGCCATTTTCAAGCGCCGCAACAATGGTTGCGCCTGTCACAAAGAAGGTCGAAAGCGTGTTCTGGAACGGCAACACTGTTAGTACTTCGCCCATCGTTACATCGCCTGCATCAATCGAAGACCGGATACCGCCACCGTTTTGAATAGCGATTTCAATGCCTTGATCAGCAACACGCGCCAGCATTGCATCTGCAATCAGATTACCCATGGCACATTCAACAGCGCGGCAAGAACCGCGATCCCCGTCAATCATATCACCGGCTGAGGCAACTACGAGAGTGCGGATTTCTTCCAACGGAATTGCGGCTTCGGCAATGCGCCCAACGGTTCCTTCATCTTCGGCAACTGCGCCGTCCATGACAATTGGCTCGCCCACTGCAGAAACAATGTTGCCGTCATCATCAAAGGTTACGTTCAATTCGCCCAGATATTTACCATAGGCATAGGCGGACAAGATCTGCGTATCACCAACAACTGTTGGATAAGGGCCAACCGCGCGTTCATTAGTATTGGACAGCAATGTGTTGGTATGCCCACCAACGATCACATCAACACCGGTTGTGTTGGCCGCAACCCGTTGGTCTTCGGCGTATCCAAGGTGGCTAAGTACGATGATTTTATTCACGCCCATCGCTGTCAGGCGATCAACCTCGGCCTGAATTGCGCCAACCGGATCTGTAAACGTGATGTTGGGGCCAGGGCTGGCCAACTCGTCTGTGCTTACCGGCGTTGCGCCGATCAGGCCCAGTTTTTCACCGCCACGTTCAATAATTGTCGACTTGGCCAGCTTGTCCGCCAGCAAAGGTTCGCCTGAAAAATCAGCATTTGACATCAGAACCGGAAAATCCACCGCATCCATGAACCCGCGCAGAACCTCTGGGCCATCGTCGAATTCGTGGTTGCCCACGGTCATCGCGTCGTATCCCAGTTTGTTCATCATTTCGGCCGCCAGCGCGCCCTTGTAATATGTATAAAACAGCGTGCCTTGGAATTGATCGCCGCCGGAAACCAGGATTGAGTTGTTCGAGCGTGCGCGCGCCGCCTCAATTGCCGTGACCAAACGGGCGGTGCCGCCAAAGCATTTGCCTTCGGTGTTATCCTCGGCTGAGCACGGTGAATCATATTTGCTGATTGGCTCAAAGCGCGCGTGGAAATCATTGGTGTGCAGAATGGTCAGCGTGTAATCCGCTGCTGCCATTCCCGATGTAAGCGCCAGTGCTGCGACTGACGTGAATATCCGGTTAATCATTGGGACCCCCTTGTTGGTGTGTATCGCGACAGATTGCCGCAAACGCGCCCGCGAGTCAAAGCCGAAAACCTGCCATTTTCACATGCATTCAGCCCACGCCCCTTGACGTTGCGCAACCCGCGCGCCATGTCAGGCCCATGCTGATTTATAAAATTTTTCACGCCCACGAATGGGACGAGCTGCGCACAAATGGGCAGACCAATGGCGCGCCGATTGATATGGCCGATGGCTATATCCACTTTTCCACAGCCGCGCAGGTTGGGGAAACCGCCGCCAAGCATTTCGCTAATGCAAAGGGGCTGGTTTTAACTGCGGTAGAAACCGATAATCTTGGCAATGACCTACGCTGGGAGGTATCGCGCGGCGGTGCCGATTTTCCACACCTTTACCGTGCGCTAACCCTTACCGATACGGTCTGGACCCGCGACATGCCCCTTAAGGACGGCGTGCATATTTTGCCTGAAGGTGTGGTGTGAAACTAGTTGAACGCCTTGGCCTGTCAGTTTTACATAAACTTGACCCAGAGCGCGCACATCGTATGGCATTGAAGGCCATGAAAATCGGTATGGTGCCAATGTCCGGCCTGATCACCACACCCCGAATTAAGACCACGCTTTGCGGCATGGCATTACCAAACCCCGTTGGGCTAGCGGCAGGATATGACAAAAACTGCGAAGTTGTTGATGGCCTCAGTCGTGCCGGTTTTGGCTTTGTCGAATGTGGTGCAATCACCCCGCACCCGCAGCCCGGAAATCCGACCCCGCGCTTGTTTCGGTTGCCTGAGGATCGCGCCGTTATAAACCGCTTTGGGTTTAACAATAAAGGCATGAAAAATGCCGCGAAAAACCTATCCCGCCGCACGCTGGGTAATGGGGTTCCGGTCGGATTAAATCTTGGCACCAACAAAGACAGCGCTGATCGCACACAGGATTTCGCACAGGTGCTTTCGGCCTGTGGCAACCACATCGAATTTGCCACAATCAACGTGTCCTCGCCCAACACCGAAGCCTTGCGTGATTTGCAAGGCGCGGATGCTTTGTCCGAAATAATAAATCGCGTAACTGACATACGTGATGGCTTGGAAAGCCCCATTCCAATTTTTGTCAAGATTGCGCCGGGCTTAAGCCTGCCAGAACTTGAAATTATTGCAAAAACTGTGCGCGATTCCGGTGCTGATGGCATCATCGCCACCAACACCACTTTGGACCGAAAAGGTTTGAAAAGTGCAAATTCTAGTGAAAAAGGTGGCCTTTCTGGTGTTCCATTGTTTGAAAAGTCCACTCGGGTTTTGGCACAGCTCTCCAAAATCACCGATGGAGACATGCCGCTGATTGGCGTCGGTGGCATAAGTTCAGCCAGTGACGCGTACACCAAAATCCTTGCCGGCGCACATGCTGTTCAGCTTTATTCAGCACTGGTTTATCAAGGGCTATCCTTAGTCGAAGAAATTGTGCATGGGCTGGATGCATTACTGGAACGCGACGGGTTTGATAACATATCCGAAGCCGTCGGAACAGATCGGGAAAAATGGCTATGAGCAATGTTACCATCTGGCACAATCCACGCTGTTCAAAATCACGCCAAACCTTGGCCTTGCTTGAAGAACGCGGGATCACCCCACAGCAAAAACTATACCTGAAAGACGCCCCGACCAAGGCCGAAATTAGCGCCGCGATTACGGCCCTTGATCTAACTGCTATTGAAATCATGCGCCGGGGGGAAAAGACATTCAAAGAACTTGGACTTATCCGCGAAAGTGATAGCGAAGTGTTGATTGCAGCGATGGCGGAAAACCCGATTTTGATCGAACGCCCCATCGTTTTTATCGGCAACAAAGCCCGTATTGGTCGGCCACCCGAAAGCGTTCTGGAACTGCTTTAGTCTTCGGCTGAACGCTCTAAGGCCGGATACCGCAGACTAAGCGTTATGCCGCGCGCAATGAACGAAATCAGCAATGCGACCCACAGGCCGTGGTTTTGGTATTGCGGCACTAAAATCAGGATTGCGGCCAGATATACCAGCGATGAAAGCACCATCATATTGCGCATATCTTTGGTGCGGGTTGCCCCGATAAAGATGCCGTCCATCAGCCACGCGACCCAGCCAACAAGCGGGGCCAAAATGATATAGGGCAGATAGGTTCGAAAGGCCGCGCGCACCGCTTCGGATGTGGTCATGATGTCTGCAATCGCACTGCCAAACAACCCAAAGCTGACCCCGCAAACCACCACAATAATTGCCGCCCATTGGCCAGTCAGGATTACCGAGCGGCGCAAGGCCACACGGTTTTTCGCACCAACCGCCCGACCCACCAGCACCTCGACCGCGGCGGTGGCCCCATCCATTGCATACGAAGTCACAAAAACAAATTGCAGCAATATCTGGTTGGCGGCCAGCGTTACATCACCAAACCCCGCGCCAATAAACAAGAACGACACAAAAACCGCCTGAAGCAGGGCTGAGCGGATCAAGATATCAACATTAACCGCAGCCATGCGCCTTAGGGTGACCCGGTCAAATATCCGTGCTGCATTGTGCCAACCCGGCATTTTTAAAACATCCCGGCACAAGAATATGCCCAGCATGAAGCCGCTCCATTCTGCTATAAAGGTCGCCCAAGCAACCCCGTCGACACCCCAGTTCAATTGTAGGACAAACAGCAAATCCAAGACAATATTCAGCCCATTTATCCAAAGCTGCAATGCCAAAACAGCGCCAGTGCGTTCGCGCGCCACCAGCCAGCCAGTGATACCGAACAGCGCAATCGCGGCCGGTGCAGATAACACACGAATACGTATGTAATTTTCCGCCAACGACTCCACCTCGGTCGAGCCGGGCGAAAGCCAGAATGCACCGTTGATCAGGAAGCTCTGGGTGACAATAAGAAACAGACCGGCGCTGAATCCCAGAAAAATCACACGTGATAAAAGCGCCGACAGCTCGGCCTTGTCGCCGGCCCCGATGGCTTGCGAGGCAAGGCCAACAGTACCCATACGTAGGAAACCAAAAATCCAGTAAATCGCAGTTAAGGAAATAGCCCCAAGGCCGACCGCACCGATCGGTGCCGCCTGACCCAATTGCCCGACAACACCAGTGTCGACAGCGCCCAGAATTGGCACTGTGACATTTGCCAAGACTATTGGAATTGCGATCTTTGCAATGCGTTTATGGCCCAGATCGTCCAATTTATATCACGAATCGCGTTTTGGCATCAAAAAGTGCCCTGTAGCCTGCGCATATGGTCGCGCGCGATTATCTTGCCATGCCTCGACCCGAACACTGGCATAACGCCGCCCTGAACGGGTGACGCAAGCGCGTGCATAAGCATCGCGTGGCAAGCCGGAACGCAAATAATCCACGGTGAAATCGATGGTCTTTGGCAGGGCTGGCAGGGTTTCAACGGTAAGCGTGGAAGCGTCAATACGCCCGCTTTCTATTTCATTCCACAAGAATGCCCAGCCAAGTTCGATAATAGCCGTGACCTCAAGAAATGCGGCAGTGCCGCCACCATGCAAGGCCGGCAATAACGGGTTACCAATCAGCTTTTGCGAGAACGGCAAAAGCGCCGTTAGCTCATCACCGCGCCGGTCAAAATTGATCCCCAAAAAGGCCGCATAGGGAATGGAGTTTGCCAAGGCCTTCAGGGCTGCATCGCGGCGTTCTTTGATGACTTGTACGGGTTCGGGTTGGCGTTTCATTTGCCGCCCTCCGCGCTAAGGGCATCCATGCCGTGGTCT
>DAOUQO010000088.1 GCA_030625565.1 Aliiroseovarius sp. | reverse complement strand
GGGGTATTTTCCAGCCCTTCATTCTGGCTCATTAATGTTGCTAGATCATAGATACGAAAGCCAAAACCAGCATCATCAAAGTCAATCAGCGTTACCCTATCACCATCCACATAAGTATTACTGCGCAAAATATCTGCGTGGATCAGCCCGAAATCAGCGCCATTTTCCAAAAACACTGTAAGCCGGTCATGGGCAATGGCGCGGGCGCGCAAAACTATGGCGCATTCGTCATTTGACAAGGTCGGGTTTTCCCAAAACTTTCCCCAAAATGGGGTGTCCCCCAACAGTCCGTCGCGGTCCCATGAATGGCGATAAAAATCATCTGGGAACGTCAGCTTGTCGGTTGCATTATGCAGCTGCGCAACGGCCTGCCCGATGCGCGTAAACAATGCCTTTTGTTCGGCCCCAGTGCCCGGCAAGGGCGCGCCATATATTCCAAAAGGATGCCCTGACACCCAGCTAACCATTGTAGCCAAACGCCCGCTTGGCAGGGTCACAATATCTGTGCCATCCTTTGCTGCCATAGGCAGCGGAACTGAAATACCGGCCTTGACCAATGCTTTGGTCCACCACAGTTCAGACCAGATGGTTTTGGCGTTTTGATACCCGTCGCGGTGCAGCCTAAGCGCTGCTTTGCCGTTGGCAGTCATTACCTGATAGACCGCATTTTCGCTTTCTGTAATGAATTTTGGGTTGCGTGCGCCGAATGCCTTCAGCGCCTGTTTTAGGTCGTTCATGCAGGCAAATCCGCCAAAATACCCTCAAGCGTATCCACTAACTGATCAGCCTGTTCACGACTGAAACACATGGGGGGGCGAATTTTTAAAATGTTTCCGCCACGTCCGGTTCGCCCAAGCAGCACGTTCTTTTGGCGCATGGCTTCGACCACATTTGCAGTAAAATCTCCGGCTTCATCCATTACGTCATTGGTTACAAATTCAATGCCCTGCATCAAACCCGCACCGCGAACTTCGCCAATATAGGGGTGACGAATTGCATTCAGGCGTTGCTGTAGATAGCCACCAACATTGGCCGCATTTTCTATCAGGCCCTCGGTTTCGATGACCTCAAGCACTGCCATCGCAGCCGCAGCAGAAACAGGGTTGCCGCCAAATGTGTTGAAATACCCGAACGCATTTCGAAAGGCTGCGGTAATTTCAGGGCGGGCAATCACGGCGGCAACCGGGTGTCCGTTGCCCATCGGTTTGCCCATGGTTACAATATCGGGCGTAATTCCTGCGCGCTCGTACCCCCAAAAATTCGAACCGAGGCGACCAAAACCTGGTTGTACCTCATCTGCAATAACCAGTCCTTTGGCACGTTTTACCACCTGCATCACCGGATCAAGAAACCCCTGCGGCAATTTGGGGAACCCTTCGTTGACAAAAAATGGATCAAGAATAAGTGCAGCAAAACCAAAGCCTTCTTCTTCAAAACCCTCGATCGCGCGGCTCACATGATGGGCGAATGCGCGCGCCTGTGCTTGCGCTGAGCCCCCCAAGGGGCGCAAGCTGTCAGGTGACGGCACCAGTTTCACATTTTGGGAATACCCCCCAATCGGAGCCTTGCGGCTGGACATCTGGCTAACCAGCGCCGTGTTGCCGTGATAGGTGTTGTCAGTGGCAATAAACCCACATTTTCCAGTCACTGCGCGCCCCATCCGCAGGGCAACATCATTGGCTTCGGATCCGGTGCAAACCATGATCATGGTGCTAAGATCTGGCGCCATTTTGGCAACCAGCCGTTCGCCGTAATCCAAAATACCTTCGTGCAAATACCGTGTATGGGTGTTTAGCAAAGCCGCTTGTGAACTGATCGCTTCAACCACTTTAGGGTGCGCGTGGCCCACATGGGCGACGTTGTTGTAACAATCAAGATAACGGGTGCCATCTGCATCCCACAGCCACGCCCCTTCGCCGCGCACCAGATGCACGGGGTCATTGTAAAAGGTGGGCATGTTTGGGCCCAACAGCCTTGCACGCCGGGCCAACAACGCCTTGGTGTCTGACATGGTTAATCCTCCGATATGCGCCCGCGTAGGGCTTTGACTTGACTACGCCGTGTTTTGGCATCCAGACGCCGCCGCTTAGACCCAAGTGTTGGTTTTGTGGCAATCCGCCGCTTTGGTGCAATCAGCGCCTGCCGGATCATTTCAACCAGACGCTGTTCTGCAATTTCACGGTTTCGGGCTTGGCTGCGTGTGCCTTCTGCACGAATTACTATCGCACCTTCTCCGGTCCATTTGCGCCCGGCAATTCGTCGCAGCCTTGCCTTAACAGGCCCCGTAAGCGCAGGCGAACGCGCAGCTTCAAACCGTAACTCAACCGCAGTTGCAACCTTGTTTACGTTTTGCCCACCAGGTCCTGAAGAACGGGTAAAGTTCTCGCTCAGCTCCCAATCTTGCAAAATAATGTTGTCATTCACCTTAATCATACCCACACCTTAACGACCCCAGACCGAAACCAAAATCCCCTTCCTCTTGCTAAAAATATCCTTGCCGAAGGCATAAAACCTTTTGGCCTGTGTTAAACACAAAAAGGGCCGCCCGCATTGGACGACCCTTTAAGAATTTCAGAGCTAAAACCGGTTAGTGTTTTCCAAACAAATTAGGCAGGTTTTGGTAACAGCCGGATCACAATCATGCGAAATGGTACCAGTGCCAGCAGGGCAATGGACAACTTAACCAACCAGTCAGCAACCGCCAGTGACACCCACAAAGGCATCATTGCACCTTGGGTTAAAAATGGCGCGCTATCCCATGCCCAGTTAATCGCGCCATCCGCATCGGCACCAAAAATGGTGATTGATGCTGAAAATGCGATGGTGAAAAACAAGGCGGTATCCACGGCTGACCCTACAATGGTCGATGCCAAAGGCGCGCGCCACCAGCGGCCTGCGCGCAAACGGTCAAAGACTGCAATGTCCAGCAATTGCGCGACTAAAAACGCCACGCCAGAACCCACAGCAATCCGCAACGATACTGCGGGGCCGTATTCCAGCATGATTTGGCTGCCAATTAGTGAACAAGCCAGACCAATCAAAAACCCGATCAACACGACTTTGCGCGCGGGTCCGGCACCGTAAACACGATTCATGATATCGGTCACCAGAAAGGCAAGCGGATAGGTGAACGCGCCCCATGTCAGCAGGCCGTCCAGTAACAAAAATTGTACAAGGATATTTGAGGCCACAACAATGGCAGCCATGGCAATCACGCCAGGAAGAAGTTGTTTCATGATATATTCCGTTTTTACAAGGTAGTCGGAGACTCGGCCCCCAGAGCATCCGGGAACGCGCGGTCTTTACTCCCTGAAATCTTGGATGGCAAGTTATTTAAAGACTTCAAACTCAACAATCTCGGTTGATTGAAAGAAATAAAAGTTGTCATCGGAAATCATTGTCAGGCGAATTTTGCCTGAACGTGTGCGCCAAACAGACAGGCCCTCAAGGTTGTGGTATTTTCCGGCATGACTTTCAAAAATAAGTTCAGGGTTTTCAAAACCATGTTCGGTTACGGTGAACCGTCGCACCCGATTGGAAAATCCGCGGACGAACTGAAACTGGCGCTCTAAAAGATACAATTTACCATCAGGCCCGAAATCCGCGCCGACTGGGGAAAAGCCATCAAGGCGCGGCAGACTGAAGGGTTGGCTCCACGCGCCATTGCGAAACCGGAAAACTGGAAAGGGCCGCGTTAGGTGGCCTGATTGTTCCGGCAGTGTATAAAGCGTGCCATCGGCCGCGATTGCCAGCGCCTCAAGCGAGCCATTGGCCAGCAATCCATCAAATGCTGGATGGCGGGGCAGGGGGCGGGCATTTTCACCCAGATTGGGATAGCGAAATACCCTGTGCATGCCTTCAAACGATACGAAAAGGTTGCCATCAGATGCAATGGCCAGCCCTTCGCTATCAAGTTTCAGGCGGCGCCATGATTTACCATTTGGCGGGATAAGATGGCGCATTGGGCCTGCATCTACCCTAATAATTTTTCCTGCAGTATCGCGCCGGATTTGCCCTTGGGAAAACCAGCCGCGATCAGAAATGGCCGTAAAACCCTGCCCGTCTGCGGCCAGCTCGATTGCGGAAAATCCGCCGAAATGTTCGGCGCGGGTTGCCCATGTATACCGCCCAACTTCGCGGGCCAACATATCAGAAGCCCCTCCCGCCAATAACGGTAGGCTAATAATTATAATGCCCGCTATTGTGAGGAAAGAACGCCAGTACATTGGTTTGGTAAATCCGCAAGTGTTAGTTCTGCCCGTGGCGGGCTGGGTGTGGCGTTCGGGTTCGGGGGCGGTGGGTGCAAGATGTCATCGACCCAGCTTTGCGCCCCGTCGCAACCATCGCCGGCTGGTGGCGGGGCTTGGTCTGTGCAGCCTTGTGCGTCGGTAGGGCAAGCAAGGCGTACATGAAAATGATAATGGTGGCCGTACCATGGCCGGATTTTGCGCAGCCACTCACGATTGCCGGTTGCATTTTCACACATCCAGACCTTGGCCCCGGGGAATACGAAAATCCGCGCGACGGCCTTGTCGCTGGCGGCGGCTTTCAGAATTTCCATATGCGCTGTGGTCCAGTCATTATTCACAAAGGCCCCACCAGCGCGGCGCATCGATATTGACGAAAGATTTTCACGCGCGCGCCTGCTTAGGCTTAGGTTGTCCGCAGGCAGCATCCAGATATCAACGTCCAGTCCGGTTTGGTGGCTGCGGTGACCGCTTAGCATTGGGCCGCCGCGCGGTTGGCTCATGTCGCCAATGTAAAGCCCGCTCCAACCCGGTTGCAACGCGGCCTTGCGGCTTAGGCGTTGCACAAATGCAATGGTTTCAGGTTGTGCCCAATTACGGTTGCGGCTTAGGCGCATTGCTTGCCATGTTTCGCCGGATTCCGGCAACTGCACAGCCCCCGCCTGACAGCCGCCCGCATAACCGCCATAGGCACTGGCCGTTTGATCCGACCCTGCGCGCATTGCTCCGAAAAGCTGCTTGGCCGGTGTGCCGGCAAGTGTATGTGTTGGCAGCCATGCCGCCAACACCAATGCCAATATGCGTAAAGAACTGATCATGCAGGTTTTTTTTCTTTGCCTTCTGGGTTGACCCACATTAGCAGAATAAGCCCCAATACAAAAAGCCCGATCAGCGGAGTTATGCCAAGGCGCTGACTTCCAGTAGCGGCTGTTGCGATACCAATCGAAATAGGCGCAATGAACGACGTGGCTTTGCCAGCCAGTGCATACAGACCGAAAGCCTCGGTAATGCGGTCAGGATTGGCTTGGCGCACCATCATTGTCCGGCTGGCCGATTGCACAGCCCCGCCTGCGGCACCAATAGTGGCACCAATGATGTAGAATGCGATATCAGGCATTGATGAGCCTTCGGCAACCGGCATAAAGAACAGCGTTTCGCGCGAAATAAGCACAATGCCAATGGAACACGCAGTCAGGACAAAGATAGATACAGTGATAACCGGTTTTGGCCCGAATTTTGCGTCAGCACGCCCGCCAATAAAGGCAAAGATTGCACCGGTGATAATGGCAATGATCCCGAAAATTCCGATTTCGATTGTCCAGCCAAGCACACCCGCCGCGTAAATCCCGCCAAAGGTATAAATCCCGTTCAATGCATCGCGGTAAAACATCGATGACCCTAGATAGGCAAACAGGCTGGGCGTTTCCGGCAGGCGTTTAATTGTCCCCCAAAGTTCACCAAGCGTTTTGCCCAATTCCAACGGCACTTTTGTTTTTGGCTTGGGGTCTTTTACCCACATGAAAAACGGGATCATGAATACCACGTACCAAATCGCCGATAGCGGACCAACGAAACGCGTGCCTTCGCGGGTGGCTGCATCAAGTCCAAAAATCGGGTCGATGCCAATCATTGTTTTGCCATTGGCACCTTCGCCAAACAGCGCAAGCATCAAGATCAGGGTGACCAGACCGCCGACATAGCCAAAGGCCCAGCCGCTTCCGGAAATCTTGCCAATCTCTTCTTTGGTGCCCAGATCTGGCAACATCGAGTTGGTGAAAATTGTGGCAAATTCCATGCCGATCAAACCGATAGCAAAGAAAAGCAACACAAAAGTCAGGTTGAAAGTTGCTGGTGCAGACCACCACAACCCAAACGCACCGACCACATACATTGCTGAAAACAACCAAATCCAACCGATGCGATTACCGCTTTTGTCCGCAACTGCGCCCAGAATTGGTGCAAGTATGGCAATGACGATCCCGGCCGCACCAACTCCAAACCCCCACGCGCTTTGCGCCTTGGTCCCATCGCCCATAACACTGGCAATATATGGTCCAAAAATAAAGGTTAGCAGCAAGGTATTGTATGGCTGGCTTGACCAATCAAAAAAGAACCATCCCCAAATTCGTTTCTTTGCACTCACTTCTGACATGTTATTCCCCTGTTTTTTAAACGGGTATGACAGGCAAACGGGCCTTGGGGCAAGGAAACACTTGGCGCGGGGTTACATTTTTGGTGGCCAAGGGCGGTGACTTTCGGCCTTGATCCATTCCTGCACCCATTGCGGCAGGTCGGGGCTGGCGTCGGTTACCCCCATTGCTTTGGTCACGCGCATTGGGTCGACAATGCCGTTTTTATCCGTTGCGGCAGTGCGATACAGCGCGTGGCTGGTGCATTCGCCACGGCTCCACATGCTTTGTTCAAGATAGAAAAAACGGTGATCCCAGCCAATAACCCGACTACGCAATTCCAGCCGGTCAAAGGCGCGCACCCGGCGGCGATACCGGATTGAAACGCCGGCAACCGTCAGCCCCCAGCGGTTTTTCTTTAGCGCACCTATCAGCCCCAACCGCTTTGCCAGCGGAATGCGCCCCAAATCAAACAGCGTCAGGGTGCGGCCGTTATTTAGTTCCATCCAGAAATCCAGATCCCATGGCCAGCAAATATGCTGGCTGATATGCGCCTCGCCCACCGCCAATGGTCCGGCATTGCGATGACTTATCAGTTCTTTTGACATGCGAAAAAATGGGTACATGGCTTTCTCCTTATTCAGCGCACCATGGCGGGCAGGTGCGTCGCGTCAACCAATACCTCGCGTCAGACTTGCCCTTTTGTGCGGTAATGCTTAGGTCAGGGTCTGTACAAATCAGGAAGACGTGAAATGGGCTCTCTACACCAAATACTTTCGATGATCCTTGATATCGCTTGGTTCATCATGATCGCGCATATCATCATGTCATGGTTGATTAATTTTCAGGTTTTGAACCTGCGCCAGCCGCTGGTTTCGCAATTGTGGTTTGGACTGAACCGGCTTCTTGATCCGGTATATACCCGCATCCGGCGGATTTTGCCCAACATGGGTGGGCTGGATCTGGCCCCGCTGGTGGCGCTGGTTGGCCTTGCTGCCCTGCGGATTATTCTGGCGAACAATGCGATGTCCTTTTACTAAGCAGGCCCTATGCCCCGCGATCTTGACCTTCTGAAATCAGCCTTCGGTTTTGATGAATTTCTGCCGGGGCAATCCGATATTGTGGCGGCCGTTACGCGTGGGGAAAACACCCTTGCGATTATGCCAACGGGTGCCGGTAAATCGCTGTGTTTTCAGCTTCCTGCGCTTATGCGCGAAGGCGTTACAGTGGTTATTTCGCCGCTTATTGCCCTGATGCGTGACCAAGTTCGCGCCATGCAAGCCGCCGGGGTTGAGGCGGGCGCGCTGACCTCGGGTAACACCGACGAAGAAACTGACGCTGTGTTTTCCGCCCTGAACGAAGGGCGCTTGAAACTTTTGTATATGGCTCCTGAACGGCTGGCGTCGGGCGGAACACTGAATCTGCTCAGGCGCGTAAATACCACTATGATTGCAGTCGATGAAGCCCATTGCGTTAGTCAGTGGGGCCATGATTTTCGCCCCGATTATTTGCGTATTGGCGATTTGCGTCGCGCCTTGAATGTGCCGCTTGCCGCCTTTACGGCCACGGCAGATGAAGAAACGCGCGTTGAAATCATTGAAAAATTGTTTGACGATGCCGCGCCGACCACCTTTTTGCATGGTTTTGATCGCCCCAATATTCACTTGGCCTTTGCCGCCAAGGATGGGCCGCGCGCGCAAATCCTGAATTTCGCATTGGCCCGCAAGGACCAGCCCGGTATTATCTATTGTGGCACCCGTGCAAAAACCGAAACATTGGCCCACGCCCTGACCGCCGAAGGGCTGTCGGCCGTGGCATATCACGCTGGGTTAGAGCCACATATACGGCGCGATGTTGAACGGCGTTTCCAGCAAGAAGACGGCCTGATTGTTGTCGCCACCGTGGCCTTTGGTATGGGGGTTGATAAACCTGATATCCGTTGGGTCGCCCATGCGGATCTGCCCAAATCAATTGAATCCTATTATCAGGAAATTGGTCGCGCCGGACGCGATGGTGCGCCGGCTGAAACCCTGACCTTATTTGGCCCTGATGATATTCGCCTGCGCCGCACCCAAATCGACGAAGGCCAAGCCCCGCCCGAAAGGCGCATGGCGGATCATGCCCGCCTGAACGCCCTGCTTGGTTTGGCCGAAGCCCACGGGTGCCGCCGCCAGATCCTGCTGGGGTATTTTGGCGAAACTGAAACTGCGCCTTGCAAGAAATGCGACCTTTGCGACACCCCGCCTGAATTGTTTGACGGCACCGTTGCCGTGATGAAGGCGCTGTCGGCAGTGCTGCGCACCGATGAATATTTTGGGTCGGGCCACCTGATTGATATCTTACTTGGGAAGGCCACCAATAAAGTTGTTGAACGCAATCATGATGCGTTGCCGACCTTTGGGGTTGGCAAAGATTACGACCGCCGCCAATGGCAGGCTATATTTCGCCAAATTATGGGCCTTGACCTTTTGCGTCCGGACCCCGCCCGGTTTGGGGCGCTGCGCCTAACCCAAACGGCGCATCCAATTTTGCGTGGCGAGGCCGAAGTCATGCTGCGCGTGGATTCCGTGCAAAAGGCAAAAAATCTGCGACGTCCGGCGGTGAAAGCCATGGTTTCGGATGAAGATGCGCCGTTATTATCCGCCCTTAAGGCCAAGCGCCGCGCTTTGGCTGAGGCCCAGCGCGTGCCTGCTTATGTGGTTTTTACGGATCGCACCTTGATTGAAATGGCCGAAAAACGCCCAACGACACTCGATGAAATGGCTGGAATTGGTGGGGTCGGGGCAAAGAAACTTGAACGCTATGGTGCGCTATTTCTTGAAATTATTTCGGGGGCGATCACCCCGCATATGCACCCTGTACGCCGGGGTTTGGCGGGGCGGGATGCAGGCGGGATTTTTGACCGTTTGGAAGCCGCGCAAACGGCATTGATCCGGGGGCAAGACGGTTGTGGAAAATATATGTCATGCACCCAATCAACCCTGCGCCATATTGCCGAACGTAAACCTGCCAATATTAATGCACTGGCACAGGTGCCCGGAATGGGTACATTGAAAGCGGAACGCTTTGGCGCGGCTTTTCTGGCGGCTTTAGAAAACGAGGACTGAATATGCTTGTTGTTGTCTCTCCTGCGAAACGTCTGAATGAAACACCGGCCACAGGTCCGGCGGGTACGAAACCGGTTTTTTCGGATGCGGCTGGCCAGCTTGCGAAAATCGCAAAGGGGCTGAGCGGTAGCGACCTTGAAAAACTGATGCATATTTCGCCTAAACTTGGTGCGCTTAATCAAGAACGATTTGCGGCTTTTGGTTCGGGTGCGGGTAAAAAGCCGGCTGTGCAGATGTTT
>DAOUQO010000264.1 GCA_030625565.1 Aliiroseovarius sp. | reverse complement strand
TTGAAACATTTCCAATGATTTCACGCCTGAAAATGATGCGCCAATGGGGCGGGATTGTCGACATGACCGGCGACCGATCCCCGATCCTTTCGCGCACCCCACTGGGGGGGTGCTTCATCAATGCAGGCTGGGGCACAGGCGGATTTAAATCCATCCCTGGATCCGGCTGGGCCATGGCGGAATTAGTGGCAAATGGTGCACCCGGCCCGCTGGCAGCGGCCTTTGGTCTGGACCGTTTCCGCGAGGGGCGTTTTATCGATGAAAGCGTAGCAGCGGGGGTGGCACATTGATGGATGTATTGTCAGCTGCCCTTGGTAGCGTAAAATTCTTCGAAGAATTTTGTTCGGAATTTTTAAAATTCCGGATGTTTGAAAGCAGGAGCTGAAAAATGCTAATTTTTGAATGTCCATATTGCGGCGTTATGGCGGATGAGACCGAGCTGGCCCCCGGTGGCGAGGCGCATTTGACCCGGGTAGGGGCTGGCGCGGATGAGGCTGATTTTGAGGGCTATTTGTTTCACCGCAAGAACCCGCGCGGGGTTCATTTTGAGCGCTGGCGTCATGCGGCGGGCTGCGGCAAGTGGTTTCACGCCGCGCGTGATACGATGAATTTAGAGGTGTTTGGCACCTATTCGGCGCAAGTTTTTGCCCCCCCCAAGGAATTGGTTGCGGTGATTAAAAAGAAACGGCCTGATTGGGAGGGCTGGGTATGAAAATAGCTTCGAATTGCTTCGCAATCCGACCGGATGAGGGCCAGCCCCCAAGGGAGAAAATACAAGTATTTTTACCCACCCCCCGGGATATTTTGGGAAAAATGAAAGGGCGAGCGGTATGAGTGCGCGTTTGGAGCATGGTGGGCGGTTGATTGATCGCAATACCCCTTTGGAATTTCAGTTTAATGGTAAGAGTTTGGTTGGGTTTCAAGGGGATACGTTGGCCTCGGCGCTTTTGGGGGCTGGAACAACATTGGTAGGGCGTTCGTTTAAATACCATCGGCCGCGCGGCATTATGGCTTCGGGTGTGGAAGAGCCGAACGCTTTGGTTGGTTTGGGGCAGGGTGCGCGGTTTGAACCCGATCAGCGCGCCACTACGACCGAGCTGTTTCAAGGCCTGTCTGCACGGTCGCAAAACCATTGGCCCAGTCTGGATTTTGATGTGGGGGCTGTGAATAATTATATAGCGCGCATTTTGCCTGCTGGATTTTATTACAAGACATTTATGGCACCGCGCGCGGCGTGGAAACATGTGTTTGAGCCGATTGTGCGGCGCTCTGCCGGGTTGGGGGAGGCCCCCAAGGGGCGTGATGCAGACCAGTACGAACACGCATATACGCATGTGGATGTGCTGGTTATTGGTGGTGGTATTGCCGGGCTTGTTGCCGCCAAGGCTGCGGCGGCTACAGGGGTTAAGGTTTTGGTGCTGGAGCAAAGCGCCCATTGGGGCGGGCGTGCGCCGGTGGATGGCGGAATTGTTGATGGTATTTGTGCGGATGAATGGGTGAAGATCTGTGTCGAAGCCCTTGAAGCCGCTGACAATGTTACACTGCGAAAACGCTGCGCCGGGGCAGGAATTTATGACCACGGCTATGCGTTGGGTTATGAACAGGTTGCAGATCACACGCCTGATGACGGGCGCATTCGCCATCGCCTGTGGCGTATTCGTGCGGCCCATATCATCACTGCCACAGGTGCGATCGAGCGGCCTTTAAGTTTTCCCGGTAATGATATTCCCGGTGTTATGCTGGCGTCTGCGATGCGTGATTATGTGGTGAACTGGGGGGTTAGCCCCGGTGCGCGCACGGTGATTGTGACCAATAATGATGATGCTTATCTGACGGCCCTAGCGCTGAAACAGGCTGGGCTGGATGTGCCGATGATTGTTGATGCGCGGCCCTTTGCAACGGGTCCCTTGGCGGGTGCCGCGCGGGCCGCTGGCATTCGTGTCGAGGCGGGGCGTGCCATTGCCAAAGTGCATGGTACCAAGAAGGTCACGGGCATTTCAGTTGCGTCACAGGCTGGCAAAGGCTGCGCGTTAGAGGAAATTGCTTGTGATGGGGTCGCCATGTCTGGCGGCTGGTCGCCGGTGGTGCATTTGTGGTCCCATTGCGCGGGCAAACTGTTGTGGGACGAGGCGCAATCGTTCTTTCGCCCCGACCCCAAGCGTCCGCCGACGGGTGCCGATGGTGCGGCTTTTGTGACCACGGCCGGTACTGCTTCGGGTGAAATGTTGCTGGCTGATGTTTTGCAAGATGCGCACAAGGCCGGTAAGGCTGCTGGTAAAGCTGCCGGTGGAAAAGTCACGCGCAAAGCCGCGCCGAAAGCTGCCAAGGAAAACCCGCAGCCGCTTGAACCAATCTGGATTATGCCCGAAGGTGCGGGGCCTGCGGCACGCAGTAAAATGTGGTTGGATTTCCAAAATGATGTTAAGGTTTCGGATGTGCAGCTTGCGGCGCGTGAGGGGTATGAAAGTGTTGAACACACTAAAAGATATACCACTTTGGGTATGGCGACAGATCAGGGCAAATTAAGTAATATCAATGGCTTGGCTGTGCTTTCTAATGCG
>DAOUQO010000273.1 GCA_030625565.1 Aliiroseovarius sp. | reverse complement strand
CATCCCGACACTGGCGACGACACCCGCCATTTCCCGCCGTTTCGCGGCGGTGAAAGCGCCTATTTTGCCGCCATCAACCGAGGTAAGGAATCCATCGCCTTAAACCTGAAAGACGACGCCGACCGCGCCCTGTTTGAACGGATGTTGCCCAAGGCCGACATTCTGGTCGAAAACTTCCGCCCCGGCGTGATGGAACGGCTGGGCTATGGCTGGGAGGATTTGCACGCCAAACATCCCCGCCTGATTTACGGCGCGGTATCGGGTTTTGGCCACACGGGGCCGGATTCGATGAAGCCCGCCTATGACATGGTGGTGCAGGCCCGCAGCGGGCTGATGTCGATCACGGGCGAGGCAAACCGCGAACCTGTTCGGGTTGGCGCATCCGTAGGTGACATCGTTGGCGGCATGTTCTTGGCTCAAGGGGTGACAGCGGCGCTGTATGAGCGGGTGCAATCGGGGCTGGGCCGCAAGGTGGATGTGGCGATGCTGGACGGGCAACTGGCCATTCTAGAGCACGCGATTGCGATTACAAATGAAACCGGATGCTCGCCCAAACGCTCCGGCGCACGGCACCCGTCGATTACGCCGTTTGAAACCTTCCACGCCCAAAACGGGCTGTTCGTGATCGCGGCGGGCAATGATGTGTTGTTTGGCCGGATGTGCGAAGCCTTGGGCCTTGGCCCGCTGTTAGATGACCCACGTTTCGCCAGCAATGCCGCACGGTGCAAACACGTCAAGATATTGAAACGTATGATCGAAATGGTCACGTTGGAGCAGAAAAAGAAACACTGGATAGGCCTGCTGGAAGCCGCAGGCGTGCCCTGCGGCCCGATCCAGAACGTGGCCAAAGCAATGGCCGCCCCCGATGGCGGCAAACCGTTTCTGGCGGCAGGTAACCCGATCAAGATTTCGGGGATGGATAATACGTTAAAGGATGCGCGAGCGCCGACGCTGGATGGGGACCGGCAGGTGATACTGGATTGGTTGGATGAGGGGTGATAGGTTGATGGGGAAGGTGGTGCGTGAGATTTAGCACGCTATGTCAGACTTGTAACATCAGATACACATTTACCTGTAAAAATGAGGCATAAATGACTTTTTCCAAACGGCATAACATTGTGACAACTGAACCGCCGATTACTGTAAGACATGATGCGCCTGATGGGTTGCGCTATGCCATCGTTCACAATGCGTATGATTGCGGGCCAAATTATAGTCAAATCAGGTCAGTGGTTTGCCGTATCTTACTCACGGCACCCGACCCGAATAACTGGAGTGAAACACCAAACATTCACGATGAGGTTTTGCGCGAAATCCTCGATTGTGATTGGTATAAAGTTTACGACATAGCCGAAGCCCTGCTCTCATTTATTGAAGACACTTACGGATATAACGAGGCTGTCAACTTTGCCAATTCCATGAATGCCCATTTTGTGGGTGCGGGTATCGGCTGGCAGTTTGCACCAAATGAAGGAATCATTTTTCGAGGTGAAGAAACATTTCAAATCGCCACTGAAAATGCCGCCACCATATTGAATGAAAGTGGTCGCAAAAATGCCGCGTCAGAAATTGATGAAGCAATAAGGGATATTTCCCGCCGCCCCGAACCCGATATTACTGGCGCTATTTCTCATGCAATGGCAGCCGTAGAATGCATATCTCAAGATATTATCGGCACACAAGACACGCTCGGAAAGCTGGTCGATAGACTGGCGCTACCAAAACCACTGGACGAAGCGCTGAAAAAACTTTGGGGCTTTGCCTCACAGAATGGAAGGCACGTTAGTGAAAATAGTCGGCCAAGCTCTGATGATGCTGAATTACTTGTCCATGTATCCTGCGCTATCTGCAACTACTTGGCAAAAAAACACACATAGACAATGCGGAACCCCTACCCCTTGCCGCTCCCCACCCCCTCCCTGTCGCGCTTGAGCATTGCACAAACCCCGCTTCCCGATAATAAGGAAGGGGAAACAGGTAAGCAGGCGCGACGACATGGCGAAATCCGATCCTCTGGTGATCTTCACCCCCTCCGGCAAGCGGGGCAACTTCGCCGTGGGCACTCCGGTTCTGACCGCTGCGCGCCAGTTGGGTGTCGATCTGGACAGCGTTTGTGGCGGGCGCGGGATTTGTTCGCGCTGCCAGATCACCCCGTCCTATGGCGAATTCCCCAAGCACGGCGTCACCGTGGCCAAAGATGCGCTGTCGGACTGGAACACGACGGAAGAGCGTTACAAATCCATTCGCGGGCTGATTGACGGGCGGCGGCTGGGCTGTCAGGCGCAAATCCAGGGCAACGTGGTGATTGACGTGCCCCCCGAAAGCCAGGTCCACAAACAGGTGGTGCGCAAACGGGCCGAGGCGCGCGATATTACCCTGAACCCCACCGTGCATCTATA
>DAOUQO010000219.1 GCA_030625565.1 Aliiroseovarius sp. | reverse complement strand
CGGTTAGGTCAACCGCTGTCGGCCCGTATTTTTCGATATATTCGGTGCGCCCGGGAAACAGCAGGATACACCCCAAATTCGGTGTGCCATCTGCTGCGGGCCACAGGGCCAGACGCAGGCGCGTGCCGTCGCTTGCCTGCGACCAAAATGCCTGACCGCCAACTGGCCCTTGCGCTATTTCATCGAAAAACGGTGCTTTATCCATGTTTTATCCCAGTGCGCTTCCTAATTTCATTGCCAGCCCCATATCGCCATCAACCGATAATTTTCCGGTCATAAAGGCAGTGGTCGGGTTCAAATCACCCTCCATCATTGCCTGAAAATTGTCGGGGGACGCGGTCAGGGTGACATCGGCGTCATCGTCTGCTGCGCGCGCGCCGTCGCTGTCAACCATAACCGCGCCTTCGCCTTCCAGCACAAATTTGGCTAGCCCGTCAAAACCGTTGGTCATTTTGTCGTTTAATGCAGTCACGGCTGCTTCGATTACTTTGCTCATGTCGTGTCCTTTGGTTTACCTTTGCGGCAACTTTAACGTGATGGGCGCATCTGGCAAAGCCTTTCGCCACGTAAAGGTAAAAATGCCGCCATTGTGATGGAAGGCGCGGCCTGCAAAAGGCGGGCTATGGGATGTGGTGATTATCTGTTCTATGCTGGTGCTATGATACACCGCCTTTGTCTTGCCATATGTCTTTTCCTTGGTGCGTTTATGCCTGCCAATGGCGAACCTGTTATTGGTGGCGCGCGCCTTGATCAGTTGTTTTCCGCCCTTAGTTTAGCCCAAGAAGATGAATGGCAGGTTATCGAAGATGAAATTTACGCGCTTTGGCGCCACAGTGGTTCACCCAGTATGGATTTGCTGCTGGAACGTGGCCAGACTGCATTAGAGGCCGGCGAAACCAGTGCCGCGATTGAACATTTCACAGCGCTTGTGGATCATGCGCCAAATTTTGCCGAGGGCTGGAATGCGCGTGCGACCGCTTATTTTCACGCCGGTCTTTATGGCCCTTCGCTGGCGGATATGGGGCATGCGTTGACGTTAGAACCCCGCCATTTCGGGGCCATGGCAGGGCTGGGCCTGATTTTGGAAGGCGCAGGTAAATTTGAACAGGCCTTGGTGATTTACCATGAAATCCTGCGGCTTCATCCCAATATGGATGATGTAACCAAGGCGATTGCGCGTATTGAACATGCTTTGGGAACCTTGGATAGCTAAACAAGCAGCACAGGGCACTGGCGGGCGGCTAAGCGGTGCATTACTAGGGGCAAACAGGGCGATTTAAGGCAGCGGGATTCCATGGCGGAAAAAATTATTCGGGCTGTTCTTGGCCCGACCAATACCGGCAAAACGCATTACGCGATTGAACGGATGCTGGGCTATCGCACTGGCATGATCGGCCTGCCGCTGCGCCTGCTGGCGCGCGAAGTATACGACCGCATTGTTGCTATTCGCGGCCCTAATGTGGTGGCGCTGATTACTGGCGAAGAACGCATTGTGCCCGACCGCGTACAATACTGGATTTGCACGGTCGAGGCCATGACCCCGGGGCTGGGCGTTGATTTTCTGGCAATTGATGAAATCCAGCTTTGTGCTGACCCGGAACGCGGCCATGTGTTTACCGACCGCCTGTTGCATGCGCGCGGCCATCTTGAAACCTTGTTTTTGGGGGCTGAAACCATGCGCGGGGCGATCAAGGCCTTGGTGCCCTATGCTGAATTCATGCATCGCGACCGGTTCAGTACGTTAACATATTCCGGCCCTAAAAAAACCAGCCGCCTGCGTGAACGCAGCGCGATTGTCGGGTTTTCCGTGGAAAACCTGTATGCGCTGGCCGAACTTATGCGCCGCCAAAAGGGCGGGGTTGCGGTGGTTACTGGCGCGCTTAGCCCGCGCACCCGCAACGCGCAGGTTGAATTGTACCAAAATGGCGATGTTGATTATCTGGTTGCTACTGACGCGATCGGGATGGGGCTGAACCTTGATATTGACCATGTTGCTTTTTCATCGCTGACCAAATTTGATGGCCGCCATATGCGCGCACTGGTCCCCAGCGAGCTGGCGCAAATTGCCGGACGGGCAGGGCGCTATATGGATAATGGCACCTTTGGCGTTACGGGCGATGCCTATGATCTGGATCATGAGGTCGCCGAGGCCATCGTCGATAACAATTTTGAACCGCTCAGAAAACTTAACTGGCGCAATTCTGATCTGCAATTTGGGGGTTTGAAAAACCTGATAGCGTCGCTTCAGCAAGGCACAGATAACCAGTGGCTGATGCGTGCGCGCGAGGCCGATGACCTGACGGCGCTGAAATACATGGCAGGCGACGGCGAAGTTGTGGCGCGCGCCAGTGATCCTGCCTCGGTGCGATTGCTGTGGGATACCTGCCGCATCCCCGATTTTCGCGGCCTTGGAAAGGGCGAACATGCCAGCCTGCTGATGCGGATATTTAACGATCTGCATCAAGATGGCCATATATCAAATAACTGGTTCGCGCTTGAGGTCGCTAAAATTGACCGCACCGACGGCGATGTTGATATTTTATCAAAACGGCTGGCCTTTATCCGCACTTGGACCTATGTGGCGCAACGAAAAAACTGGTTGCGTGATGTTAAGCATTGGCGCGGGCGCACACGTGAGATAGAAGATCGCCTGTCGGATGCGTTACATCTGGCTTTGACGAAAAGATTTGTCGATCGGCGTACATCGATTTTGTTGCGCCGGTTGAAGCAGAAGGAGAGCCTGGTGGCCGAAGTGAATGACAAAGGTGAAGTGAACGTGGAGGGCGAATTTATTGGTCGCCTTGAAGGGTTTCGTTTCCAAGCAGATAAAACCGCAAGCACAGCCGAGGCCAAGGCCTTGTCGGCAGCCAGCATTGCGGCCCTTGCGCCGGAATTCCACCTGCGCGCCGATCGTTTTTATAACGCGCCCGACACCGATATCGATTTCACCGAACAAGGTGGACTGATGTGGGGCAATCAGGCTGTTGGTAAACTGGTTAAGGGCGATGACGCGCTAAAACCACGTGTGCAGGCCTTTGTTGACGATGCGGCAGGTGCGGATGTTGCTGAAAAAGTTATGCGCCGCTTGCAGCATTTTATTGATCGCAAGGTCGCGACTTTGTTTGAACCGATGCTGGCCATGGCCCGCGACGAAACCCTTGAAGGGCTGGCGCGCGGTTTCGCGTTTCAGTTGACCGAGGCAATGGGCATCACCCCGCGCGCAGACGTGGCAAGCGAAGTCAAAGCACTGGATCAGGACATGCGTGGCGCGCTGCGCAAACACGGCGTGCGCTTTGGCCAGTTCACAATTTTCATGCCGATGATG
>DAOUQO010000146.1 GCA_030625565.1 Aliiroseovarius sp. | reverse complement strand
CGGAAAACCAGATAATTAATCGCGCCAAAGGCTCCGGCTAGTACGATCAAAAGCGATGCAATTTGCAGAAATGTCATAAGGCCCCGTAAATACTCAGTGAATATTTTGTGTGAATTCGGGCCTGTTTAGCATGGCAGGGGGCTGGGGTGAATGGGTAAGCGCCTTAACCTCAACCGTAACCCAAACCGGCAGGTGATCCGAGGCAATTCGCGCCAGCGAACCTTCCTCGACCCCAGCGTCGCGCAGCTCTAAGCCACGCGACAACGCGACCCTGTCCAGCGTCGCAATCGGGCGGGCCGCATGAAATGAACGGCCCGGCGCGTGCAAGGTGTAATCTTGTGCTAACCCATCAAGTCCCTCACTGGCCGACCATTCGTTAAAATCACCCATAATCGCGGTCGGTATTTGCACGTCACTTGCATCAAGCGCTTGGGTCAGGGCGCCAATCTGCGTCTGCCGATGACGCCGCATCAGCCCCAGATGCACGCCGACCACCCGCAAAGCGCCGCCAATTTCAACCGAAACCGCCCCGCGCGGCTCAAGCCCGGGCAGGGGGATACGCCTGCTGGTGGTAACATCCAGCCCGCGCCGCACCAAAATCGCGTTGCCGTGAAAACCAAGCGAAACATCATTTTCAGATAAATCTGCGGGCACAAAATCACTGTGCTGCTCTAGCATAGCACGCCCAATGGCGCTGGGCCGCGCGCCCAGCCTCCGGTCGGCCTCCTGCAAAACAACCACATCGGCCCCAAGGCCGTTAATCACGTTAAGCACCCGACCCGGATCGCGCCGCCAATCCAGCCCAACGGCCTTTCGCATGTTATATGTCACCAGTTTCATATCCGTTATATGTGCATTGCAAGGCCGCAATTGAACCCCCCGCTTGATGGCGCTATATTCCCCCTATGTTTTATCGCGGACATTCATGGCTGGTTTACGGGGTTTGGTTCACCTTGGCGTGCGCGTGTGGCGTGGCGCTGTATGAACTTAACTGGCGCATGGGCTTTCTGGCGCTGTTGACATTGGCAGCAACAATGGTGCCGGCAATGCTGGCAGACCGTTATCATCTGCGCCTGCCCATGGCATTCTTCGCAGCCATAGTCCTGTTTTTATTCGCAACCCTATTTCTGGGCGAAGCTTTTGATTTTTATAATATTTTCTGGTGGTGGGATGTGGCAATGCATGCCAGTGCCGCCATAGGCTTCGGGCTGGTCGGGGTCATCATCGCCCTGCTGATGTTCGAAGGAAATCGCTACGCCGCCCCGCCTTGGGCGGTGGGGTTGATCGGGCTTACCTTTGCGGTATCCATCGGGGTCCTGTGGGAGGTGTTTGAATATTTCATGGATGCTTCTTTTGGCCTGAATATGCAAAAAAGCGGCCTGCAAGATACCATGTGGGACCTGATCACCAATGCCGGTGGCGGCCTTGTCGGGGCCTCGGCTGGCTATGCTTACCTCAGGGGGCGGGACCGTTCGGGCTTGCCGGGTATGATTGCTGAATTTGTGCGGCGAAATAAATGGTACTTCCCAAAATCAGATACCAAGGATAATCCCTAAACGCCCATCTTTGTTCCAGAAATATCCCCGCCGGAGGCCTGAAATATCCCGAGCGCAGCGAGGCCTGTAAGCCCTACGTGCCGCAAAACGTCTGGTAAATCTTTGTGCTTGGCTCAGGAATAACCCGCAAATCCGCAAATTCCGCCACATCGTCAAACGGCTTTTCCAGCGCTGTATTCAGGCGAAAAAACGGCGCCATATCACCAGTCAGGGCCGCTGAAATCGCATCTTCAACCAGATAATTTCGCGCAATAATTGCCGGATTGGCCGCATTCATAACCGCGACCGTATCGCCGGTTTCGCGCCCAAGACGCGCGTGCCAGCCCTGCGCCCAGCTGTCCCATGCGCCGGGATTGGTGATGTGGGTGCCAGCCGTCCCATTGCCAAGCGCGCGAAACGTTGCGGTGAAATCAGCACCTGATGCAGCCATGCGCGTTAACAAGCCGTTAATCAAAGATGCGTCGCCGTCTTCTGCGCGCACTAGTCCCAGCTTGGCGCGAAAAACCTTCAGCCACTCGGCTTCATAGATCACGCTGAACTGTTCTAAAGCTGCGCGCGCTTTGACTAACGCCGCCTCGGATTCGTTATCAATTAGCGGCAGCAAACAACTGGCTAGCTGCGTCAGGTTCCATGCCGCCATATCCGGTTGCTGGTCCCATGCGTACCGCCCCATTTGGTCGATTGAGCTAAAAACCTGCTCAGGATCAAACCCATCCATAAATGCGCAGGGGCCGTAATCAATGGTTTCGCCGGAAATTGTCATGTTATCGGTGTTCATCACCCCATGAATAAAGCCAAACCCCATCCACTTTGTGACCAGATTTGCCTGTGCTTTTATCACACCCTCAAGCAGGCCAAGCGCGCCTTTAGCGTCTGGATAATGGCGGGTAATGACGTGCTGCACCAGAATTTCCAGCGCTTCCAGATCATTGGCTGCCGCAAAATGCTGAAACGTGCCAACCCTGATGTGACTGGCTGCAATCCGCGTTAAAATCGCACCGGGGTACGTGTCTTCGCGCAATATTTCTTCGCCTGTTGTAACAACAGCCAAGGCCCGCGTGGTTGGCACCCCAAGACTGAACATCGCCTCGCTAACAAGGTATTCGCGCAGCACCGGACCAAGCCAGGCACGCCCATCGCCACCGCGACTGTAAGGCGTGCGCCCCGCACCCTTTAGCACCATATCAAAGCGTTGTTTGTCAGGCGTAATCACTTCGCCCAACAAAATTGCGCGCCCGTCGCCCAATTGTCCGGACCAGTGACCAAATTGATGACCTGAATACGCCTGCGCCAACGGCGCGGCCCCCTCGGGTACAGTATTTCCAGCCAAAATATCGGCTGTTAATTCCGTTGTATCCAGCCCTAAATCAGCGGCCAAGCCCGTGTTCAACACCGCTAGATCCGGCGCAGGAACTGCCACCGGATCTTGGCGCGTATAAAATTTCTCCGGCAGGCGCGCATAGGAATTATCAAACGCCAGCGCCATTATGGCAGCCGCGCCAGTCGTTCGACCAGAAGGCCAAAAAAGCCGTCCGCATCAATAGTTCCCATAAAGGTCGCATTGGGTGCGCGATCCGTGACCCCCCACCAATCGGCCACTGTCATGCCGCGCGTTAGTTCGGATTTGGTTTCAATCTCGACATTGATAAAACGTCCGGTGAATAATTCCGGCTTGATTAGATACGCAGTCACACAAGGGTCATGCAAAGGTGCGCCGTCTGATCCATACTTGGCCAAGTCAAACCGTTCAAAGAAATCGGTCATCTGCGCCACGGCAATTCCGGCGGCATTTCCCAGCCCGCGAAACGCGGCGTTGCGGGCCTTGGTTACCAGCGCTTTGTGGGTCACATCCAGTGACATGACCACAATGGGCACACCAGATTTGAAAACAATATCAGCAGCTTCCGGATCAACATAGATGTTAAACTCGGCTGCAGGAGTAATGTTGCCAACCTCAAAATAAGCGCCGCCCATTAGCACAATTTCCTGTACCCGTTCGATGATATCGGGGGCGCGCTGAAACGCTGTTGCGATGTTTGTAAGCGGGCCAAGCGGGCACAGGGTTACAGTTCCCGAAGGTTCTGAGCGTAAGGTTTCAATCAGAAAATCAACCGCATGCATGTCTTGAAGTTCCATGGTCGGGTCAGGCAAAACAGGGCCGTTCAGACCGGTTTTACCGTGCACATGTTCCGCCGTTACCAGCGTGTGCGCCAGCGGTCGGTCACAACCCGCAAACACCGAAATATCACGGCGTCCAGCCAGCTCACACACAATGCGCGCGTTCTTCTGGGTCAGAGCAAGGGGCACGTTTCCGGCCACACAAGTCAGGCCCAGAACCTCAAGCTCAGGGCTGGCAAGTGCCAGTAAAATTGCCACGGCATCGTCTTGGCCGGGGTCGGTATCGATGATGATTTTACGTGTCATTGCAATCCCTTATGCAGCAAGGTTCACCCAGATGGGTACATGGTCCGAGGGGCGTTCGCCGCCCCGTACTTCTTTGTCTATTCCGGTTTCAACCAGTAGGTCCGCACATTGGGGCGACAGCAGAAAATGGTCGATCCGAATGCCGTCATTGCGTTGCCATGCGCCGCGCTGGAAATCCCAAAATGTGTATTGTTCCGGCGCGCTGTTTTGGGCGCGAAACGCATCGGTGAAGCCCAGATTGATTATGCGTCGCCACGCCTCGCGGCTTTCAGCCCGAAACAGGGCGTCTTCGCGCCAAGCATCGGGTTTTGCCGCATCTTCGGGCTGCGGGATGATATTAAAATCACCCGTCATCAAGAATGGTTCTTCTTGCAATAACAGCTCACTAGCGCGCGCTCTTAATCTTTCCATCCATGCCAGTTTGTAATCGTATTTCGGCCCCGGCACAGGGTTGCCATTGGGCAGATACAACCCGCAAATGCGCACGGCCTTGTCGCCCATAACCGTTGCCTCGATATAGCGCGCCTGTTCATCATGGTCGTCACCGGGCAGGCCGCGCGTCACGTCTTCAAGCGGTAGTTTCGATAAAATGGCCACGCCGTTAAAGCTTTTTTGCCCATGGGTTTCGACGTTATAGCCAAGTTCTTCGAACACCTCGCGCGGAAAACCCGCATCGACGGTTTTGATTTCCTGTAGCACTGCCACGTCGGGTTCGGCGTCCTTAAGCCAGTCCAGCAATGCGGGCAGGCGGGCCTTTATACCGTTAATGTTAAAGCTTGCGATTTTCATGTGACCCCCAGTTGACCCCCTGTGCATGCGCCAGTTAACGGATGATTGGCATTAGATACAAACGATATTATTTTGCCGCTGCAATTGATTGCCCCGCCGCATTTCCCGAGGCCCATGCCCACTGAAAATTGAACCCGCCTAGCCAGCCGGTCACGTCAACGCATTCTCCGATGAAATACAGGTTGGCCACATCCTTTGACATCATGGTTTTTGAGTTTAGTCCGTCGGTATCAATGCCCCCCAACATGGCTTCGGCAGTGCGATATCCTTCGGAGCCGTTCGGGGTGATTTCCCATGTTTTCAGGGTGGTTTCCAACGCGCGCAGCTTGGTGTCTGACTGGTCGGCAAGGTTGCCGTTCAGCTCCAGAATGGGCGCAAGGAAATCAACCAAACGGCCGGGCAGGTGGCGGGCTAGTTCGGTTTTGAACAGGCGGCGGCCTTGTTGCTGACGCTGGGCAACCAGCAAATCAAACAGGGGCGTTTCTGGGATCAGGTCAACGACTATAGCCTCGCCCTCGCGCCAATATGACGATATTTGCAGAACCGCAGGGCCGGATATGCCGCGATGGGTGAACAGCAATGCTTCTTCAAAACTGGTGCGCGGGTTTGAAATTTTCGCGGGCAGGGCGATGCCTGCAAGCGGGGTAAAGCGGCCCTCGGGAAAGGTTAACGGCACAAGTGCAGCGCGGGTTTGGGTGACCTTGATGTTGAATTGTTTGGCCAAAGAAAATGCAAAACCCGTCGCGCCCATTTTCGGGATCGATTTGCCGCCCGTGGCAATCACCAAATGCTGGCACGTCACAATGCCACTGGACAGGTTCAGGCGAAAACCGTCGGCGGTTTTTTCAACTTTTTCGATAGATGTATCTAGTCGCAACTTGGCCCCGACCGTGTGCATTTCTGCCAAAAGCATATCAACGATCTGGGTTGCCTTACCGTCGCAAAACACTTGGCCAAGGGTCTTTTCATGCCATGAAATATTATGGCGATCAACCATTTCAACAAAATCCCAAGGGCCGAACCGCGCCAGCGCGCTTTTGTGGAAGTGCATGTTTTCACTTAGGAAATTTTCAGGCCCTGCATACATGTTGGTGAAATTACAGCGGCCCCCGCCGGAAATCCGTATTTTTTCGCCAGCTTTCTTGGCGTGATCCACCACCAGAATGCTGCCACCTTTGCCTGCGATGCCTGCGCAAAACAACCCCGCCGCGCCTGCGCCAAGGATCACTGTTTTGAAATGTTC
>DAOUQO010000115.1 GCA_030625565.1 Aliiroseovarius sp. | reverse complement strand
GGCATTGGTTAAACCGCGACCGGGCGTACTTCTGTTACTTCTGGGATGAAGTGTTTCAGCAGGTTTTCGATGCCCATTTTCAGGGTCAATGTCGAAGACGGGCAATTGGCGCAGGCCCCTTGCATGTGCAAATAAACCACGCCGCGATCAAAACCGTGGAATGTGATATCGCCGCCATCTTGTGCTACAGCGGGGCGCACGCGGGTATCCAGCAGGTCTTTGATTTGTTCAACGATTTGGCTGTCCGGGCCATCATGGTCAGCGTGGCCAGTGGCTGCTTCGCCTTCAATCGCGGGTTGGCCGGATTGGAAATGTTCCATGATCGCGCCTAGAATGGCAGGCTTGATATGGTCCCATTCGCTGCTGTCGGCCTTGGTGACGGTGACAAAGTCAGCGCCTAGAAATACGCCAATAACACCTTCGGTTTCAAATATGCGGCGTGCAAGCGGCGAAACACTGGCGGATTCGGCAGAAAGAAAATCCGCCGTTCCAGTGCCAAGAACCGGCTGGCCGGGCAGAAATTTCAGCGTCGCCGGGTTCGGGGTGTTTTCGGTCTGGATGAACATGTGACTTACCTTTTTACAGCGTTTCGCCCTGCATTTGAACGATGGGTGTGCGCAAAATATTTTGTTAGGCATGATATGGGCGTAGCTGCTGGGAGTGTCAAGATTTAGAAAGATTCCAGCAGGCCCGTCGTTGGGCTGCTGCGTATATATAATAGGTTGGATGAACCTCGAATCAGTCAGGTCGCTGGCTGGCCCAAAAAATGTGGGGCTGAGTACGATATGATTACGGTATATTTCGGCAATAATGGTGCTGTGAGGGAGGATTGAACTCCCGACCTCGTCATTACCAATGACGCGCTCTACCACTGAGCTACCACAGCACTATTGTGGGCGGGTGATTAGACCGTATCGGTCGGGATCGCAAGGGTAATCTGGACCCTTTCCCAACCCTGCGTTAGAGAGGGGGATGAACAATGATAAACCCAACACACACGCACAGAAATCTGCAAGTGCCCGCCAAGACCGGTTGAAGGCAACGATGAAGCAGAATATGGCGCGACGTAAGGCACAGGCCAAGGTTCGCGCGGGCGGGCGATCACGGCTTGATGATGAACAAAAAGATAAAACAAACGACTAGCGAGGCAGGCAGATGGATTCAATTATCGTAACCGGCGGCAAGGAACTAAGCGGTGAAATACCGATAGCAGGCGCAAAAAACGCCTGTCTGGCATTGATGCCCGCGACGTTGTTGTCAGAAGAACCCCTGACATTGACCAACGCACCGCGCTTGTCGGACATCAAAACAATGACCGAACTTTTGGCGTCCCTTGGGGCCGAGGCCAGCGCATTGGCCGATGGTCAGGTTCTGGCGATGTCCAGCCACAACATCGACAATCACGTTGCCGATTATGAAATAGTGCGCAAAATGCGCGCGTCGAATTTGGTGCTTGGCCCAATGCTGGCGCGTCTTGGCCAAGCGGTTGTATCATTGCCCGGCGGCTGTGCGATTGGCGCGCGCCCGATGGATTTGCACATTCAGGGCCTCACGGCTTTGGGGGCTGAAATTGAACTGAAAGATGGATATTTGCACGCCAAGGCCCCCAAGGGGCTGAAGGGCGCTGTATATGAAATGGGCTTTGCCTCAGTAGGGGCCACTGAAAATATCGTGATGGCGGCGACTTTGGCCAAGGGGACTACGGTTCTGAAAAACGCCGCACGCGAACCTGAAATCGTTGATCTGGTGTCATGTCTGAAAAAGATGGGCGCGCATATTGACGGCGAAGGCACCAGCACTATCACCATTGAAGGCGTTGATCGCTTGCACGGGGCCACGCATCCCGTCGTCACCGACCGGATCGAGCTGGGCACATATATGCTGGCGCCTGTGATTGCGGGTGGCGAGGTTGAATGCATCGGCGGGCGGCTGGATCTGGTCGAGGCCTTTGTGGAAAAACTGGACGCGGCTGGAGTATCGGTTGAAGAAACCGCGCGTGGCCTGAAAGTATCGCGCAAAAACGGGCGGCTTTCGGCAGTTGACGTAACAACGGCACCTTTCCCCGGCTTTCCCACCGATTTGCAGGCGCAAATGATGGCCATGCTTTGCACCGCGGATGGCACATCGGTGCTAGAGGAAAAGATTTTCGAAAACCGGTTCATGCACGCGCCTGAACTGATGCGTATGGGCGCAAATATTGACGTGCAGGGCGGCAAGGCGATTGTGACCGGCGTTGAACAGCTTAAGGGCGCGCCAGTGATGGCCACCGATTTACGTGCGTCTGTTAGCCTGATCCTTGCGGGTTTGGCCGCCAAGGGCGACACACAGGTCAATCGGGTGTATCACCTTGATCGCGGTTATGAACATCTGGTGCGCAAGCTGTCAGGTGTCGGTGCGCAAGTGGAAAGGGTCCCTGGATCATGAATACAGATGCAACATTCGAAGACGGGGCCGAAGCGCCCCTGAATTTGATGGTAACTGACACCGACGACCTGCAGGTCGTGTCGGCACTGTTGCAGGATGCGGTGTTTCCGGCATCCGAAATGCGTTGGCAAAAGTCGCAGGCGCGCTTTGCTTTGCTGCTTAACCGGTTTCGTTGGGAGGATCAGGCAGCCGCCACAAAACACAGTCGCCCCCCCGAACGGGTGCAATCAATGCTGGTAATTGATGACGTGCAACAGGTGCAAACCCAAGGCATAAAACAGGGTGACAAGGATATGATTTTGTCACTGCTATCGCTTGGGTTTGTTGCGGGCGAAGATGGCACAGGGCGACTAGAAATCACCCTTGCGGGCGATGGCGCTATTGCGCTTGACATTGAAACCCTGAACCTGACCCTAAAGGACGTGACACGGCCTTATATTGCGCCGTCACGCCATACGCCCAAGCACCCGGAATAAAACCTGATGGCACGTAAAAACCTTAATAAACTGGGGGTAACCCTTATTGCGGCGGTTGCTGTTTATGCAGTGTTCAGCCTGTATCAGCAAAAGCGCGAAGGCGAAGTTGCACAGACGCGCACCCGCCTTGAACAGCAACTTGTTGCCACCCCGAATGCGGCCCTGTTTGCGCTGTTGAAAACCAGATTTCCGGATGCATACCAAACCTTTCTAGATGATGTCGCCGCCGATGCCGGACCTAACGCATTTCATGATATCAATGATCTGGACGAGGCGCGGATGTATGGCTCGGCTTTCTTTTATCAAACGCGGCTGGATAACGCGGATTATATGCGCACAGCGCCGCTGGAAAGCTTGCGCGCTGTGCTGCAATCATCGCTGGATATCATGAACCGGCTGGTGCAGACCCCCGAACTTTGCGCCCAATATGTAATGCGCGGCGGTAATGCGTTCAGCATCGAGGACGCAGAACTGGTTGGCCTTGGCTATCTGGTAAACGGTGGCCTGACAGCGTTTCGCGCCATTGCTGACGGGCGCGATCATCCGGTTGAACACCCCGCGGCCCAGCCTGATGATCAGGCGAATTTCATGGCTGCATGGCGCGCCCGCGACGGGGTTAGCGCCTCCATGGCCGCAGCCTTGAGCCGCGAAGGCGGCGGCGGCATTGCCCACCCTGATTTTTGTGCTGCATCTATTTCCTTTCAGGAATTTTTGATCAATGGCCGCTCGCAATTGGTGGAACGAACGCTGGTTGATTTAACCACCAGAACCGCTGGCAACTAACCCCGCTTAGGTTTATGCCCTGCGGCAAGGAGATCCCCATGCCACTTTTTCTAAACACATCGGACACCGATTTTGACGCGCGTTTTGCTGCCCTTCTAACCATGAAGCGCGAAGATAGCCCTGATGTGGACGCAACGGTTGCTGCTATTATTGCCGATGTGCGCACGCGTGGCGACGCGGCTGTGATTGATCTGACCGCACGCTTTGACCGGCTGGAATTAACGCGCGAAACGCTGGCGTTTTCGCAAGATGAAATCGACGCCCAATGCGCGTTGGTATCTGATGATGAACGTGTGGCGCTAGAACTGGCAGCGCAGCGCATTTATGACTACCACGCCCGCCAAATGCCCGAAGATGCCCGTTGGACAGACGACGCAGGCGCCGAACTTGGCTGGCGTTGGACCCCTGTTCAGGCGGCGGGGCTTTATGTGCCCGGTGGGCTGGCAAGTTATCCTTCTTCGGTTTTGATGAATGCCATTCCTGCCAAGGTTGCGGGGGTGAAACGGCTGGCAATCACCGTGCCCACGCCCGACGGCAAAGCAAACCCCGCCGTGTTGCTGGCCGCGCGCATCGCGGGGGTTAGCGAGATTTACCGCATCGGCGGCGCGCAGGCGATTGCCGCACTGGCCTATGGCACAGACACAATCGCGCCGGTTGATAAAATCACTGGTCCGGGCAATGCGTTCGTGGCGGCGGCAAAACGGCGGGTCTTTGGCAAGGTTGGCATTGATATGATCGCTGGACCCAGCGAAATTCTGATCATTGCCGATAGCGATAATGACCCTGACTGGCTGGCGCTGGATTTGCTTAGCCAAGCCGAACATGACGAAAGCGCGCAGTCGATCCTTGTTACTAATGACGAAGCCTTTGGGCACAAAGTTGTGGCGGCGGTTGAAAACCGTCTGGAAACACTGGCGCGCCGCGACATTGCCGGGGCAAGCTGGCGTGACTTTGGCGCGGTGATCATCGTGCGCGATATGGACGAGGCGGCTGATTTATCCAACCGCGTTGCCCCTGAACACCTTGAATTATGTGTGGCTGATCCTGACGCTTTGGCCGAAAAAACCACCGAGGCAGGCGCCATTTTTCTGGGCCAATGGACACCCGAGGCCATCGGCGATTATGTCGGCGGGCCGAACCACGTTCTGCCCACCGCGCGTTCTGCCCGCTTTAGTTCCGGCCTGTCGGTGATGGATTTCATCAAGCGCACGACACTGGCGCGCATGTCGCCCGAGGCATTGGCCACCATCGGTCCAGCAGCGGAAATCCTGGCTAAATCCGAAAGTCTTGAGGCACATGGCCTAAGCGTCACCGCACGTCTGGAACGCCTTAATAAACCCGACTGAACCTGCAAAGTTGTGAGCGCGAGATGTTTTCGCTAAGCAGGTGGGGAACATTCCAAAGTGAAATCAGCCATGACCAATTGCCTGACCAAAATCGACATCGACAATACCGGCCTTGCCGCGCCCACGCCCGCTATTGAACAAGAACGCAACGTGGCGGTGTTTGACTTGCTTGAGGAAAACACCTTCGGGCTGCCTGCGCGCGGCGACATCACCCCCCCCAAAGGGCCGTACCATTTGAACCTTGCGATTCGCGAACGCCGGTTGGTGTTTGAAATCAGCACCGAGAAAGGCGCGCCAGCGGGTGAGTTTCACCTAAGCCTTGGCCCGTTTCGCCAAGTGGTGAAAGATTACTTCTCGATTTGCGAAAGCTACTTTGAGGCCGTTAAAACCCTGCCCCCCGCCCAGATCGAAGCCATTGATATGGGCCGGCGCGGTATCCATGACGAAGGCGCGCGCATTTTGGTTGAACGACTTGAGGGCAAGGCAGACGTTGACCACGACACGGCCCGCCGCCTGTTCACCCTGATTTGCGTTTTGCATTGGGGTTAGGATGACAGCAGGGCTTCCTCAATCGGTTTTGTTCTGCTGCGACCATAACGCGGTGCGTTCCCCCATGGCCGAAGGCATGATGAAAGCCTTTTATGGCCAAGCCGTTTACGTGCAATCGGCAGGCGTGCGCGGCACGATGGAGGTGGACGGATTCAGCGTTGCGGTCTGCGAAGAAATCGGAATTTCGCTGGGCCGCCACAGAACGCGGTCATTTGATGAAATGCGCGAATGGGGCGATGATTTATCAAGCTATGATTTGATTGTCGCGCTGTCGCCCGCCAGCCTGCGTATGGTGCAGGAAGCCACGCGTTATGCCAGCCTTGAAATCGAATATTGGCCCATCATGGACCCCACAGATATGGGCACGCGGCGCGATGAAAAACTGGATGCGTACCGCCAGACCCGCGACCAGATCAAGGCCCGCATGGTGGCGCGTTTTGGGCCGATACCTTCAGAAAATGGTGCAAAATGAAAATTGCCGCAGCAACGTATCCGATTGACTGGCATGATGACTGGGCTTCGTATGAGGCAAAAATCACCCGCTGGGTTGGCAACGCCGCGCAGGGCGGGGCTGATCTGCTGGTGTTTCCTGAATATGGCGCGATGGAATTATCATCGCTTGCCGGAAAAGATGCCGATAACGAAACCAGAATGCGCAAGGTTGATGCGCTTAGTGCGCAGGTTGACGCGCTGCATACCCGTCTTGCTGCTCGCCATAATGTGCTCATCCTTGGCGCAAGTTTCCCGTGTTATAAAAACGGTGCGCACCCAACCAATCGTGCGATGTTTTATGCCCCAAATGGCGGGGTGGATTTTCAAGATAAACAGATCATGACCATGGGCGAACGTGGCGTGGATATTTGTGGCGCTGGCCCGCTTAAGGTATTTGACACCGATCTGGGCCGCATTGGTGTGATTATTTGTTACGACAGCGAATTCCCCGAACTTGCCCGCGCTTTGGTCGAACAGGGCGTGGAAATTCTGTTGGCCCCGTCCTGCACTGAAACGCTGGCCGGATATTGGCGGGTGCGCATTGGCGCGATGGCGCGCGCATTGGAAAGCCAGTGCGTTGTTGTGCATTCGCCGCTGGTGGGTGACGCTGCGTGGATGGCGCTTTCGCCAAAAAATATTGGCGCTGCGGCTGTTTACGGCCCGCCCGATCACGGTTTTCCCCCAACCGGCGTTTTGGCCGAAGGGGTCATGAATAAACCGGGCTGGGTTATGGCTGATGTATCGCTTGAGACCATCCGCAAAGTCCGCACTGGCGGCATGGTGCGCTTGAAAGACCACTGGCCAGAACAGGCGCCACGCGCCAAACAAGTGGCGATTACCCCCATGAAAAGCGCCTGATTGGCCCGAAAGGCGCTAAAACCCGCCAGAATCAGCGCGAAAGCGCTTGAAAACCAAACCAGTTCGGCCCATCTATGGCCCGCTCGCAACTGGCGGGTGACGTTTATTAGGAGTGAACATGGCCAAGGAAGAAGAGCTCGAATTTCCCGGTGTTATCAGAGAACTCTTGCCTAACGCGACATTTCGGGTCGAGCTGGAAAACGGCCATGAGATCATCGCGCATATGGCAGGCAAGATGCGTAAAAACCGCATCCGCGTTCTGGCCGGCGACAAGGTACAAGTGGCGATGACGCCCTATGACCTGTCCAAAGGCCGGATCAATTACCGCTTTAAGTAAGGTGGGCCAGATGGGCCGCTTACGGTTAATACTTGGATCAGGCTCGCCACGGCGGGCCGAACTGCTTGGCCAGCTTGGGCTGAGCATCGATGAGGTGCGTGCACCTGACATCGATGAAACCCCGCATAAGGGCGAATTGCCGCTAAATTACTGTCGCCGGATTGCCGCAGGCAAGGCCGCTGCGATGCGCGTTGGCGACGACGAAGTTGTGTTATGCGCCGATACCACCGTGGCGCTGGGCCGCCGGATCATGGGCAAGCCGCGCGATGCAGGCGAAGCGGCGGCATTTTTATACGCGCTGTCAGGGCGCAGGCATCGGGTTATTACATCCGTCGTGGTGCGCAATGCGACCCGGACTTGGGCGCGCGATGTGACCACTCAGGTTAAAATGAAACGTCTGTCGGATATTGAGGTAAACAGCTATCTGGCCACGAATGACTGGCGCGGCAAGGCGGGTGGCTATGCCATCCAAGGGCCGGCTGGTGCGTTTATCCCGTGGATCCAAGGCAGTTATAGCGCCGTTATGGGGTTGCCGGTTTCAGAAACAGCACAGCTTTTACAGGCGGCCGGATATCC
>DAOUQO010000216.1 GCA_030625565.1 Aliiroseovarius sp. | reverse complement strand
AAGTCCGGTTTTTACTTCGGTCACCCAGCGGAAATTTGTAGCAATGGAGCGGGTGCGTTCGGTGGTGTAAATGAACGGACGGGCCGAACAGCCGTTATCATCACAAAACTGCGGAATTTCCGGCGCGCCGTTCATGTAATCCTTGTCGCGCCCTGCAATAGTTGCGTCATAGGGCGTCAGGAACGGCGCAAAAATGCCCGACAGGATCAGGATAATCAGTACCCATGCACCGATCAGGGCAGATTTGTTTTTCTTGAAACGCTGCCAGATCAATTGGCGCTGCGAGGCGGTGAAATATGCCTCTTTCAGCTTTTGTTCCTTGGCTGAGGGGCCGGCATTTGCGGTTTGGTCTGTCATATCAATCACCCTACAATCGAGCGGCGAACCCGCGGATCAGTCAGTGCCAGAAGGATGTCGGTGACAAAGTTTATCGTCACGATCGAACCTGTCAGCAGGAAAATAATCGCACCGGCAAGCTGCTGGTCGTTGGAACGTGCCAGTGCTTCGATCAGCAATGATCCGGCCTCGGTCAAGGTCAGGATCAGGGCGATTATCGGCAGTTCGTTAAAGATGCGGTTAAGGTCAAAACCAAGGCTGTTGATGATCGGGCTAAGCGCGTGACGCGCCGGATAACGCATCAAAAGGCGCCCGCCCGACACCCCGCGCGCGGCGGCGGCGGTGACATACAGCTTGCCGATTTCATCAGACATTAATGCGCGCACAGTTTGGATGGCAAATGCGGTTGCCGACCAGCCAAGGATGAAAATAGGCAGCCATGCGTGGCCCAAGAAATCCATCACCTTGTCATAAGACCAAGGTAGGTCTCGAAATTCTTTACTAAATAGCCCCGTTAGGCTTTCGCCAAACATTACCGTTGAAAACAGCATGATCATCAGCGCCAGAAGGAAGTTCGGCAGGGCAAGGCCCAGATAGCTGACCAGACGCAAGCCATTGTTTACGAAGGCGTTCTTTGAAGTCGCGGCCAGAATTCCAACCGGAATCGCAATGGCATAGGCCAGCACCAGCGCGGACAGACACAGCCCAAGGCTAAGCCAGAATTTTTGCCCCAGAAGCTGGCTGATATTCAGACGCAAAATGCAGCTATCGCCAAATTCGCCCTGAAACGCGTTCACAATCCACGTACCCCAGCGCACTATATATGGCTTATCAAGGCCCAGCCGGACCCGTTCAACATCAATGTCCGCAGCGGTAATTGTCACACCCTGAGAGCTTTTGAAAGCGACATAGCGCTCGGCGCAATCGCCGGGAACCAGCTCCATCAAGGAAAAGACAACGAATGAAACTAAAACCAGCGTAATAACTGCCAGCATTGCGCGCGTTGCGGCAAATTTTGAAAATTGAAGCATTAAATTGTGGCCCCCCCGGATAATGCCTTTGGCATCTATTATTTTTGAGCCACGGGCAGCGCAAACCGCCCGTGGCTTTAGCATGTTAGTGGTGACTTATTCAGTCAAGAACCACTGTGTTCCGCGGTAAGGATAAGAACGCAGGAACGAAGATGTCTGCGACTTGAACTCGGGGAAGTTATGCAGGTTGTTGCTGTGATACACTGGCAAAACTGCTTTCACAGTGCCGATGAACAACAGGTTATCAACCATGGTTTGAACCAGACGTGCGCCGATTGCATTGCTTTCGTCGGAGCCAACAATCGCGGCTTGGAAAGCATTGATATCGTCGATCATCGAGTAAACATAGGCAGGAGGCTCAACACCTGATGCGCCGTCTGTATCGATGAATTCGCTCCACAGCATACCTGCACGCAGCTCAAAATAGCTGTCGAACGGTGGCAGCCACAATTGCGCGTTACCGATGATAACAGCCAAAGGCGCGCCCTTGCCGAACATCATAACGTCCAGTTGGTTACCAGATTGTGCCGAACGGTATTCGTCAGTTGTGACTTCTTTCACAGTGCTGTCGATGCCGACATCTTTCCAGTTTTGGCTAACCAGTTCGACCACTTTGATCGAAATGCCTTGCGTCGCAACCTGAAGGTTCAGGATCAGGCGTTCACCATTTGGCAATTCGCGCATTCCGTCGCCGTCAACATCAGCCATACCCATTTCGTCCAGCAGGGCATTTGCCGCGGCTGCATCGAATTGTGCGTATGATTGCAGGGTTTCTTCGCCAACAAATTCAGGTGTCGGGGAAAAACCAACATATTGCTGTGGCTCGCCCAGACCGAAGAAGGCAACTTCGTTAATCTGGTTACGATCGATCGCAATCGACATCGCCTGACGGAAACGCACGTCGTTAAACACGGCGCGTTTGGCCATATCTTCGGATGTGACGTTGAACGCGAATGTGCCCATGGCAATTTCAGGTTTCAGATCAACGGTAAAGTTGCCTGGTTCCTGATTTTCCAACAACAACGGTGCGTAATCAAGGTTCAGCGCCTGAGATTTATAATCCACCTCAGAGTTGACCAATTTCAGCAAACGAACTTCGCTTTCGCTCACAAACAGCTCGTCAATTTCGCTGATGTAAGGCAGCTGGTTACCGGCTGTATCCACCTGGAAGAAATACGGGTTGGCAACAAAGTGACGACCCTCGGTGGTTTCGGAAATCACGTTGTGTGATTCCAGTGTGGGGGCCGCGCCAAATGGCAGGCTTGCAACCAGTTCAGGGTGCGCCAACATTGGTGTCGGAGTGTCCATCCAGTCGGAACCACCGTAATAAGCCGCGATCACGGCATAGCCGTTTTCAAAGCCGATTGCTTGTGCGTTTGCATCTGCAGCCGCGTCAACATCAGGGTGGAATTGACCAAGGAAGTGCATGGGCTGGAAGCCCTGCGCATATGATTGTGCGAAATGTGACAACAGGCCCGGCTTGGGCGAAGGCAGGTTGAACTGCACGGTGGTTTCGTCGATCACGACGACTTCCATAGGTTCGCCACCAACCAGAACATAGTCTTTGGTGTTTTCGCGAACCGAAGTGTCCAGTGCCAGATTGTCGTACCAGAATTTCACGTCACGTGCACCGAAAGGCGCGCCATCTGACCATTTGTGACCTGCACGCAGGTGGAATGTCAGCTGTGTGAAATCGGCGTTCCATTCCCAAGATTTGGCAACGTTTGGCACGATTGTTTGCAGGTCATCGGAATAACGCACAAGGTTCACGTGGCGCACGGACATCATGTCTGTGGTGCCGGATTCAGTGGCGTTGGACAGCATGTCCAGCGTGCCGCCGTAAACACCGATGCTTTCGTATGGTGCAACAACCAGCGGCTCGCTTGGCAGACGATCGCCAAGGCCGGGCAGGTCAGTCGCGCCTTGAACGCGGGCAGCCAAAGCGGCGGCGTCTGGGTTCGCTGCGAATTCCAGCGTACAGCCAGCGGCGGCTTCGAATTCAGACAGTTCAAACTGTTGTGGGA
>DAOUQO010000004.1 GCA_030625565.1 Aliiroseovarius sp. | reverse complement strand
CCATGCTGCGGGCCTTGTACGCATGATGGATGACGCAACAATTGCGCTGGTTACCAAATTGCGCAATGCCAATATTCCCGTAATGCTTACCCTTGCCCCCGAGGCCGTTCGGGATGGCGATATTGCCCGATTGGCAGCGACTGGCGCTATTGTTTCGTTGGGGCATACGGATACTGATTGTGACACGGCGCGCCATGCTTTGGGACAGGGCGCGCGTGCATTTACCCACCTGTTTAATGCGATGTCGCCAATGCAAAGCCGCGCGCCGGGCGTTGTCGGTGCGGCGATAAATTCACATGCCTATGCCGGCATGATTTGTGATGGGATTCATGTGGCCGATGAAATGCTGGGGCTGGCAATTCGCGCACGCCCCGCCCCGGATTTATGCTTTTTGGTGTCTGATGCGATGCCTACGGTCGGCGGCTCCAAGGCCGGTTTTGATCTGTACGGCACCAAGGTTCATCTAAAAGATGGCCGCCTGATCAATGACCAAGGCGGGTTGGCCGGTGCGCATGTTACCCAAGCCCAAGGCCTGCACCGCCTGATCAATGTCATCGGCATTGCCCCCGACGTCGCCTTGCGCATGGTCACCAGTATTCCGGCGCGCCTTATGGGACTTGCGCACTGGACCGCCCTGAAGGGACAGCTGGTTGATGACCTGATATTGCTGGACGAAAACTTTGCCTTCACAGGGTTTTTAACGTCTGAAATTTCAGACTGAGCTGACCCAAGCGGCGGCTGATTTGCCCACATGACGTCCGGTGGCAAGGCTGGCGGTGATCAGATAGCCCCCTGTCGGAGCCTCCCAATCCAGCATTTCGCCTGCGATAAAAACGCCGGGTATTTCTGTTAGCATCAGGTCTTGGTTCACGGCTGCAAAAGCCACGCCGCCCGCGGTTGAAATGGCTTCCTCAAGCGGGCGCAGGCCTGCATGTTTTACCGGAAGTTTTTTGATTAATGCTGCCAGTTGTGCGCCTTTGGGCATGGGGCGGCCAAATTCCTGCAACAACGCCAGACGCGCCGGATCAAGGCGCAGTTTTTTGCGCAAATAATTGCTGAGGCTGACCTTGCCCGGTGGGCGTGACAGACGCGCGGTTACCTCTTTCAAATCCCAATCGGGGCATAGGTCCAGCGCCAGATTGGCACCGTCACGCACCGCACCCGAAACCGTATAAATCGCGCTGCCTTCGAGGCCACGTTTGGAAATCACGAATTCGCCCCGCACCCCTTTGTTGCCAGTCAGCACGCGCACCGCTTTTACAGGGCTGCCGAAATGGCGTTCCATGTGGTTGGACCAGTCGATTTTGATGCCCGCATTTGCGGCCTTTAGCGGCGTTATTTCAACGCCTTTAGCGGCCAAAATATCAACCCATGCCCCGTTTGAGCCAAGGCGTGGCCAGCTTGCGCCACCCAATGCCAACACGGTCACATCCGGCGACAGGTATGTTTTGCCCTCGGGGGTGTCAAAACAGATTTTGCCAGCTTCCCAGCCACACCAACGCCAGCGGGTTTTCAGGCTTACGCCCAGATCACCCAGTTGTTTAAGCCATGCGCGCAGCAGTGGCGACGCCTTCATCACCGTTGGAAAGACCCGCCCAGAGGTGCCTGTAAAAACCTCTTGGCCAAGACCTTGCGCCCAGCTTTGCACGGCCTCGGGGCCAAAATCCGTCACGGCTTTTTGCAGGGTTTTACTGGGGCCAAGTTGGCGCAAGAATGTGTTTAGCGGTTCATTCTTGGTCAGGTTCAGCCCTGATTTACCAGCCATCAAAAACTTGCGGCCTGCGGAAGGCATGGCATCGGCGATTGTGACTGACATGCCTGCAAGCGCCAGTTCATTTGCCGCCATCAATCCGGCGGGGCCTGCGCCGATAACCAGTGCTTGTTTCATGTACTAATCTTCCTTTGTGTTACGTCAGGTGCGCAGGGATTTCATGGCTGCCACATGTGTCGGGGCGGCGTCCAAGGCGTCTTTTGCCAAATCATGGGCAGTGTGCAGTAACGCGTTCGGGTCGGTAATTCTATCGACTAATCCCCAGTTCAGGGCTTCAAGGGCCTCAATTTTTTGTCCGGCCAGCAGGATCATTTTTGTGCGCGCGGGACCAATCAGGGCGGTCATGCGGCCGGAGTCGGAAGGTTGGGGCAAAAACCCCAGTTTCATTACCGGATAAAAGAATTTGGCGCGGGCGACTGTAATGCGTAAATCACAGGCCAGCGCCATGCCAAACGCCCCCCCCGCTAACGTGCCGTTCAAGGCGGCAATGGTCAGATATGGCGCGGCTGCAATGCGGCCCGATAAGGTTTCCCAGATCGGGTCAGTGGCCAATCCGGCGCGGGCCTGATCCAAATCAGCCCCTGCGGAAAATACCTTGCCGGTACCTGTCAGGACCAAGGCCTGTGCTTGGCCCGCTGCGTTTTCAGCAATTTCAGCGATGGATTCCAGCATTGTTTTAGTCAGAGAATTTGCCTTGTCAGGGCGATCAATCGTTACCGTCCACAGCGCGCCATTTTTGGTCAGCTGGATCATTCAACCAGCCCCAGTTTTGCCCTGATATTTTCTTCGCGCAGTGATATTTCTTGACCTAGATGGCTGTCGGCATCTGGGCTGCACATCCATAACAACGCCTTGGCGGGCCAGCTGGCGGGGATGTGGTCGGACCAGTCCAGCGCGGCAACCGGATTCACGCCTGAAGCCTTAATTTCGCGCTGCATTTGGGTGGCAACAGTGCCGGGCGACAGGCCAATTGCGCGAATGTTATGGCCGGATTCTTCCTTGTGCAGGCACATATTCAGCATGTGCACCGCGGCCTTTGAGGCGCAATAGGCGCTCCAGCCTTCCATGGCGTTATGGGCCGCGCCCGAACTGATGTTCAAAATGCTGCCGCCACCGGCTTGGCGCATAATCGGCAGCACCGCGCGCGCCATGTGAAAAACCCCCTTGAGGTTGATATCAATCAGGTGGCCCCATGCGTCGGGGTCTGCCTTGGCAATGGATGTGATCGGGTCAATTACGCCCGCATTATTCACCAGCACATCAACTGTACCAAAGTGGCCAACGGCCTGCGTAATTGCGCCCTGAACTTGGCCCCAATCGGCAACATCGCAGGCCACTGCCAGCGCCTTGTCGCCGATACTGGCCGCAATGCGGTTTATGGCGTCAGCGCTGCGTGCAACCAGCACCACATTGGCGCCAGCATTGGAAAATTCATATGCTGCAGCTTCGCCAATTCCCCGACTGGCGCCGGTAATGACCACAGTTTTTCCATTCATATTCATCGCACATATCCATTCTTAAAGAAAAATTGTTAGCGGTTTTACCTTGCATGCATAGCGCCCCCTTGATCAAAAGGCGTGTCACGTGCATGTATAATGCAATAGTTTAACAGGAAAAGGTCTTTAACATGAATACGCGTTATTCCATCAGCGGCGGTGCCTTGATCGCTGCATTACTTACAAGCACAACCAGTTTTGCAGATGTCACCCCCCAAGATGTCTGGAATGTTTGGCGCAGCCAAATGGACAATTACAGCTATAGTGTGAGCGCCGAAAAAACCCCATCTGGTGGAACGCTGGCTATTTCGGACCTGTCCATAAGTATGCCATTTAATGACGAAGGTGTGCTTAGTTTTAGTATTGATGGGCTGAAGTTTATTGATCTGGGCAACGGAACAGTAATGGTTACCTTGCCGTCCACCTTGCCGATGAATGTGCACCTGTCGCCGTCCCCGGATAAGGTTGCGGATATCGCGCTTGAATATGCCACAAGCGGGTTTTCAATGCTTGCTTCGGGTGAAGCCGACGACATGACGTTCACCTATTCCGCCGATACGACCACTTTGCGCCTGAAAGAATTGGTGGTTGATGGAGAGGTTATCGAGGTCAGCGTGGCCGAAATCAACATGACCGGTATTGCTGGCACCACGACCTCGGTATTGGGTGATTTACTTGGCACCGTAGAAGCAGTTTCTGTGGCCACTTTGGATTACAGTTTTGTCATGGATAAACCTGGCGGTGGCGGTAATGTGGTGGTCAAGGGCCAGACTGCTGATCTGAACATATCTTCAACAACGGCTGTCCCGGCGGAATATGAAGTTGCAGATATAAACCGCGCGCTTCGCTCAGGGCTTTTGGTTGATTTGGCGATGAGCACTGGCGCCGGCAGCACCGAATTTACATTCAACGATGGCGACCTTAGCGCATCAGGTAACTCTGCCACCACCGGCACCCACCTTAGCGTTGCACTGGACAGTGATCACCTGCAATATGGCTTTGGCGCGACGGGGCTCAGCACCTCGATGCTAGGTTCCGACATTCCGCTGCCAATCGATTTCACGGCAGAGGAGCTGGGCTTTAACCTGTCCATGCCGGTTATGGTTGGCGATGGGCCGCAAACATTTTCGTTCCTGACCAAGATCGTTGGATTTGTACCCAGTGATATAATCTGGGGCGTACTGGATCGCACCGGCGCATTGCCACATGATCCCGCGACTGTGATCGTCGATTTGGAGGCCGAGGCAAATTGGTTGTACAATATACTTGATCCCGCACAGGCAATGGCGATGATGGATTCTGATATGCCGGTTGATTTGTCGTCCTTGACCCTGAAAGAGCTGCAAGTCAGTGCCGCAGGTGCCGAACTAACCGGGACCGGCGCGTTTAGCTTTAACCCAGATGACCTTGAAACCTTTGGCGGCATTCCTGCCCCTGATGGTGCGGTTGACTTGAAGGTCGTTGGCGCGAATGGCCTGATTGATGGCTTGATTGCTATGGGCCTAATGAGCGACGATGACGCAATGGGCGCACGCATGATGCTGGGCCTGTTTGGCCGTCCGGGCGATGGCGAAGACACAATGCTTTCGACAATCGAAGTGAAGGCAAATGGCGAAATTTATGCCAATGGTCAGCGTATCCAATAGGATTAACCCTACCCAAAACCTAACAAATAAAGGCCGCACAATAATTGTGTGGCCTTTATTTTTTGCAGCGGGTTTCTACCATAAAGGCCGCGCAAAAGATGTGTTCGGTAAAAATGTATTTTGTTAAATCTAAAATGCTCTAGGGTCGTAATGAAAATAAGAAAGAGGGTTATATCATGGCGGCACTAAGCGGAAAAACCTGTTTGATTACAGGCGGGGCTGGAAGTATCGGACTAGCAACTGCGCGCTTGTTTCTTGCACAAGGCGCGCAGGTTATGTTGGCGGATTTGGATAGTGCGCAGCTTGATGATCTGGTCAGCCAGCTTGGTTCTGAAAATATTGCTGGCCATGCCACAGATGTTACGGATGCAGCGGCGGTATCCGATCTGGTTGATGCAACACTTGCCCGCTTTGGCAACATCGATGTTGTGTTCAGCAATGCCGGAAATTTCGGGCAGGTTTCCCCGATTGATCAATACCCCGAGGATGTTTTCGATGCGGTTTACCAAGTGCATGTAAAAGGCGCATTTCTGGTCTGTAAATATGCCGTTCCGAAAATGCGCGATGGTGGTAGTATCGTTATTACCTCAAGTGTTGCCGGAACGCGGGGGGACCCCGGTGTTTATGGCTATATCACTGCCAAACATGCCCAGATTGGCCTTATGCGTTGTTTGGCCAAAGAACTTGCGCCACGTAAAATCCGGGTTAATACAATCCATCCAGGCCCGATTGATAATTCGTTTCAGCACGCGGTCGAAGATGATCTTGGCAAACTGATCAAGGCCGATGCAGGGGAATTTTTTGACAGCCAAACACCTTTGGGCCGTCACGGTACACCAGATGAAATTGCCCAATCGGTGCTTTTTCTGGCTTCGGATCAATCAAGCTATACGACCGGCACAATGTTGATGGTTGATGGTGGGATGAGCGGCTAATTACCTTCGCCGTATTCCCCGGGGGCGCAGCCGAAAACCTGCCTGAAACGCCGGTTGAAATATGATAGGTCAGAAAATCCGGCCTCATAGGCGATATCAGAAATAAGTTCATTATGTTGCCCTAAAAGGCGTGCTTCTAGTCGTGAGCGGGCGAATTCCAGCCGTTTGGCCAGCAAAAATTTAGTTGGTGTTACACCAAGGTTTTCAAACGCGCGCTGAACTTGGCGTGGATGCACGCACAATATATCGGCTATATTTTTGACCGCAAATTCCGAGTCGCGAAAACTGGCCTCGACTATATCCAAGGACCGCATCAAAAGTGGGGCGCCATCATTTATAAAATCCGCCCTGTGGTCCGTTAACCCCTGTTTTTGATCAAACAAAAATGCCCCTAGCAACCCAAACAGGGCATCGCGCAGATAGGACGACTGGGGGGATGCTTGCTCAGAATGCACGGCCTTGGTGATCACGGCCTGAATTGCTTTTGCCGTTGGATCATCGTGGGACATTGATAGCCCGCCTTGAATTTCGGTGCCAAAGCGTTCTTCGACCTCTGTTCTAGGCAGGTGAAGCGAAACCTGTGTGCTGCAGTCGCCAAAAAATGTAAATTCTGACGGTTTGGCGCTGTCGATCAAAATTATGTCGCCGGGCATCAGCATGGTGGCCGTTTCATTTTGCGCCATCAGCGCGCGGCCATCTTGCTGCATGATCAGGAAATAGTTTTCCCCCTGATCCCGGCGGATATGTTGGCTTGTGCGAATGATCTGTTGCAGGTTTGTGGCAACCATTGCCATTTCAATATCGGCATTTACCGCAGCTTTGATCTTGCCCCAGATGGTTTCCTGCTCTGCCTTGGGCCGGATATCAAACAGGCCGCAGACCGATTGCAAGTCTGCTTCAAATAGTTCTACCGGCAACGTGTTTGATTTGTTTTGCAACAACATTGGGTCAGTATGGGCCAATAAGTGATTCCTGGCAAATTTATGGAAATCGCGATCTTTGGGTCAAATGGAATGTCGCTAGAGTCCAAGTGCTTTCGTCGCTCATTTCCAAGACAAGCCGGACGCCTTGCATGTTCAATCACCTAACCAGCATCGCATTTTGGGAGGGCCTTGATGGAGCATTTTGACTACATCGTTATCGGTGGCGGATCATCGGGCTGCGTTGTTGCTGCCCGGTTGTCCGAAGATGCGGGTGTTCGGGTGCTGATGATTGAAAGTGGTCGCAGAGATACAAATCCCTGGATCCACATCCCAGCCACATTTTTCAAAGTTGTTGCCGGTGGCAAAGATGTATCTGTTCATTTGGGCGAGCCTTCAGCCGATTTGAATAACCGCCCAAATATCGTTCCGCAGGGCAATGTGATTGGTGGCGGTAGTTCCGTGAATGCAATGCTGTATGTGCGGGGGCAAAGCCAAGATTACGATAGCTGGGCACAGGCCGGCGTAAAGGGCTGGTCGTTCGATGATGTGCTACCGGTGTTTCGTAATATGGAAGCAAACATGCGCCATTCTGATGCCTATCACGGTGCCAAGGGCGAACTGGTCGTATCTGAAAAACGGTTTGGCCATCCGCTAAGCTGGGCCTTCATTCGTGCGGCCCAAGAGGCAGGCATCCCCTATAACGAAGACTTCAACGGTAAGGCCCAGGAAGGTGTTGGGTTTTATCAGGTGACTACTAAAAATGGCCGCCGGTGGAGCTCGGCTCAGGCATTCTTGCGCAAAGCTGAAAGAAGGTCCAACCTTAAAATCCTGACCAATAGCCGTGTTGCAAAGATTACCTTTGATGGCAAACGCACCTCGGGCGTGATCTTAGAGGATGGCACAAAATTTGGCTGCAAGGGCGAAGTGGTCTGTTGCGCCGGTGCGCTTGAAACCCCGCGCTTGTTGCAATTATCCGGAATTGGAAATGCATCGGAATTGGCGGCACATGGCATTGATGTCATCAGTGATCTGCCGGGCGTCGGCGAGAATTACCAAGACCATTTAGAAGCCACTGTTCAGGCCGAAACGCATGATGCAATTTCCATGTATCGCCATGATAAGGGCCTGATATCGGTCAAACACATGTTGCAATATCTGGCGACCAAGACCGGGCTTCTAACCTCGAATGTGGTTGAATGCGGCGGATTTATCGATGTGTCAGATGCAGGCATTCCTGATCTGCAATTTCATGTTTTGCCTTACATGGTTGGCGGGCTGGATCGTGACCCGATCAATGCCCACGGCATTGCGATTGGGCCTTGTTTTTTGCGCCCGAAATCACGGGGATCGGTCAAACTTCGCTCGGCTAACCCGAAAGACACCGCCTTGTTCAATGCGGGTTCCCTAAGTGATCCTGCCGATGTGGATATGCTGGTGCGTGGTGTCAAAAAGGCTATCGAAATTCTGGAAGCCCCATCACTGGCTAAGCTGATTAAACGCCGCCACCTGCCGGAAATAGGGCTGGAAAATGATGAAAACGGCCTGCGCGATTACGTGCGCCAAACCGCAAAAACAGTCTTTCATCCGGCGGGCACATGCAAAATGGGCGCGGATACAGATAAAATGGCCGTATTGGATAATGAATTGCGGGTGCGCGGCGTTGATGGCCTCAGGGTTTGCGATGCCTCGGCCATGCCCAACCTGATCAGCGGCAATACTAACGCGCCAACAATGATGATCGCAGAACGTGCAGCAAGATTTATGAGGGGGCAAGAGACCCCCAGTCACTAACTAAAAGTGCAACCAAATATCACCATGGGAGGATGATATGAAACTAAGATATTTAACAGCGGCCTTGATTGGCTCGGCAAGCTTTGCATTCGCGGGGCAAGCCTTTGCGGCCCCTAGCTGTGGGGCCAATACCGGCGTTGCAGCCACGGGTGAACCCATTGTGGTTGGCGGCATTCACGGCAATGCACCTCCGGGTGATTTTTCTGCTTCTACGGATGCGGCGAAGGCCTATTTTGACTGTGTGAATGCCAATGGCGGCATTAATGGCCGCCCTATTGATTACCAGATTGAAAACGATCAATGGAACCCTGAGCTGGCCGCACAGGCTGCTGCCAAGCTGGTAAAAGATGCAGGTGCTGTGGCCTTGGTTGGCAATGGCTCATTCATCGAGATGGCTGTGAATGCAGGCACCTATAAAGAAGAAAACATTATGGTTATGGCCTCGGCCTGCGCGATTTCCGAATGCTTTGAAAGTTCAAACATCGTGTCGACCAATCAAGGCCCGCTGCCTTCAAACCTTGGGGCTGCGCAATATGCGCAAGAAGAACTGGGATCAACGAATGTGGCCTGTATCGGCTTTAACATTCCTAATAACGGCCCTTGGTCCTGCCAGCCCGTTATCGATCTGATGAAAGCCCGCGGTGGGGATGGATCAATGCAGCTGTTAAACCCCGGCGCGCCGGACGTGAATTCAGCCTTGCTTGAGGCAATTTCAACCGGTGCTGATACCATCTTGATGAACCTGCCCGCAGGTCTGGCAATTGCGGTTTTGAAGGCCGCAGAAGAACAAGATCTGCGTGATGATTATATCTGGATCGCCCCAACGCCGCTTTATGATCTTTCGGTTCCAGGCGCTATTGGCGAATACTGGAACGGTAAGATTTTTGTGAATGCTGAACTGGCTCCATTCCAGATGGGTGGGCCAGATGCGCTTAACTGGGTTGAGGTGATGGATGCTTATGCCAGCCCTGATGATCCACGCGACACATTCGCGCAGTCGGGTTATCTGTCAGCCACCTATTTTGTCAAAACATTGCTGGAAATGGATCCTGCTGATGTTGATGATCGCGCAAAGGTAACCGAGGCAATCAAAGCCATAGCAGGCTATACCTCTGATCTGATGTGTGGACCATATTATGTGGGTGATACAGATTTCCACATGCCAAACCACGCTGGTTTCATGCTGCAGATCCTTGATGGCGGCTTTAAAATTGTGCGTGACTGTTACGAATTCGACAGTGCCTATTTTGAACCACACATCGCTGTCGAGCAGTCGCTTGGCTTGCGCTGATCTGAATTTCTGACCAAACTTAAAGCGTCCGCTGGGCTAACCGGCGGGCGTTTGCGAAATTATCGGGCAGGTTTCGATGCGGAATTTCAAATATCTGAACTGGGTGATCTATCTGGTCGTCATGGTTGGAATCATCAGTTTTCTTGGCTGGGGCAAACCGACAAAAATCATCGGCTTGTTCTTTGTATCAGGTTTGGCGGTTGGCTCGCTTTATGCCCTTGGCGGCATTGGCATGGTGGTGCTTTACCGGGCAACCGGGGTGCTTAATTTTGCTAACGGCGCGGCGGGGGCCGCAGGTGTAATGCTGGCTTGGCAGCTGGGGCAATGGGGCGTTTGGGCGCCGCTGACATGGCTTGCCTGTATTTTGCTTGCTCTTGCTATTTCCCTTACCTATGGCCGCCTAGTTGCCCCCCGTTTGGCGTGGCGTGAACCGGTTGTGAAGGCGGTGGCAACGCTGGGTTTTGCCCTTATTGTTCTTGGAATTGTCAGTTTTTTGTGGATCGATGATCCGCGTACATTTTCGTTACCGACAGATAAAGTCGGCGTTTATATTCTTGGCCTGCGTGTGACAGTTACCCGACTGATAACCTTTCTTGCTTCGGTCAGTATTGTCGTTGGCATTTATTTTTACCTAAGCCGCACTGTGGTTGGCTTGCAGATGCGTGCGCTTGCGAATGATCGCGATTTATCGGCCTTGATCGGGATCCCAATCTTGAAGGTTGAAACCATTGCTTGGGGAATTTCCGGCGTTATCGCGGGCTTTACGGGCCTTATGTTTGGCGATCTGATCCGGCTTGAACCAACGGTCATCACCTTCATGGTGATCCCGTCAGTCGCTGCTGCCGTTTGTGGGCGTCTGGATAATCTGGCGCTGGTTCTTATTGGCGGCTTGTCCATGGGGGTCATTGAAAGCCTGCTAACGCTTTCGCAAACTCTGAAGGGTGTGCGCCCGATTGCGCCGTTTGTCATCGCCGCAATTGTTTTGATCTGGTACCAGCGCGGCACCCGGCTGACATTTGGAACAAAGGATTGATCTGATGCACAGGGACCTTTTCCATATCACCCCCTCAGGCCGGGCTGGCCTGATATTCGCCCTTTTTGCCTTTCTGGTAATCCCGTCCGTTTCAGGCAGCCAGTGGCTTAGTATTTTCACCTCAACCGGGTGTTTCACCTTGGCCGCAGCCGGGGTTGCATTTTTGTATGCGCGCCTTGGCATGGTCAGCCTGACCCAAGTGGGCCTGATGGGGGTTGGTGGCTGGGTGATGTTGCGTTTGAACCATGCCTATAATCTGCCGTTTGAAATAAATTTCATCGCGGCGGGCCTGATCACGATGGTCTTTGGTATGATCTTGGCGCTGCCAGCTTTGCGCCTGCGCGGGCTGTATCTGGCGCTGGTAACGCTTATGGCCGCCGGTGGTTTTGAGATTGTATTTAGCACCTTTCAGTTTCCCAATGGCGGCGATGGATTTTGGGGGGTTAAAAGCTCGTTCAGTGCTGAATTCCGCCGCCCTTGGCTGGCGCAATCTGATGAAGGGTTTTTGCGCTATACAATTGTTATAGCAACCCTTGGATTTCTTTTGATTGAACTGCACCGGCGCTTGGCACCGGGTCGTGCATGGGCCTTGATCCGGCGCTCCGAGGCCGCGGCAATGTCAGCAGGCATAAATGTAACCCTTTATAAAACATGGGCTTTTGCGATTTCAGGGCTTGTGGCTGGTTTTGCAGGTGCGTTGCTTGCGGGCAGCCTGGGCCTGCTGGATGGTGGCACCTTCCGGGCCAGTGAAAGCGTGATGATCTTTGCACTGGCGGTTGTGGGCGGTGCTAATTATTGGCTGGGTGCGGTTCTGGCGGCTGCATTATTTCGGATCGTTCCGGCGCTGCTGAACAATTGGGGCGTTGATGCTGATCTGTCATTCGTTATCTTTGGTGCGGGCCTGTTGCATGCTATTATAACCGCACCTGATGGAATTGCCGGGCAGTTGATGGGCCTTGGCGCAAAAATCGGCAAAAGGGCAGGAAGTGCCTTTAAGGCCGCCCCGGCAGAGGCTGGGCTTTCAACCTCGATCGACATTAAAAACATTACAGTTCGGTTTGGTGGCGTTGTGGCGCTTGATGATATCTCGGCCAAATTTACCAAGCCTGTTAGTGGCATTATTGGGCCAAACGGTGCTGGTAAGACGACCTTAATGAATGTGATTTCTGGTTTTGTACCGGATGAAAATGGGGCGGTGCAGGCCGCAGGGCAGGATTTATTGGCGCTTCGGGCGCATCAGCGTGGGCATTGGGGATTGCGCCGATCTTTTCAGAAAGAGGAAATCGCTGATGACCTGAGCGTTGAAGATAACGTAATGGCCCAACTGGATGGGATGCATATGCCCCATCATGAAAAAAGGGCGGATGTTGCGCGTGCCTTGGAAATTGCTGGCATGACAGATAAGGCAAAATTGGCGGGAAGGTCACTGAATAGTTTTGAGCGCCGTCTGGTTGATGTGGCTAAATGTTTAGTGGGAAACCCACGGATTATTATGTTTGATGAGCCAGCAGGTGGGCTTTCATCCAAGGAAACCCTGATGCTGGGTGATTTAATTTTGTCAATCCATGAACATACTGGAGCAAAAACGCTGGTGATTGATCATGATGTCGACCTGATTTCGCGGATTTGCGAAGAAACACTGGTGCTTGATTTTGGCGAACGTATCGCCTTTGGAAAAACCGCCAAGGTTCTGGCTGACCCAAAAGTTCGGGCAGCCTATCTGGGGGTAGAGGAGGGATAGCGCATGTCACTTGATGTTGAAAATCTGTCTGTACTTGACGAAGGCAAGCTGGTTGTCAGCAATGTCACGCTGGCCGTCGCCCCGGGTGAGGTCACGGCCATTTTGGGGGCAAATGGCGCAGGGAAATCCGAATTGGTTTTGGCGATTGCTGGTGTGCTGCCGGTTTCTGACGGAACTGTTTTGGTTGATGGGGATGTGATTACCAACAAAGGCCCTGATGTAATCCGCCGGGCAGGTGTGGCCGTTGTGCCAGAAGGCCATCACGTTCTAAGCAAGCTTTCAGTCGATGATAACCTGCGGGTGGCGGGTTCAATGCTGACAAGTGGGGTGGATCAGGCACTGGCCGATACCTACGCCCTTTTTCCCGAGCTTGCTGAACGTAAGAGCCAAATTGCAGGCACCCTGTCAGGTGGCCAGCAACAGATGGTTGCCTTGGGCCATGCGCTGATGTCACGGCCAAAATATATTTTGATTGATGAAATGTCCCTTGGCCTTGCGCCTTTGATTGTAAAGCGCCTGATGGGGGTGGTCGAAGATCTGAAAGCCCAAGGTGTGGGCATTATTTTGATTGAACAATTTACGGATATGGCACTTGAAATTGCTGATCACGCGGTGGTTCTGCGTGGCGGCAAGCAACATTTCAGCGGTGCGCCAAAAATGTTGCAACAACAACCCGAACTTCTAGATGCGGCGTATTTTGCCCCGGAAACTGAAACCTCACCCGGCCCAAAGGAAAACAACATGAGTTATCCCCAAAAGACCAAGACCTTTGTCACCGAACATTTTTCAAGCGAACGCTGGGTGGATTTCCCCTGGCGTGACGATGATATCGTCGTGGCCACAGGCATCAAAACTGGCACAACCTGGACCTTGCGTATTGTGGGCCTACTTATCCATCAGGATATGGAGCGGGTTGATGAGCAGGTGATGCACGCACCTTGGCCCGGTGTGAATTTTATGGGGACAGTTGAGGAAATGCATGAAGAGGTCGCGGCAATTGAACACCGCCGATTCTTTAAATCACACCTGCCGCTTGATGCCGTGCCATATAATGAAAAGGCGAAATATATAAATGTGGTCAGGCACCCGCTGGATACGTTTCGCTCAATGCTGCACCATTGGGGCGGCATTACAGATGACCTTCTTGATATTTTCACCAAGGCTGGATACCCGGATTTCCCCCAGCGAAAAGATTCAGGCAGCGTGAAAGAAATCTGGGGTCGCTGGATTACCGAAGGCCGTATGGATTGGGAAAAAGATGGCTGGCCGTTTCATTCGGGCATTCACATTGCGCAAAGCTTTTGGGAACACCGGGGCCAAGATAATATCTTGTTGCTGCATTATTCTAATATGATCGAAGATCTTGATCGTGAAGTCAGGCGCATTGCCGATTTTCTGGAGATTGAGGTATCGGAAGAAATGCTAAAGGAAATTGTGCGCCTTGCCACGTTCGATACGATGAAGTCACAAAACAAGGCAATGAACCCACATTATGATTTCATTTTCTCCCATGGCGGTGATGGGTTTATGTCCAAAGGTGGGGATAATACTTGGCAGGGATTGCTGGATGAAGATGATCTTAAGCTCTATGAAAAACGGACATCACAATTGGACCCAGAATTTCTAAAGTGGTTAGAGCTTGGGGCGCTGGATTAGGAAGGCCGCATAAGCGACAGGGCAAGATTACTAATCTTAAGGCCGGGCAGGCACCGCAAGATTATCAATCAGGCGAACCCCTTCCAAACGGGCGGCTGCAAATAACCGGCCTTCTTGGCTTGGCGTATCCAATAAGGATAGATCGTTGCTGGCGCGTAGCTCTAGATATTCAACGGCGTTAAATCCGGCTACTTCCAAATTCGAAATGGCCATTTTTTGTAGCTTTTGAAAGGGCTTCCCTTGGGCCAGCCCTTTGATAACTGCCTGCATTTCGCGACCCAAGGCCGGTGCTATTTTGCGTGCGGTTTCAGATAAAAGCAAATTGCGTGATGACATGACCAGCCCGTCGGATTCACGAATTGTTGGGCAGCCAATCACTGAAATTGGAATATCCAGATCGCGGGCCATAGTTCGCACCACTTGAAGTTGCTGAAAATCCTTTTCACCGAAAAATGCAAAATCTGCCTGAGTTTGCAGGAATAATTTTGCAACAACGGTCGAGACCCCATCAAAATGCCCCGGGCGGTGGGAGCCACAAAGGCAATCGGTGATCCCTTCCACCAAAACTGTGCTGGCGAACCCTTCGGGGTACATTTGTGCGCCATCCGGCACATAGACCAAATCGCAATTATATGGCGCGAGCTTTTGAGCATCAGCCTTTTCAGTACGCGGATAATTCTCCAGATCTTCAGGGTTATTGAATTGTTTGGGATTAATAAAAATGGTTACGATCACACGGTCGCATTGTTCGCGCGCAGCTTTTACCAGACTTAGATGCCCTTGGTGCAAGGCCCCCATGGTCGGCACAATGGCAACCGTTTCTCCGGCAGCTTTCCATTTTGCAACAATGGTGCGTATTGCACTGCGGGTTCGCACAATATCTGGAATCATTTGCTAGCTTCTTTAGTAGGGCTTTGTGTCGAAAAAACATGTTGGGCGGTTGGGAATTTACGGCTGCGGACCTCGGCTGCATAGGCGGCAATTGCAGTTTCTGCATCCGCCCCTAAATGTGCGTATCGTTTGACAAACTTTGCCTTAAACGCAGTAAACAGGCCCAACATGTCATCGACTACCAAAATCTGGCCATCACAACCCACCGAAGCCCCGATGCCAATGGTGGGGATGGCAATCGCATTGGTGATTTGATCCGCCAGCATCTCAGGAATTTTTTCAAGCACTACGGCAAACGCCCCCGCATCTGCCACAGCATGGGCATCAGCCAAAACCTGATCAGCCTGCGCATCACGCCCCTGCACCTTGTAGCCGCCAAGCGTGTTTATTGATTGGGGCGTCAGCCCGATATGGGCCATGACCGGAATACCGCGTTTGACCAAAAATGCGATTGTTTCGCCCATGGTTTCCCCGCCCTCAAGCTTAACCGCGCCTGCATTGGTCTGGGCCATCAGGTGTGCCGCATTTTCAAATGCTTGCTGTGGGCTTTGTTCATAACTGCCAAACGGCATATCGATGACCATCATTGCCGAAGATAAGCCTCTGGAAACTGCTTGGCCGTGCATAACCATCATTTCCATCGTTACCCCAAGGGTCGATGGCAGGCCATGCAGCACCATGCCGACGCTGTCGCCCACCAAGACAAAATCGCAATGTGCATCCATCACCTGTGCCATCGGCGTGGTATAGGCGGTCAGGCTGACCAAAGGTACATGTCCCTTGCGGGCCATAATATCATGCGGCATCGGAGCAGTTTTTTTGGCAGTAGCGCTCATGTTACTTCCTAGAGTTATGCAGCGTTGTTTATCCGGTATTATATATAAAATCTACGCTTTGCAGCACTTTTTATCTCAGCGCTTGCGCACCAATCCGAATACCTTCACCAAGCTTTAGTGGGAAATTGGAATATTTTGTGATGTGGCACGTAACATTTAATTTTCAACAGGTTTTATCAGTTCAGGGGTGTTTGCTGGGGTGCCTTCAAGTTCGTCAAAATCAAATTCATCCAAACGTTTTGCACGCCGCCCGGCCTTGTCGGCAGATATTTTGATATCGCCAATGTCTTTTGAGGCTTGATTGAAATGGCGATCAAGGCTTTCAACCCGTGTGCCCAGCCGATCCACATCCCCATGCAACAGGGCCAGCTCCTTGCGAATGGCGCCGGCTTGTTCGCGCATACGCACGTCTTTCAAAATCGCGCGCATGGTATTCAGGGTTGCCATGCAGGTGGTCGGGGAAACGATCCAGACACGCGCGGCAAAGCCTTCGCGCACCACTTCGGGAAAATTGGCGTGCAGTTCGGCATAAACTGCTTCAGATGGTAAAAACATCAGCGCGCCGTCAGCGGTTTCGCCTTCGATAATGTACTTGTCACTGATGGCCTTTATATGGGCGCGTACGGATGTACGCATGTTACGCTTGGCTTCTTTTTCCTCGTGCTGGTTGTTGGCACCGCGCAGGGCCTCATAGGCCTCAAGTGGGAATTTGCTGTCGATCACGATCGGACCGGGGGGATTTGGCAAATGGATCAGACAATCGGGGCGTTTCCCATTTGAAAGCGTTGCCTGCATTGTATAACTATCTTTTGGCAGCGCCTTAGACACAATATCATGCAGCTGAATTTCACCAAAGGCCCCGCGGGTTTGTTTATTTGACAGGATGTCTTGCAAGCCAATCACATCGCTGGATAGCTTTTCAATATTGGTCTGGGCCTTGTCGATAACCGCAAGGCGTTCTTGTAGCTTCGTCAGGCTTTCGGTGGTTTTAACTGCACTGCCTGACAGGTTTTCTTTCATGCGTTCCTGCATTTCAGCCAGTGCTTGCGCAGTGCGCGCGGCGTTATCATGCAAGCGATCCTTCATTTGGGTTTGCACTGTATTCAGACGGGCCTCCATTGCGCCAATCACCTGCGTTTGGCTGGTGGCGGCGGCATCAGAAACGGCGCGCAGCCCGCCTGACAGTTGGTCCTGCCCCGTGCCAAGCACCTGAACCGCCTGACCAAGCCCGCCCATTTGGCGCGCCAAATCTTCGGCCAAGCGGGCTGAGCGCCCGGTGCGGCGTACCGAAACAAACAACAGCACAATCACCAGTATCAGGGCCGCGAAAGCCGTGATCGCCGCCAGAACAAAGGGGTCGCTAAGCGCGTAATTTTGCCCGTTAAATGTAATCATGTGCGTCCAAACAACCTTTCGATATCCGTTAATTTTAGCTCAACATAAGTGGGCCGCCCGTGGTTGCATTGGCCTGAATGGGGCGTGGCCTCCATTTCGCGCAGTAAGGCATTCATTTCCTCAACCAGCATCCGCCGTCCTGACCTGATCGATCCATGACAGGCAACGCGGCTTAAAACCGCTTCAATACGCGCCTGCAAATTCAGGCTTTCGCCCTGATCTGCCAACTCGTCCAGAATATCGGCAATCATGGCGGCAGCATTTATCTGCCCCAGAATGGCAGGGGTTTCACGCACCGCAATCGCGCCCCCGCCAAAGGGTTCAATCACCAAACCCAAACGTGCCAGATCGGTGGACATTTTCAATAATCGCGCAGCATCACCCGATGAAAGTTCAACAATTTCAGGGATTAACAACGCCTGTGCGGCAACGCCATTTTCGGCCATCTGGTGCTTTAGTTTTTCATAAACAAGCCGTTCATGGGCCGCATGTTGATCCACAACAACCATACCGGTTTCGGTTTGGGCGATGATGTAATTTTCATGCACCTGCGCGCGCGCCGCCCCCAAGGGCAGGTGGGTTGCGGGGCTATCCTCAATAATCGGGGCGGTTTCAAAACGGGCCGAGGGCTGCGCGGTTTCTGCAAAGCCGGGCATGCTGATATGGCTTTGACGTTGCATCTGATAGATGGGCGCAGCACCGGTTTGTTCGGGCCGCATCGCGCCCAATGTTGCGCCCGCAACCGTGGTGGATGCGCGGTGGCCTGCTTCGGCCAAGGCGTGGCGCAGGGCTGAAATAATCAGGCCGCGTGCAATGCCGGGTTCGCGAAAACGGACCTCGGACTTGGCCGGGTGTACGTTTACATCGACCAAATGCGTGTCGCACGATAAAAACAATGCTGCCGCCGGATGGCGGTCACGGCTGAGAAAATCAAAATAGGCGGCGCGCAGGGCGCCTGTTAGTTGCTTGTCTTTGACGGGGCGGCCATTGACGAACAAAAACTGCGCCACCGCCGCGCCGCGCGAATAGGTCGGAAGGGCAGCGTATCCTGTCAGGTGCAAACCTTCGCGGGTCGCATCTATTTCCAGTGCATTTTCTGCAAAATCACGGCCCAAAATTGACGCCAGACGCCCATGCAGCGCGCTGAACATATCGCCGGTTTCAGGGTTGGCGCGAAATGTTACGCGCCCTTGGCCGCCACCTGATACGTCACGCAGGGTGAAACCCACATGCGGTTCGGCCATGGCCAGACGTTTGATAACATCGGTAATCGCGCGGGCCTCGGCGCGGTCGCTGCGCATGAATTTCAGGCGGGCGGGTGTCGCGTAAAACAAATCACGCAGCTCAACCGTCGTGCCGCGATTGCGCGCGGCTGGTTTCACTGGGCTGGACTGGCCCCCTTCAACGCGCAGCTGTGCGGCATCATGGCCTTCGGCGCGGCTGGTAATGGCCAGTCGGCCAACCGCACCAAGGGATGGCAAAGCTTCGCCGCGAAAGCCAAAGGTGTGGATATCCAAAAGGTCGCTGCCATCAATTTTCGAGGTCGCGTGACGTGCCATTGCCAAAGGTAAATCAGCCCCCGAAATGCCGCAGCCATCGTCATCAACGCGGATCAGGGTTTTGCCACCATCCGCATAGGAAATATCAATGCGCCGCGCCCCTGCATCCAGTGCGTTTTCCACCAACTCCTTTACCGCCGAGGCAGGACGTTCCACCACTTCACCCGCCGCGATCCGGTTAATCGCGGCGTCATCAAGTTGACGGATAACCGGCTGGGGCTGGTCTATATAGGTGTCGGTTTCAGGCATGCCACAAGGACTAGCACGCTCCGGCCCGATTCGCCCATTACAAAAATGCTGTTTGGTTAAGGTTTGACCTTGTATTTATTGGCTGCTTTGAAGCCCGTCAGGTTGGCCGACAACAACGAAATGCAGCGCGTCAGGTTTGTAAATTCGCGCGGCCACCCGATTTGCATATTCCAGCGTAACCGCACGAATCCGGTCATTTCGCGTGGCAATATAATCAGCAGGCAGGCCGATAATTTGCATCCCGACCATGATCCGCGCAATTGGCCCGTTACCGTCAAAACGCAGCGGATAGGCCCCGGTCAGGAAGGTTTGTGCTGCACTTAATTCTTCCGCTGTCACGCCGGTATTGGCCATTTTTTGCCATTCATCGCGCACCAGATCGATGGCTTCGGCCATGCTGTCGTTTGAACTGGAAAACCGCCCCATGATGCTTTCGCTCAGAAAATACGGCAAAAGATATGAACGCACGCCGTAGGTTAGCCCGCGATTTTCGCGCAGCTCGTCCATCAGGCGTGAACTGAAATTGCCGCCACCCAGAATTTGGTTCACCACATAGGCGGCGAAAAAATCAGGGTCATCACGGGTAATGCCCACATGGCCAAACAAAGCCACTGATTGCGGTGTTTCAAAATCAACCAGCGTGATTCCGGCGGGGACGTCAAAGGCCACATGACCCGCCTGCGGCGCGCCGGTTTCGGGCATGTCCTGAAATAAAGTATCCAGTATATCGCCCAGCTGGGTCGCCGTGATGTCGCCGACAGCGGCCACATAAATCCGGTCGCGGGCAATGGTGCGCGAAAATGCATCCAGTATATCGGCGCGCGCCAGTTTGGTGACACTTTCGATGGTTCCACTGTTATATGATCCATAGGGGTGGTCGCCGTAAGCCAGCGCGTCAAAGGTTGTGCTGGCAATGGCATTTGGGTCGGTTATGCGCGATCTTAGATGCGATAAAACCTGACCGCGCACCCGTTCGATCGAACTGGCGTCAAAGGCAGGTTCAATCAAGGCCATGCGCAACAAAGCGATGGCTTGGTCGCGGTTTTCGCTTAGAAATTCAGCCGAAACCGATAGGGAATCGTCGCCAACATCAAACCCGAATGATGCGGCAAGTGCCTCGCGGGCCTGTGCGAATTCGCGCGCATCCAAGTCACCCGCGCCTTCCTCCAGCAATCCGGTCATCAGGTTGATTGCCCCGCGTTTGTCGGGAGCCTCAAGCGATGATCCGCCGCGAAATCGAATTTCCAGCGACAAGAATGGCAAGGAATGTTCTTCGACCAGCCATGCTGTTATGCCGCCCGGTGAAGTCACTTCCTGAATGGCGATTTCGGCGCGCAGGGGGGTGGTGAACAAGATGAATATCAGGGTTGCAAATCGGATCATTGGGTTTCCTCTGTGCTTTCTTGCATAAGCCAGCCGGTGACCGCTTTGTTGCGATCAAAAATCATTTGGGCGGCCTGCATTACGTCTTCGGGTGTTACTGCCTGCAAGACCTGCGGCCATGCCTGCACATCGGCAATCGTCAGACCCGAGGTCAGCGCGCGCCCATACCGTTCGGCCAGATCACCGACATCATCCAGCGCATATATTTCCGAGGCACGGATTTGCATTTTGATCCGCTCAAACTGTTCCAGATCGATGCCGTCTTGCATGAATTTGGCAATGACTTCGTCCATTGCCTCTTCGGCCTCGGTAAGGCTAACATCTTGACTTGGAACGACAATAAGGGAAAAAGTGTCGTCATCCAGTGATGTTGCCGAATACCCTGCACGGCTATAGACCGCAATTTGGCGTTCAAATTGCAACGCCTGACCTAGTACAGAAGTGGCGCTGTTGCCACCAAGAATGCGTGCTAGATAGGCCAAAGCTGCGGCCGTGGTCTGATTGCCGGAATCACGTTCGGGGGCCAGGTAGGAACGCTTTACATATGGTTGTGAAACGCGGGCGTCGCGGTAAATCAGGCGGCGTTCGGCCAGTTGTGGCGGCTCACTGGGGCGCAGGCGTTCGGGCAGGTTTCCGGTGGGGGCAAGGGGGCCATAATATTGTTGGGCCAAGGCGCGCACATCGTCCGGCAACACGTCGCCTGCAACAATCAGGATTGCATTATCAGGTGCATAAAAACGCTGGTAAAACGCCAGCGCATCGGCACGCGACAGGGTTTCCATTTCGTGACGCCAACCAATAACCGGCACACCATATGGGTGGTTTAGATACAATGCAGCAGTCATTTGTTCACGCAGCAAAGCCCCCGGTTCACTATCAGTGCGCTGGCTGCGTTCTTCTAAAATCACGTCACGTTCGGTGGCAATATCGCCTTCGCTTAGTAACAGGTTGCGCATACGGTCCGATTCCATCTGCATCATCAGGCCCAAACGATCAGCAGCAATGCGTTGGAAGTATGCAGTATAATCTTGCGAGGTGAAGGCGTTGTCCGACCCGCCATTCGCCGCGACCACATCACTGAATTCCCCAGCTTCCATGTTGGTGGTTGCCTTAAACAACAGATGTTCCAGAAAATGCGCAATGCCGGATCTGCCCGCAGGTTCATCTGCCGCGCCGGCCTTGTACCAGACCATATGCACCACAACAGGGGCGCGGTGATCTTCAACAACGACAACTTGCATGCCGTTATCCAGCCGAAAATCAGTGACTTGGCCGGCGGATGCCATTGTTGGCGACATAGATATGGAAAACGTAATGGCCGCCAAAAAACCCAATATGAACCGCATATAATTCTCCCTAGAATGATGCACCTAATCTACGCAGCAAAGCAGCAGGATCAAGCCTTACCCACCAAGATGTGAAGGAAGTTAATCGAATGTGCGCTGCCTAGCGCCCAAATAAGCGTGCGATTTTATAGCAAGTGGTGGAATTAGTTGATTCCATCCGGTGGGGCGGCCGGTGTCCAGACCCCAAGCCCGCGCAGGCGTGCAAGCTCAAGATATTGATCCAAAGACATTGCTTCATAGGCGCGGAAATAGGTGCTGACGTTGAACAGGCGTTCCAACAGGCGGCTGTTGTTTGCCTGACGCCATTCCAGATCATCACTTGCTAGAACTGCGCGAATATTGGTTGTCACGCCATAACGGCTGGCGGCGGATACAATCGCCTGCTCTGCGCCAGTAAGGCCGGAACTGACAGCGCGTTCGCCATCGCCGCCCAAGGCGTTTACGGCATCCGCGATTGGTGTGGCATCTGTACGATTTGTGCCACCCGGAGTCGGCTGGGGTAGGGCGGTGAAATCTTCTGGGGCTTCAAGTGGGCTGGTTGGCAGGATCAAAAATTCATCTGGCCCGCCAGTATCCGAGCGCAGATTCATTAGGCTAGGCGCATCCCCTTTGGAACACGCACCAAGCGTCAAAAGCGCTATTGCTATTATCGTTATTTTACCTGACGCGCCCTGCATCCAAGCCTCCGTTCCCCAGTATGCTTTGCAGCATGTTCACACTGTGTAACCTATCTTTTCGGCGGCGTCACGTGGTCTTATTGCTGCTTTGGCTATTGCCTGAAAACAGGATCAACCCAAACGCGCCAAGCGCCACCCCGACATCGGCGATATTAAAGGCATACGGGTTTTCAAATCCACAACATGACATGTTTAGAAAATCGGCAACTGCACCGTATATTATACGATCAATCGCATTGCCCAACGCCCCGCCAATCATAAACCCCGCTGAAATTTGCGCCACCTTCCCAAGGCGTTCACGCATCACCCAGATGACCACCCAGATTGAAATGATAATTGCCAGACCAACCCAGACCCAACGCACGAAATCACCGCCATTGCCAAACAGGCCAAAGTTAATGCCGGAATTCCAAGTCATGCGCAGGTTTAGGTAAGGGGACCAAACATCAAGTTCGCCGATCACGCGCAGGTTCAGCAGGTGGACAACAAGGTATTTGCTGGCCTGATCGCAGATAAAAATCGCCAGCGCTGCCCACCCCATAAGCTTCATATCGTTGTTCCTTATCTTAATGCTTGAAATGGCGCATGCCGGTTAGAACCATGGCCAAACCGGCCTTGTCGGCAGCCGCGATCACTTCGTCATCGCGCATGGAACCACCGGGCTGAATAACGCAAGATGCCCCTGCCGCCGCGGCCTCAAGCAACCCGTCGGCAAACGGAAAAAATGCATCCGAGGCAACCGCCGCACCCTTGGCAGGGCTTTCCGTCAGGCCTATAGCTTCGGCCATACGACCAGCTTTGGTGGCGGCGATGATGGCACTGTCAAGGCGGCTCATCTGGCCAGCACCGACACCCACGGTCGCGCCGTTCTTGGCATAAACAATAGCGTTTGATTTCACGTGCTTGGCAACTTTCCACGCAAACAAAAGGTCCTGCATTTGCGCCGCAGTAGGTGCCAGTTTGGTCACGACTTTCAAATCACCCAGCCCGATAAACCCGTTATCTTTGCCCTGCACCAGCATACCGCCGGAAACCTGACGGTAGGTCAGGCCAGCCGTGCGTGGGTCTGGCAGGGCGCCCGTCACCAGCAGGCGCAGGTTCTTTTTGGCAGCAAATATTTCGCGCGCCTCATCGGTGATGGCGGGGGCGATCACGACCTCGGTGAAAACTTTGGCGATGGCGCGGGCTGTGTCGCCGTCCAGCGTGGTGTTTAGCGCAACAATGCCGCCAAAGGCGGATGTGCGGTCGCAGTCAAACGCGGCCTGATAGGCCTCAAGCAGGCTGGCACCACGCGCAACCCCGCTGGGATTGGCGTGCTTGATAATGGCGCAGGCGGGGCCGTCTGAGGGCGCGAATTCTGCCACCAGTTCAAACGCCGCGTCGGTATCGTTGATGTTGTTATAGCTAAGTTCTTTGCCCTGTAATTGCTGCGCCGTTGCCACGCCAGCCCGCCCTGACCCATCAGTATAAAATGATGCTGCCTGATGCGGGTTTTCGCCGTAGCGCAGGCTTTGCTTGATTGTGCCGGCAAAGGCACGGCGGCGGGGCGTGTCAAAACCAATCGCCCCTGCCATCCACGTGGAAACCGCAGAATCATAGGCGGCGGTGCGTGCGAATGCGATTTGTGCGCGGCGCTTGCGAAACTTGGTACAGGTTGCGCCGTCATGTTTATCCATGTCACCCAGCAGCCTGTCGTAATCTTCGACATCAACAACAACCGTTACAAAGGCGTGATTTTTGGCGGCAGCGCGGATCATTGCCGGGCCGCCTATGTCGATGTTTTCGATGCAGGTGTCATAATCGCCACCCTTGGCGACGGTTTCTTCAAACGGATAGAGGTTCACAACCAGCAGATCGATCGCGCCAATGTTATGCTTATCCATCGCTGCAAGGTGGCTGTCATCATCGCGCAGCGCCAACAGGCCGCCATGCACATTCGGATGCAGGGTTTTCACCCGCCCATCCATCATTTCGGGAAAGCCGGTAATATCTGCCACGTCAATCACGGCAATGCCTGCCTCGCGCAATGCTTTGGCCGAGCCGCCGGTTGATAAAATCTCAACGCCGCGCGCTTTAAGGGCTTGGCCCAGATCAATAAGGCCGGTTTTATCAGAAACCGAAATCAGGGCGCGGCGGATGGGGTTGGCTTGGGTCATGGCTGGTCCTTTCAGACATCAGATTGGTATCACCGCATTACCATCTATTTCCAAGTCGCGAATCGCAGACGGGGTGTCCTGCGCCTTGGCCAAAGACCAGCGGATACGCGTCGCATAATCTATCGCCGCGCCAGATAGAACCACTTGTTTGGTTGCACGCGGCTTAAGGCGATTTTTTTCCAGATAAACGCTTGGCTCAAGGGTTAAACTGGCCGGACCTTCGTAACGGAAAATCCAGATTTCGCCGCTTTTCAGGGCAAGAGATACGGCAGTTCCGCCAAGATCCAGCGCGGCATCGACATCGGGGTGCAGATGAAAGCGGATTGAAAATGGAACACCTTGTAATTTTTTTTGATCCAGAGCTTTGGAAAACCGTGCCTGAGCTGCCTCGTTAACGGCGGCAAGCGTGTCTTCGCCGCTAAGTTCACGCCCGTCATGGTGCAAATCTATGCGGCGAATATGGGTAATGCCGTGGCTGGGGACATAGCCGTCATGGCTTCCAACCAGTCCGGTGGAATCTTTTTCTGCCAGTTTTTGAAGACGCACTTCGCGTGGTGGCTCAACCAAAAAAGATTGTTCAGCACCCGAAATTTTGCGTGCAGGACCCAAACGAGATGAAGACAAACCATCAATGCCCGCAACAGAATGCGAAGGGGTTGCACGGCCAGCTTTGCGCCATTCTTCACCGAAATAAGCACCTGATCCGCAATTGACGACCAAGGGCCGGCGCCCCGATGTGACCTCGACCGCCAAGGTCGAGGCATGCGCATTTGCCGATGCCTTGCCTTGGGGCGGTTTGCTGGCATCCATGATGACATTGGTGCGGCCCGAAGACAGGCGGGCATAACCCATGGCCAGCCCAACCATGGCCGCCGCACGCACACCGGAACTGGCAAGCGCGTGATCAAGGCGGCCTTCGATACCGCGCCCGCCACCATGAAAACGTGCAAGGCCTCCGTCGCTGTGGCGCAGGGCGCGCAGGGTTGGCGCAATGCGTTCAATCGCCGCCAGATGTTCCCCCGCAGCCATTTTTCCGGCTTCGCTGATTGCCGATGCGGCCCAGTTTAGCAGGGTAAAAACCTCAAGCAATTCTTCGGGGTTGCGGGTTGGAATGCCGCCTTCGGCGTCGATCTGTTCGGCGCATTCACGGGCAAGGGCACGCATGGCGGGCTGCACATGTGTTTCCATTCCGGTCAGGGATAGGCCTGCATAAATCAATCCGGTCAGGGCCTCAAAACGGGGCAGGCCCGGTGATGCAGCCTGCCAGCGCCGCGAAAGGAAAATCGTTTGCTGGGCAAGGGAGCGGTAAAAGGCCAGCGTTTCGTCGGCATTCTGCCCGTTCAAAACAAACAGGGCATGGTTGATCCAGCGGATCAGCCGCCGACCGGTTAGGTCAGGATTCCATCCGGGGCCTTTGCCTTTGCCGTACTTTGCGACCCATTCAATAAGCCATTTTTGGCCAAGCAGCCGTGCCTCGCGGTCCCCAAGTGCTGCAAGATCATCCAGCCAGGCAAAGCCATGCATTTCACCGGCAAAGGCATTGGTGGGGATTTCTGCGTTCCAGAATGCGCCATCGGGTTGCTGGATCAGGTGGCCGGCAAACAGTAAATTACCCGCAACCAGTTGTTTGCCCCGCGCAAATGATCCGATGGTGCGAGGTTCGGGTTGTGAAACAAATCCGGTTGCCGGTCGCGCGCGAACAGCCCGGTGTGCGTGCCACCAGTTTAACAAACGCGCATTGCGCCCTGCCCATGTTTCATTTTGCGACACGGATGTAGCCTCGCTCGGGGTGCTGCCTTTAAGGTCAGTCTTTGAAACAACCATAGAGCGGTCGCGCGCTTATGTCATCGGTGAAAAAGCCCTAGGCGGTCTTTCGCAAAACAGCGATGTAAAAACCATCAATACCGCCTTGGTCAGCAAAATAGTCCGGACGCAGGCGCAGCCCGCCTTCGGCACCGATCCATTCGGTGGAAATTCCGGGCATTTTCAGGGCGTCGGGGTCGGTTTCCAGCCCGCTATGGCGCGACAAGGTGTCGGCAATTTGTTCTTCGCCTTCGTCGATTAACAGCGAACATGTGCAGTAAATAAGTCGCCCACCGGGCGCGAGCATGGCAAGTGCTTTGTCGATCAGGCGTTCTTGCAATTCAAACAATGCGGGAAATTCACTGCCGTCTTTGGCGTAGGGCAAATCAGGGTGGCGCCGGATTGTGCCGGTTGCCGAACATGGCGCATCCAGCAAGATCGCGTCAAAACCAGCGCCTTCGTATTCCAGCGCGTCCTGCGTGATACAATCTGCCGACAGCCCGCAACGCGCAAGGTTTTCATCAACCAGCTTCATGCGGATTTCGGAAATATCCAGCGCGGTGACCTGTGCGCCGGTTGCCGCCAACTGCATGGTTTTGCCACCGGGGGCCGCGCATAGATCCAGAACCTTTTCGCCGTGCTGTGCGTTTAAAATGCGTGCAGGCATTGCGGCGGCGGCGTCCTGCACCCACCAGTCGCCTTCGGCAAAACCGGGCAAGGCCGAAACCTGCCCATAGCTTGCCAGCCGGATTGATCCTGTTGGCAAAACAGTGCCATTCAGGGCCTTGGCCAGTGTTTCAACGTCACCTTTGGCGGTGATATCCAAGGGCGCGGCGGCATAATGCGCGGCCTCGATTGCCCCAACGATTTCCTTGCCGAAATCCGACAATAGCGGTTTGCGCAGCCATTTTGGCAGGCGTGGCACTGGCAGGGCATTCCATTTATCAACGTCATTTGCGACCTTGCGCAGCACAGCATTTACCAGACCGGCAAGGCGCTTGTCGCGGCTATCCATGCCGACCAGATCAACCGCGGCATTTACAACGCCATGGGCTGCCGAACGGTCCTCGCATAATTCAGCCACCCCAAGGCGCAAAATATTCAAAACGCGGTCGGATGGCTTTTGGCGCAGGTAAGGCCCAAGCATCCGGTCGGCGCGATCCATGACGCGCAGCGTTGTTGTCGCCAAGCGTTGGGCGCGCGCGCGTGTTTGCGGGGGCAGCGGGCGCAAGCGCTTGGCCAGCACTTCGCTTAGCAAGCGCCCGTCGATTGTTACGTCACCCAAAAGCACCATTGCTATACGGCGCGCCTCGTTGTCTTTGCTTTCCATGCGGAACCTTCTATGAAACCTATGCGCGCCATATCTGATTGCGCCGCGCCCTTCAAGGAAACGAATATGCAAGATACGCCAAATAATCTGCCCGCCGCTGCCCAGCGCGCCTTGGCCGAGGCCGAGGAGCGTCGCCAAAAAGCCGCAGCCGCCAAGGATTTACCGGACGAGCTGGGCGGGCGCGATGGCCCCGAACCCGTGCGCTTTGGCGATTGGGAAAAAAACGGGATTGCCGTGGATTTCTAAATAATCCAGCCTACAGTCCAAGCACATCCATCATGTCATATTCACCGGGATTTTTGTCTTGGCCCCAAAGCGCGGCCTTTAGCGCCCCGCGTGCATAAATACCACGATCCGATGCCACATGGCGCAGGGTAATGCGTTCGCCTTCACCAGCAAAAATCACATCATGGTCGCCAATAATATCGCCACCCCGAATCGCGGTAAAACCGATATCGCCACGTTTGCGCGCGCCTGTATGGCCATCGCGGCCACGGTCGGAAACATCGCTTAGATCAACATCGCGTCCTTGGGCCGCCGCTTCGCCCAGCATCAAGGCGGTGCCTGAAGGCGCGTCAACCTTGTGGCGATGGTGTGCTTCGACGATTTCAATATCGAAATCAGCATCCAGCGCCGCAGCAACTTTGCGTGTCAGTTGCGTCAGCAGATTAACCCCGAGGCTCATGTTACCCGCGCGCACAATCGTCGCGTGGCGTGCAGCCAGTGCCAGCCTTTTCAGGTCGTCATCTTCAAACCCTGTGGTACCAATTACATGCACCGCACGGGCCTGCGCTGCTAAATCAGCCATCGCAACACTTACCGCGGGGGCGGTGAAATCCAGCACAGCCTGGGCTTGGGTCATGGCCTCTAGCGGGTCATCGGTGACGGGCACGCCGGCATTGTCCATACCGCAAGCCACACCAATATCGCGCCCAAGCCATTCATGGCCGGGCCGTTCAAGCGCAGCCACCAAACGGGTAGCCGGATTGTTAAGGACAGCGCGCACCAGCATCTGCCCCATTCGGCCCGAGGCCCCCATAACCACAATTCCTGTTAGATCGCCCATATCTGCCGCCTTTGCTTCGCCTAATCCTAGGCAGGGTTTAGCGTTAAGTTTGCATCTTGGCAAAGCCCCTGTTGCACCCCCCCTGAAACAGGCTTAAATGACACATATGGCATCCAGAACAAAACATACCGGCGATGGCCCATCCCAGCGGCAACTTAGGGTGGCGGAACTTATCCGCCGCACCCTTGCTGATGCGCTGATGCAAGGGGCTGTGCATGATCCCGAACTGAATCGCATGTCGATTACGGTGGGCGAGGTTCGGACTTCGAACGATCTGAAAATCGCAACGGCTTATGTGTTGCCGCTTGGTGGTAAAAACCGGCAAGAGGCAATCGAGGCGCTGGCGCGCAACAAACACGAACTGCGCCGCGCGATTGGCAAAGCCGTCAAACTAAAGTTCACCCCAGACCTGCGTTTCGTGATTGATGAAACGTTTGATCAAATGGAAGAAAGCCGGCGCTTGTTTGCACAAGAAGCAGTGCGCCGCGATGTCGAAGCTGGCGCGGGTAGCGAAGACCCCGAAGAATGAAGCCGCCGGGCTGGAATTTTATTCTGTGCCTTACCGCCTATCTGGCAACCTGCCTGCCTGCAAATGCCGTAACCTGCACCGATATCACCTATCAAAATATCCCCTATACGATCTGCGAGGTTTCGGCGCGCGAAGATATTCGCTTGTTTTTGCGCACCCCCGAAGGCCATATTTTAGGTGGGTTTGACGCGGTTGAGCGCGAACTTTCCGGTGCCAACCTGACCTTTGCAATGAATGCGGGTATGTACCACGCCGACCGACGCCCTGTTGGCCATTATGTTGAAGATGGGGTCAGTTATGCGCCGTTAAGCGATGGCGGTGGATATGGAAACTTTGGCCTGCTGCCGAATGGCGTTTTCTGCATTTCGGACAGATTGCAGGTTTGGGAGAGCACCAATTTTGCCGCGGCTGCGCCTGATTGCCGTTTTGCCACCCAATCGGGGCCGATGCTGGTGATTGATGGCAACCTTCACCCTGCGTTTTTGCCCGACAGCACGTCACGCTATATTCGCAACGGGGTGGGTACGGATCAAGACGGGGGGCGCGCTGTTTTTGCGATCTCAAACTTTCCGGTTACGTTTTATGAATTCGCCGAATTGTTTCGCAACCACCTTGGGCTTCCAAATGCGCTTTTCCTTGATGGAAACGTTTCGCGCCTGCATGCGCCTTCGCTTGGGCGTTCGGATATGGGCCGCCTGATGGGGCCGATCATTGGTGTGGTTGACTGACAGCGCATTGCGCGTTAGCACCCGCCCCTTAATTCAGTATCGGATGAGGACATAATGGCACGAAAACGCAAAGGCCGCGATATTTCAGGTTGGCTGGTTATTGATAAGCCTGCGGGCTGGTCCTCAAACGCTGTGGTTAACAAAGTGCGCTGGGCGATGGAGGCCAAAAAGGCCGGCCATGCAGGCACGCTGGATCCCGAAGCAACCGGCGTTCTGGCCGTCGCCTTGGGTGAAGCAACCAAAACCGTTCCTTATATTACCGATGCGCTGAAGGCCTATGTTTTTACCGTTCGGCTGGGCCAAGCCACCAATACCGATGACACCGAGGGCGAAGTTATATCCACCAGCGACGTTCGCCCGACCGACGCCGAAATCACAGCGGCGCTCGGTGCCTTTGTGGGTGATATCATGCAAGTTCCCCCCCAGTTTTCCGCAGTGAAAATTGATGGTGAACGGGCTTATAAGCTGGCGCGCGACGGTGAAGATATTGAAATTGCCGCGCGGCCCTTATGGGTCGAGGAACTAAAATTTCTGCGCCGCATTGATGCCGACCATGTCGAGCTGGAAATGACCTGTGGCAAGGGCGGGTATGTGCGCGCAATCGCGCGTGATCTAGGCGAAGCCTTGGGCTGTTTTGGGCATGTGCAGGTCTTGCGCCGCATTTGGTCGGGGCCGTTTGATGCCGAAGATGGCATCAGCATGGAAACCGTTGAAAAACTGGCCCGCACCGGTGATCTGGATGCGTTTATACGCCCCCTTGAAGAAGGTCTGGGTGATCTGCCAGAACTGCGCTGCACGGCGGACGCCGCCAGCAAAATGCGCCACGGCAACCCCGGTATGGTTTTGACATCAGATGTTGAATACGGCGACGAAGCATGGGCATCGCTGGATGGCAAGGCCGTGGCTGTGGGCACCTACCGCGCCGGAGAATTGCAGCCAAGCCGCGTGTTTAACTTGCCCGAAAGCTAGGGTTTGGACCTTTAAGAAATAATCTCAATAATCGGGTCTTTTATATCCGGAGCCTCGCCAATGCTGAAGCTGGCCAGAACCTGCGCTTCGGCGCGGTTTGCGGCCTCTTCGCTGTCGGCATGAATGATGCAAAGGGGATCGCCCTTATTAACTTGTGTCCCTAAATTCAGCAAACCCGTCAGCCCCACAGCCGGGTTCACCTGATCGCTGGCCACCCGCCGCCCGCCGCCCAGTTCAACAACCGCAAGGCCGATATCGCGTGTGGCAATGGCAGAAACATGCCCCGTTTTCGGGGCTGCAACCGCGCGGGTCATCTGTGATTTTGCCAAATAGGCGCCAGATTTTTCCATGAAATCCACAGGCCCGCCAAGGGCCGCAACCATTTTGCCAAAACGTTCGGCCGCATGGCCGCTTTCCAGTACTGCGCGCGCCTTGGCTATCCCAGCCTCGCGGTTATTTTCCAAGCCCGCCAAGGCAAGCATTTCACCGCAAAGCGCCAGCGTCACGGTTTCAAGTCGCGCGTCTTTTTTGGTGTTGGTCAGGAAATCCACCGCATTTGTGACCTCAACCGCATTGCCCGCCGCCGAGGCAAGCGGCTGGTTCATATCGGTGATCAGCGCGTTGCAGGGCAAATCGGCAGCGCGCGCAACCCGAACAAGGCTTTCGGCCAACTCGACCGCCTTTTTGCGGTCATCCATGAAAGCGCCGTTGCCGCATTTCACATCCATCACCAGCCCGCCCAGTCCGGCGGCCAGTTTTTTCGACAGGATCGAAGCGGTAATCAACGGCACACTTTCCACCGTCGCAGTAACATCGCGGATGCCATAAAACCGTTTGTCTGCAGGGGCAAGATTGCCGGTTTGGCCAATTATTGCGCAGCCAATATCGGCAACAACCGTGTTAAATAAGGCGTTGTCAGGCTGGCTGGTATATCCGGGAATGGTATCCATTTTATCCAAAGTGCCGCCCGTATGGCCCAGACCACGGCCTGAAATCATCGGTACAAAACCACCCGCCGCCGCCACAATCGGTGCAAGCATCAGGCTGATATTGTCGCCAACACCGCCAGTGGAATGCTTATCAACCACAGGGCCAGGCAGGTGGGACCAGTCGAAAACATCGCCAGAATCGCGCATGGCGCGGGTCAGCATGGCCGCTTCTTCGGGCTGCATTCCCTGAAAGAAAACCGCCATGGCAAAGGCCGCGACCTGCCCTTCGCTGGCTGAACCGTCAGAGACTCCAGCGATCATCGCCGTAATTTCAGCTTGCGTCAGCTGCGCGCCATCGCGTTTTTGCCGGATGATTTCTGCAATAAGCATAACGTTTCCTTTCGGTAAGCGATTATTTTGACCATTTGGAAAAATAATGCAAGGTAAACCTGCTTGCCAAGTTTGACATGTAAAGCCACAACCAAACAATGATAATACGACATGCACAAAAAGGCGACGCCAGTTCAGCCGCAACCTATTCCGACTGCGAGCGTTATAGATACCAGTTAACGCGCATTTGGGACGATGCTGGCAGACGTGTATTGTTCATTATGCTGAACCCTTCAACAGCGACTGAGCAGCAAAATGACCCCACGGTTGAGCGCTGCGAGCGCCGCGCCCGCGCATTGGGATTTGGCAGCTTTCGCGTCACCAATATTTTTGCATGGCGCGATACAGATCCGCGCAATATGCGCGCTGCTTCTGATCCTGTTGGCCCTGAAAACGATGTGGTTCTGCTGGATGGTTGCACATGGGCCGATCAGGTGATTTGCGCGTGGGGCAATCATGGCACGCATCTGGGGCGCGGGGCAAAAGTTGAACGCCTTTTGCGAAAAACCAACCTGCCGCTATATCATTTTTCGCAAACAAAAGCGGGCCACCCCAAGCACCCCCTTTATATTGCCTATACCGAACAGCCTGTGGCGTGGCGTTCAAAAAAAGAAATACCCGAATAAGCATTACGCGCATCGGTCTTAAACCTAAAGCTACCTTTCGGATGCCAGAAAATTGGCAAAATTTTGCCGTATTTCAATTTGATATTACGGCAAGGCGCTGGCCTGCATGCCAATAATGCATTCTAGCAGAAATAGTGGAATATTTGGACACTCGAAAGGACCATAAAATGAAGACACTTAAATTACTGACTGCCTCGACCCTTTGTATGGGCATGGCTTTGATCACTGTTAGCGGGACGTTTGTATTAATAAGTGGAGGCGATGCTGTTGCTGGAAATGGTAACAGTGGCGGAAATGGCGGTGGAAATGCTGGTGGCAACGCTGGTGGCAACGGTGGTGGCAACGCTGGCGGTAATGCGGGTGGTAACGCTGGCGGTAACGCTGGTGGTAATGCTGGTGGTAATGCGGGCGGTAATGGCCACGGTGCAATCGCGCGTGAACTGCGTAACCTTAATGCGATGTGCGCAAATGCGAATGCGTTCGCCAACGCTGATCCCAGCAGCAATATCGGCATAATAGCGGCCTATTATACCGCACAATCATCGACAGTTGACGCGCAAGCGGCTTTGGCCGATGCGATGGCCGATCTTGACGCCGCTAATGAGCCATACCCCACCCTTTCCATTACTGAAATTAGCGCGCTTCTTGCGGCCGAAACTGATCCGGTTGTTATTGAAAGCCTTCAGTTGCAACTTGCATATGCCCAAGCAGTGGTTGTGCTGGAAACTGGGATGGAAGCCGAAGCAGAAGCCCTGAATGCCGCAACCCGCGGGCGGGAACTTAGCGAAGAAGCTTTGGCCATTTTTCAGGAAGGTTGCCAGAAATAAACTGGGGCTGTTGTGAACATGCAGCCTAACCAACACTATCGCTGCAGCCGCAATCCGGCCATCGATTTTGTTGTGTCCCTGTGATTAGGGTGGCGCCTGTGCGCTGCCCTAATTGCGTTATGAGCGACAGAAAATACCTGCAGCAAACAGCAATGTTGGGCCGAAAGCAGGTTTAAACATTCGTTATTACCTCTATTGAAAAAACGCTGCACCCTTAGCGGGGCACAGCTACGCGGCCGTTTTCGGTTAACAGCCAGATATTGCGCCCTTCGATCACGATGGCCGACAGGTCTTTATCATAACCCGCGCCGGTGTCGGTATTTACCCGGTTGCCGTAATCTGTGACCTGATCAATCGGGGTGTGTCCGTGGATGATCAGGGCGCCGTGGTCCGTGTTCGAGGCATAAAATTCTTCGCGGATCCAGCACAGGTCATCTTCTTCTTGATAGGCAAGGCCAATACCGGGGCGGATGCCTGCGTGGCAAAAGAACAGATCGCCCAGATGGTAAAATGTTGGTAGGTTCGCCATGAAGGCTTTGTGCGAATTTGGTACGGCATCCAGCGCATCGGGGTGGATTTCCTTAACCCCACGCCCTGCCGCAATATTCACCCCGTACGAGGCCAGCGTTTCCAGCCCGCCAATGCGTGGATGCAGCCATTCAAATTCAGTACGCATACAATGATCGCGGCGCGGGATTGCCTCTAGAAACCATGCCATCATCCGGTCGTGGTTGCCCTTTAGAACAATCCATGGCTCGCCTTCGGTCTGGCCCGTGATTAGAAAATCAATAACGCCTTTTACATCCGGCCCTCGGTCACAAAGATCCCCGATATGCACCACGGGGGCGTCATCATCTTCGCATTCCGCCCGATCCGCTTCGATCAGGATATGGGCGCGTTTTAGTTTTTCACACTGGCCGTGAATGTCTCCGATTGCATAGGCGCGCATATTTCTGTCCCTTCTGAAACCCTTGGCCGTAAGTGTACAGGACGGGCGCGACGTAACCCAGAATTTTCGAAAATTCTGGACAAAATTCTTTGAAGAATTTTAGCGCGCCCGTCCTGAAGGTCAGGTGTTGAACTTAAGCGGGTTAATCATGTGGAACATACCCGAGCTTTGCAGTTCTTCCAAAACATGTTTCGGCACGGTGTTGTCGACATATAGCAACGCAATCGCTTCGCCGCCGACTTCGTCGCGCCCAAGGGTAAAGTTGGCGATGTTCACACCGTTTTTGCCCATGGTTGCCCCCAGCATGCCGATAATACCCGGCACGTCTTTGTTGGTGGTGTACAGCATATGTTCACCAATCTCGGCGTCGATATTGATGCCTTTGATCTGGATGAACCGTGGTTTGCCGTCAGAAAACACAGTACCCGCGATTGAGCGTTCGCGCTTGTCAGTGACCACCGTAATCTTGATAAACCCGTCAAACACGCCAGTTTTATCTTGTGTGGTGTTCGAGGTTTTGATGCCGCGATCTTTGGCAATAACCGGCGCGCTTACCATGTTCACATCGGGGTTCACCGATTTCATCAATCCGGCAATCGCGGCGCATTCAAGGGCCGCCAGATTCATGGTTGAGGCAACACCGTCATACAGAATGTTGATCGCTTTCAGCGGCTCGTCCGTAAGTTGGCCAACAAAGGCACCCAGATGTTCGGCCAGTTTAATCCACGGCCCCATGACTTTGGCTTCTTCGGCTGTGACCGATGGCATGTTCAGCGCATTACTAACCGCACCCGTCAGCAGGTAATCCGACATTTGTTCAGCAACCTGAACGGCAACGTTTTCTTGTGCTTCAGATGTGGCTGCGCCCAAATGCGGGGTGCAAACCACGTTTGGCAGGCCGAACAGCGCGTTTTCTTTGGCAGGTTCAACCGCAAACACATCAATGCCCGCGCCGGCAACATGGCCGGATTTCAGCAGGTCAACCAGTGCTTCTTCGTCGATCAGGCCGCCGCGTGCACAGTTGATAATCCGCACGCCCTTTTTGGTTTTGGCAAGGTTTTCGCGCGACAAGATGTTGCGTGTTTGGTCTGTCAGCGGCGTGTGCAGGCTGATGAAATCGGCGCGCGCCAGCAGCGTGTCCAGATCAACCTTTTCAATGCCCAGCTTGTCGGCACGTTCCTGACTTAGGAAAGGGTCAAACCCGACCACTTTCATTTTCAAGCCCAGCGCACGGTCGGCCACGATTGAGCCGATATTGCCGCAACCAATAATGCCCAGCGTTTTGTTGGTCAGCTCGACGCCCATGAATTTGGATTTTTCCCACTTGCCCAATTGGGTTGATGCACTTGCTTCGGGGATTTGGCGCGCAACTGCAAACATCATCGCAATGGCGTGTTCTGCCGTGGTGATCATGTTGCCAAACGGCGTGTTCATCACGATCACACCGTGTTTTGAGGCGGCGACTTTGTCGATGTTATCCGTACCAATACCGGCGCGCGCGATCACCTTTAGGTTAGGCGCGGCGGCAAGAATTTTTTCGGTAACTTTGGTGGCCGAACGAATGGCAAGGCCGTCGTAATTTGGAATGGCCGCCAGCAAGGCGTCCTTGTCTTTGCCAAGGTCGGGCTGGAAATCCACATCAATGCCGCGGTCGCGGAAAATCTGTACGGCTGTTTCGGAAAGTTTGTCGGATACAAGTACTCTGGGGGCCATGATGGCGCTCCTCTAATTTAGAATGGATTGATTAAAGCGATGTAATTTCGGCCTGAAACGCCCAGTTTAGCCACGCCATTAATGCCGTAACATCCTGGGTTTCAACCGTGCCGCCGCACCAGATACGCAAGCCCGCAGGGGCGTCGCGATACGCGCCAATGTCAAAGGCCGCGCCTGCGCCCTCAAGCCGCTTTGCAACTGCTTTGGCAAAGGCTGCGCCGTCGGTAATGCGTGCATCGTTGAATTTCACACAGACCGAAGTGTTTGATCGCGTTGCCGGATCTATCGCAAGGAAATCGATCCAGTCATGTGTGTCAACAAAATCGGCAATCGCGGCCGTGTTGGCGTCAGCGCGTGCAATCATGCCGCTTAGCCCGCCGACTGAGCGCGCCCAGTCCAGCGCGAACAGGTAATCTTCAACAGCCAACATTGATGGCGTGTTAATGGTGGCACCGGTAAAAATGCCCTCGATCAACTTGCCGCCTTTGGTCAGGCGAAAAATCTTTGGCAGGGGCCATGCGGGGGTATAGCTTTCCAGCCGTTCCACTGCGCGCGGGCTTAGAACCAGCACACCGTGCGCGGCCTCGCCCCCCAGAACTTTCTGCCAGCTAAAGGTGGTCACGTCCAACTTGTCCCAAGGCAAATCCATTGCGAAAGCCGCCGAAGTGGCATCGCAAATGGTTAGCCCGGCGCGGTCGGAATCGATCCAGTCGCCGTTTGGAACCCGCACGCCCGAAGTCGTCCCGTTCCACGTGAAAACAACGTCATTGTTAAAATCAACCGTGGCCAGATCAGGCAACGCGCCGTATTCCGCAGTTTTAACTACAGGATCAAGGCCTAGCTGTTTGGTCACATCCGTGACCCAGCCCGCGCCAAAGCTTTCCCAAGCCAGCATTTCAACGCCGCGCGCGCCCAAAAGCGACCACAGCGCCATTTCAACAGCGCCCGTATCAGACGCAGGCACAATGCCAATGCGGTAATCATCGGGAATGCCCAGAACATCGCGTGTGGCATCAATTGCCGCGCGCAATTTTTCCTTGCCAATGGCAGCACGGTGCGAACGCCCAAGGGCGGCATCGGCCAAAACGGCAGGGTTCCATGTGGGGGGTTTGGCGCAAGGGCCGGACGAAAAACGGGGATTATTCGGCAGTGATGCCGGTCGTGTGTTATCCATAATGGATATCCTCTCAGATATATGCCCTTCGTTGGGGAAGGGTGTCCCACCTTCGCCTTTAGGAGGCTTTGGGCACTGGCGCAACCGGAAAAATCGCGTTATGCGC
>DAOUQO010000139.1 GCA_030625565.1 Aliiroseovarius sp. | reverse complement strand
CAATACACCGAAGTGCAAAAAGCGGTAAGTTTGTAACAAAAAAATTTGCTACTGCACACAAGGCTACAACCTTAAGTGAAAAAATTGGAGGCGGTCCAACTGGACGGTCTCGGAGTGCGAAAAGTGGGATGTTTGTTTCAAATGCAGCCGCAAACAAACGGCCATCAACAACGGTCACTGAAAAGTAAGTACTTTATCTTACCGGATCCAACAACGCCCGTTCGTTGCGGCAATCGTATAGCACGTCGCGCCCGCATATGCGCGGTTCTAGGTCGCGGGTTAGGCACAGGCGGGCTTCTTGGATGCGATCGCTGCGGCAGGTGATTGTTAGCATGTCGGGCTGCCATGTGGGGTTGTCGGCAAGAAAGGCGTCTTGGACCACCGATGCGGGTAGGCGCACGGGGTTTGTTAGGCGGCGAAAGGCCGTGGGACGGTTGACCGCTTCATAGGCCACGCGGGCCAAGCGGTAATAATCTTGCGATGAAAGCCCCGAGCACACACCGTGCTTTTTCCATTGGTGCCATGCCGACCCGCTGCTGCCCATAATGTCGGCCATTGCAGCGGTATCGCTGCGTGACGGGGCGCGCTGATTTGTTCGGCAATAGCTGGGCCAGCCATTTTCGTATTGCGGCCATAACCCGTGCAGGGCCCAGCCGAAATCTGCGCCGTCATCGCATTGGGGGGATTGGCGCGCATCGCCGTCTAGGGCACAATATGTCGGCGACCAGCTTAAGGATAAAACATAATAGTCAAATTCCCCCGCTTGTTCGCCATCTGCATGGGCGGATCCTGCCAAAAACAGGGCAAATATCATCCAAGAAACCAAAGCGCGCATTTTCTCTTTCCTCTTTCGCTTGTCCGCAGTATATAGCGTTCAAGTTCCCCGACAATGGAAACCCGCCCGAACCACTGGGCAGCCCCAGCCAGGGCACAGGAAAGTTCTGTTTCGGATCACGTATGCGCAAGGAGTGCTGAGATGGGTAAACCAATTATGGCAAAGGCCACCGCCGTTTGGCTGGTGGATAACACAACAATTTCGTTCAAGCAGATCGCGGATTTTTGCGAGATGCACGAGCTGGAAGTGCAAGGCATTGCCGACGGCGATGTTGCCGCTGGCGTCAAAGGGTTTGATCCGGTTTCAAACAACCAGCTGGATCAAGAAGAAATTGATGCCGCCGAAGGCAACCCGCAGCACAAGCTGAAGCTTAAGTTTTACGCTGCTGCCGTGGGCGAAGAAAAACGCCGTGGACCGCGCTATACGCCACTGTCCAAACGTCAGGATCGCCCGGCATCTATCTTGTGGCTGGTGAAATTTCACCCCGAATTATCAGACGGTCAAATTGGCAAACTTGTCGGCACAACCAAGCCAACGATCATGAAGCTTCGCGATCGCACCCACTGGAATATCTCGAACATCGAACCCATCGATCCTGTGGCACTGGGCCTGTGCAAGCAGACCGAGCTGGACCTTGCCGTACAAAAAGCAAACGCCAAAATCGCCAAAGAAGGCGGCGGCATGTCGGATGATGAACGGCGCAAGCTGGTTTCGACCGAAACAAGCCTTGGCATGGATGAAGAACCCAAAATTCCAACAGCAATCGAAGGGCTTGAAACCTTTACTTTGGGCGAAATGGAAGAAAAAGCTGCCGAAGTGCCGGTTGATGCCGACAGCCTGTTTAACCTTCCAGATGACAAGGATGATGAAGCGAAAGACTAACGCTTCGCCCCTGAAAGAAATACCAATGAAAGCCCCGACCCAGTTTAAATTCTGCGTCGGGGCTTTTGTATCTTACAGCTATTTCAATTGAATTTGCGCACGTGCAGTACGGCCCGTGGCGTCGATTACGCTTAGGGTGAAAAATCCGGGGCCAGCAAGGTTCAGTGCGGCCTGTTTTGCCGGTGTTGCCACCAATATCGGCGCACCGTTGGCCAGCCATGTATAGGGCGCGGTGCCATTTTCAACCTTCGCCACCAAGGGCGCGCCTTGGGTTTCGATGACTGCGCCATCGGGGGGGAACACCAGTGTTGGCGCATCTGCATCCATGGTAAATAATGCATCGCGCGGCTGAAATTCACGCAGCTGTGCGGGCAGCGCGGCGTGGGATAAAAGCAGCGTATTAACAGGCGGCGCACCCAGCGGGGTCAGGTCGGGTTTCAGGCGGGCGAAGGCTTCGAACAATATTGGCGCGGCAAGGTCTGCGCCAAACGCACCGGGCACCGGCGTGCCATCCGCACGCCCCATCCACACACCGACAACATGCGCCCCGTCAAAACCGATTGCCCACGTATCCCTGTGGCCATAGGACGTGCCGGTTTTATAGGCCAGACCAATACGCGGCGCATTTGGCGGGGCGGGCATACCCGATAAAATATTACCAATTTGCCAAGCGGCCTCGGGCGACAGAACCTTGGCGCCTATAGCGGGGCCAATATCGGACTGGCGATAATGCACATGCACCGCGCGGCCCTGATTGCCAAGGCTGGCATACAGCCCGACCATATCTTCAAGTGTGACGCCAACACCGCCCAGCGCCACGGCCAAACCCGCAGGGGCATTTCCGGGCAACACCGCACGTACTTTGGCACGGCGCAAGGCCGCCATCAGGCGGGCGGGGCCAAGGGCTTCGGTCAGGCTGACAACCGGAATATTGCGGCTTTCGATCAGGGCCTCGCGCACCTTCATTGGCCCACGATAGGTGCCATCAAAATTAGATGGCGCATAGGTGCCAAAGCGCACAGGCCGATCGTTTATCAAGGTTTCGGGGTGGGCCAAACCTTCGTCAAAGGCCAGCCCGTAGACCAGTGGCTTCAGGGTTGATCCGGGCGAACGCAGCGCGCGGCTCATATCAACATAGCCAAGGCGCGCATCGCCACGGTATCCGGCAGACCCGACCGAGGCCAGAATTTCGCCATTGCGATGATCCAGCACCACAATCGCCACCGAAAGCCGCTGGCCGTAATCGGCGGCGGCGCGGGCTGACAGGGCCTCAAGCTGGGATTGCAGGCTGGCGCCAAGGGTCAGGTTGTGGCGGCCTTCTGTGGGCGCAGCAATACGGGCACGATCAGAAAGGTGGGGCGCAAGGGCAGGCAGCGCAATACGGCGAACAGGCACAGGGTCGCGCAAGGCGGCCTTCAGGGTGCCTTGGTCAATCACGCCTGCATCCCTTGCACGCCTTAAAACAGCAGCACGCGCATCCCTTGCCCGTTCAGGGTGCAGATCAGGACGGCGCGCGGTGGGCGATTGCGGCAGGCCAACCAGCAGGGCAATTTCCGCAGGGGTCAGGCGCAGGGGTTCTTTGCCAAAATAGGCGCGGGTGGCGGCACGAATGCCTTCCAGATTGCCACCGTAAGGCGCGCGATTAAGGTACAGCGCAAGGATTTCCGCCTTGGTTAGCTGGCGTTCCAGCGCAAGGGCCACGCGGATTTGGCGCAGCTTGCCTTGCCAGCGTCCAGTTGGGCCATCCTCAAGCAAACGTGCGACCTGCATGGTCAGGGTTGAGCCACCCGATATCACCCGCCCATTCCACAGCGCCTGCCCGATGGCGCGCAAAAACGCGCGCGGATCAACGCCGCTATGGCGGTAAAAACGCTTGTCCTCATAGGCAACCAGCATGGCCAGAAATGCAGGATCAACAGCCGCAAATTCAACGCCCAGCCGCCAGCGCCCGTCATCCACCGTATAGGCGCGCAACAACTGGCCGTTGCGGTCCAGCACCTCGACCGAAGTTCCCACCGCCAAGGGCGGCAGATCAGTTGCGCCAACCCAAGCGTTCAGCCGATCATAACCAGTGGCCGCCACAACCAGCCCCAGCGCAAGCCCGATCAGGCAGCCACCCAGCCGCTTCATTCCGGTTTTGCCTTACGCTTGAAATCCGGCTGGATCACTCGGTTATCCGCACCCTTCCGGTATCGGTATGTGCCCGGTTTGTCGGTTTATACATATCTTCAACCAAGGCAGCCGGATGGTTGTAATCCCCCGGCGTAATCGCCCGCACGATATAGGCCAGCCGAAAGGATTTATCGGTATGCCAGTCAACCGCCGCCAAAAACCGTTCTTGGCGAAATTCAGTATGTTGCGGGCTGGTATTTAGTGCCAGCCAATCCAGCGCCCGAATATCACCCGCCGCCAACAGGTGCGGGTTATCGATTTCAAAGCCAGCCGGAAGCGGGTCATTGACCATCAGGCGGCCTTCGGATTTGCCATGCGGCTGCACCATCAAAACCGTGACCAGCCGTGTGCCTTGCGCCACCTCGCTGACCTCTACCGGGTCGCCCTCCATGGTGAAATACTGTCGCGCAATCGTATAACCCTGGCCACCGGCAGGTTCAGCAACCAGCGGCACACCAAAGGTGGCCAATGTCAGTTCGGTCGCTGTTTCACCAGCATTGTGAATATCAATCGCACCAGCTTGGGTTTGGCTATCAAGCACCTGAACCAACGGGCCAGCTTGGGCCACACCGTTTACCAACAAGGGCGCATCAATGGATTCGCCAACCAAAGCATTGGCCGCCAACAAGGACCACGTGGCCTCCTGCGTTGATAAATAGCGTTTGCTTTGGGCTGTCCGAAGCGTGAGGTATTCGCGATCAACAGCGTCACTACCCGCCTCGATGGCCAGTGTCAGCACCGCGGCAGCATCACGCAGCCTTGTGCCATAATCGCTGCGCCATGGCTGCAAGGTTTGGGATTGTTGCGCCAGCTTATCCATGGCGCGGCCAAACATCTGGTCAGCCCGCTTTGGGTCGCCATAAGCCGCAAGCGCAGCACCCATTTGCGCCATTGCCAGCGGGGTCACAAACGCGGCACCCTTTTGGTCGACATAATACCTAAGGTCGCCCATCGCAGCCCCACCCTCGCGCGCCAAAACATACAGCGCATAGGCAATGTCTTCGCCACCACTGTCAAAATCGGGCGCATAATTCACGCGGTTTCGCAAGTTATCCATGGCAGCGCGAAACGCGATATCAGGAATGGCATAACCCTGTGCGCGGGCACGCGACAGAAAATCGGACACATAAGCATCAAGCCACAAATCCCCACTTGCAGGCCGCCACAGCCCAAAGCTGCCACCGGCACTTTGGTTCGACAATATCGCATCAATCGCATTGGTAATACGGGTTGGAATATTCTGGCGGACGTCCAGCCCCATGGCCTCGGCGACGTTACCGAAATACAAAAGCGGCATCGCGCGTGAGGTCAGCTGTTCAGTGCAGCCATACGGATAGCGATCCAGCCGCGCCAGTAATCCGGGCGCATTCATCCGCGCCAAAATGCCTGCGCTTAGCGTTGCATGGCCGGTTCCCGGAACCAGATCGGCAAACACGTTTTCGTCCAGCGTAAAGCTGTCGCCAGCAGCAAGGTCAAAGCGCATCAGGCGCGTGACCTCGGGGTCGTTTGCTGCAACCGGCAGGGTCAGGGTTTTGGTCAGGCGTTGCCCCGTCGGGGTTGTCAGCACCAATTTGATCTGGTGAATACCCGCCAGATTGGCCGAGATCGGCACCGACAGGCGCGCTGTACCCTGTTTGGCCAACGTCAGGCGTTCAGGCGTGGCCGAGGTATCTACATGCACGCCAATCCCGCTTATTTCCAGCTGCATTTCACCAGCCGGACCAGTTGCATGGACCAGTTCAAGCAGCATTCGCGCGCTATCACCCGGTGCCAAGAAACGCGGCAGGCTGGCAGTCAACACCACAGGATCACGCACCAGAACATCGCGTTCAGCCTGCCCTACACCGGTGTCAGACCAGACAACCGCCATCAGACGGACGCTGCCGTTAAATTCGGGCATCTGGAAACTGGTGCGCGCATAGCCATCTTCGCCAACGACCAGCAGACCTGAAAACTGCGCAACCAGATCTTCGGTGGGCGGTGGCGCTTGCATACGCATTGCAGCGCCCGCATCTCCGCCAGAACGAATGGCCCCCATCGCACCTGAACGCCCATCAATCAGGCGCCCGTAAATATCGCGCAGCCCCATGCCAAGACGACGCTGGCCAAAATAATGCCCCGAAGGGTCAGGACTGGCAAAGGATGTCAGGTTCAAAATCCCCACATCAACGGCGGCAATGGTGGCATAGATCTGTTCGCCAGGAACCCCGCCTTCGACCTTCAGCGCGACAGGCATAGTGCCACGCGGGTTTGCCTTGTCCGCGACTTCAAAACTGGCCACCAGTTGATGCTGGCCGGGGTCAACGCCTGCATGGGTCAGGCCCAGCGCGCGCATCGGGTTGTGGCCTTGGGCGTCATCCATCGGCTGAATCAGCGTCGCGGTAACGTAAGCGCCCGCACCCCATTCATCGGTAACGGGGATTTCAACGGTGTTTTCACCGGCAACAACATCCACCGGAATCATATCAATCAGGTGGTTT
>DAOUQO010000053.1 GCA_030625565.1 Aliiroseovarius sp. | reverse complement strand
GGCTTCGCCTTGGTCATGGGTGACCAGAATGGTGGTAGTGCCAAGTTTGCGCTGAATGGTGCGCAGCTCCAATTGCATGTCTTCGCGGATTTTGGCGTCCAACGCCGAAAGCGGTTCATCCAGCAGCAGGACTTCGGGGCGGATCACAAGGGCGCGGGCCAGTGCGACACGCTGCTGTTGACCACCGGATAATTCGCGCGGGAAGCGGTGTGAAAAATCGCCCAGATGGACCATTTCCAGTGTTTCGCGCACCCGTTCATCGCTTTCTTGCTTGGCAATATTACGCATTTGCAGGCCGAAAGCCACATTGTCGGCCACTGTCATATGCGGGAAAAGCGCGTAACTTTGAAACACAATTCCAAGGTTGCGTTTGCTGGGCTTAACTTGGGTCACGTCCTGACCATCGATGAAAATCTTGCCCTTGGTCGGCTCAACAAAGCCCGCGATCATTTGCAAAGTCGTTGTTTTGCCGCAGCCTGATGGGCCGAGCAGCGAGATAAATTCGCCTTTTTCGACATCCAGATCGATGCATTCAACCGCTGTAAAATCGCCGAATTTTTTGACAAGACCTTCAAGACGCAAAAACGCCATGTTCAGCACCACCCAATATTAGAAATCGTTGATATGTCGGCGGCAGATATCTGCCGCCGACTTGTAGTTTTTATTGCTCGACTTCACGAGTCCAACGTTTGGTCCATTCAGCGCGAACAGGGTTGATAAAGTTCCAGTCAACCGCAACCAGTTGGTTGATTTTCTCTTCACCAAACGGCAAGGCCGCTGCCATTTCTTCGGACAAAGTTGCGTTCATGTTGGTCGGGCCCCATGCTTTGGTTTCCGCAATCAACGTCTGCACTTCTGGTGTCAGAAGATACTGGATCAGGCTTTGGGCCAGATCTGGCACATCTGAATCCACAACCGGACACATGGCGATCATCAGCGCAACCGCGCCTTCTTCTGGATAAACGAATTCCGCAGGGAACCCGGTATCGGCCAGTGATTTAACCCGGCCTGAACCCCAAGGTGCAATCGCAACTTCGCCGTTCTGGAACAGCTCGGACAATTTGCCTGATGAAGGCTCAAACGTTACAACACTGTCGGCAATACCGCCGGTGAAGGCATCAAAGCCCGCGTCAATTTCATGTTCGCTACCGCCATTAATACGCGCAGTCATAACCAGCGCGTGCAGGCCGTAGGTGTTGCTGATCGGTTGAACAACCAGTTTGCCCGCATATTTTGGGTCAGCCAGATCGGCCCAAGACGTGGGTGCATCCCAGCCATTAGCGGCAAAGGTTGCAGTGTCATAGGCAAGGCCCGTGGCCACAAAACCAACGCCAACCGCGTTATCCGTGCCCATTTTCGCAATGTCATAAACATCGTTAAAAATTTCAGCATCTTCAATCGGGGCACAGAAACCCAGCGCTACGGCGCGGTACATTGGACCATCGTCCAAGAAAACCACGTCCAGTTCCTGATTGCCGGACTGCGCTTGCAGTTTGGCCAGTGTTTTGGTCGAATTGCCTGGAACGTAAACAACTTTCGCGTCGTTGGCTTCTTCCCATGCGGGCAGGATGGTTTCCATCATTAGCGTTTCGGTGGACCCACCATATGCGCCCATATAAAGCGTGCGTTCTTGCGCAATCGCCGTGGAGGATAACAACGCTGTGGTTACCATTGCCCCCGCTATTTTTTTCAGTTTCATACTTCTCTCCCAAAGAATCACATTAATATTGTGACTATCAAAGCACCGCAAAGCTCATAATGAAAATACTATCTAATTCTATCTATATAACCTAATGTTATGTGGTGGAGCCGTAAGGAAGTACTTTATGCTGACATCCAGAATGGTCGAAGTTTTTCGTGTAGTTATTCTAAACGGTAGCATGAGCGAGGCCGCGTCGGCCCTGCACATCTCACAACCCGCCGTCAGTCGACTGATCCGTGACCTGGAAACGGAAATCGGTTTTCGACTTTTTGAGCGCCGCAACGGTCGGATTTATCCCAATGATGACGCACTGGTATTTTATGAAGAAGTGCATAGCGCCTATATCGGGTTAAACCGGATTTCACAGGCAGCAGAACAAATCAGGACAAACCAGACTGGTGCCCTGCGCATTGCCTGTCTGCCTGCAATCGGCCTAAGCATCATGCCACAAATCATTGCAGATTTCCGCAAACAGTTCCCCCAAGTACTGATTTCGTTCAAAGTGGTTCGCTCTGAAACGGCTGTCCAACTGGTTAGTTCGTTGCAATGTGACATTGGGATCGTAGAAGCATCCTTTTCAGCACTTTCCGCAAAAGAAGGGCCAACCTATAATTTTGAAAGTGTTTGCATTTTGCCCCCGGGGCACCGGCTGATAGAAAAAGAAACGATTCAGCCCGAAGATTTGGAAAACGAAATGTTCATCTCGCTCGACCCGGATTCAAAAACCAGATCGCATATTGATGCGTTATTTGAGGCCGCAAATATTTCCCGCTCGATGCAAATTGAAACACCGATGACCAACATGGCCTGCTCTTTGACACTTGAGAACTGCGGCATTTCCATTGTGGACCCAATGACAGCAGCGGTTTTTGCAAAACAGGGGCTGGTTTCTCGCCCGTTCAAGCCAAAGGCCACTTTTTCAATACGCACACTAACATCGCAGCATACCACCAGAAAACCCATCATCGATATCTTTTGTGAAGCACTGTTTAGATCAATCTCACCGTTCATTTGATTCGGATTTACATCCAGAATAGCTTTTGACATCCGCGGTTTGTGGCATAAATGCTAAACTGAGAATTTCAGAACTTTTAAAGAACTGCGGAAACCTTTTAACAAATCAAGATGTAATTGCATTTGCCTGCCCTTGAAAGACTGCTTAGGGAAAATAAACCTGCAGCGTCGCACCCGCAGCGAATGTCCGGTTCCCACCCCTTCCCTTGCCACACTCCATTTCAGGCAAACAAGCTGTGCGTGGTGGCTTTGGGGTTTGGTTGCCTTGTTTTAATTTACAGCGCCGCGTCACCAGTGGGGGCTGCTAGAATGTGGTTTCGGCCAATTTAAGGGGTTTGTTGTATATATAGGGGTTATTCCACAGGGCATGGTTCCACGAATCGGCTAGCCAAGCAGGTGAAAAGAACCAATACTGCCCATTATTCGGCATACAGATTCTTTAGGAGCATTTAAAATATGAACTATCTTTTGCGGGCTGGTGTCAGCGCCTTTTTCTTGGGTGCAGCAATCCCCGCTTTGGCTGCTGGAATCAAAGCGCCGGACAGCGCGCAGCTTGACGCGCAAATGGAACAATTTCAAACAGATGCGCCCGGATCAATTTACGCCCTGCAACCTTTTCGCGCCGCGCAAAACGTGGTTGGCGCCGATGAATTACAGCTAACCCTGACATCGCTTAATCCCGGCGTGAATGCCTGGTTTATTCTTGAGGTTGAAGGTCAGGGCTATTTTGCCAACAAACAATCATATCATTTGGAAAACGCCGACCCTGACACATGGCAGCTATCGCTGGCTGGCGGTGACAATGCGGCGCTGCTGATCGAAGGTGACAGCGGCACCGTAACCTGCGCCCCGTGGGAAGACCGGCATTCTGAACTGGACAAAGCGCAGGATTCACCCCTGCCATTTGCGCCGATTTGTGACGGCAAATTGTTTTTGCGAAACAAGGTTTCAGGCAATCGCACCAACCGCGAGGCCATGGCCGATTTCCTTCGCAACAACATTGTGTTCGGGGATTCGATCGTTAACCTGATCAAGGGCTCGTTTTACGAAGACGCGTTCATGCAATCCTCTGAAACCATCGATGATGCAGGCGCAGGCGCAGTTGTCGAAGCACTGGGTCGGGCAAACTTGTCGCGGTTTCCAATTATGCGCGCAGCCCCCAATTTTGATTTGATCGGCACCGAAGGCGGCGGGATGGAGGCAGGCAGCTGGTACGCCGTTGAAAACGCCCCCGGCATCTATGCCAGCGTTGTGCAGCCTGGCATGATCCATGACGATATTTTGGAACGTTCCGGCGAAACAAACTGGCTGGATAATGTCGAACGTCGCGCAGATGTACATCTTGTTGCCTTTGACATGGAAAACTTTGAAATCGGGTATGAGCCCGGTACAGGGCATCCTAATTTCGGCTGGTCTTCACGACCCCACGGCGCTGGGCGCGACTGGCGTATTCCCGGCCCTGACGGTATTAATTCTCCGGCCCCTTTGATCATGACCGGCATGCTTAGCCCTGCCATGACCGACCGTGTCGCCGCAACCTTTACTGGTGGGTATAAACGTGACCACGGGGCATTCCGTTATGGCCCCAAGGCCACGTTTAACCACGGCCACCATTACGGATTTTTTGCCAATGGTGTTACGCTGTCAAAACTGCATCCCGGCCTGTCCACGCTGATCGTAAAAACCGACGGCACGCTTGAAATGCGGATGTGGACAGAAGAAGACAACGCGCTTTTGCCCGACCTTCTTTTTGCCCGCCAAAACGGTGTGCCTTTGATTGAGCCAGACCCCGAAACCGGCGAAGGCGTTCCGGGATCCCTGGTGCGCCAATGGGGGGCCGGCAACTGGTCGGGTTCGGCAGATGCCCAATTGCGTACCGTGCGCGGCGGGGCCTGCCTGCGCGAAGTCGATGGCCGGAAATTCCTGATTTATGCATATTTCTCAACCGCCACGCCTTCGGCAATGGCGCGAACATTTCAGGCGTATTCGTGCGACGCAGCCATGCTGCTGGACATGAATTCGCAGGAACATACTTACATGGCCCTGTATCCACAAAGCGAAGATAGCGAATGGATTGAAGCGCAGCATTTGGCGCGTGGAATGCAGGCTGTGGATCAAAGGCGGCGCGATGGAACATACATTCCACGCTTTGTTGGCTACGCCGATAATCGCGACTTTTTTTATATACTTAGGAAAGAATAAGGGGATATTTTCATGCGGCTTATTAATCGCTTTTGTCTGACACTTGCTATTGGTTTAACAAGTATGGGGGCAAAGGCGCAGAGCCTCAGGGATCTTAACGAAATCATGTTTCGCCAAATGCAAACCCAGCGCGGGGTAAGCAGTGCGGAAATTTCGCGTATCCGCACCATATTTTCACGATCTTCCTATATTGGGCAGGGTAATCCGGCCGTCACCCGCCACCCGATGACGCCAGCCCAAGCCGCCGCGCGTCTTTCAGGATCACCCGCCAGCACCTACCGAAATGCGCGGTTCGAACAGATTTGCGGCGCGCCATATATGGCCCCGCTTTATGACCCTGCCACCCAGCGACCCGAAGATGCCACCGCCTGCGTGGACATGTTCGAATACCCGAATATTCCGATGGTTTATCCAGTCGTATGGGTAAAGGCATCCGAGGCCGCGGCACTTTGTGCAGCCGAAGGCAAACGCATTGGCGACGCCCATGAATGGGAGGGCGCGTCCGCCGGCGCATTGCTGCCACCTGATTATCAATTTGGCCTTGGGCAGGCAGGCATGCGCGGCTGGCACAATGCCCGCTATGCCAGCACCAGAAACCAGTTCTCAATCGGCCAATGGCGCACCGGCGTATGTGCCGCTGCCAGCCATAAAACCGGCGGCTGCAATGGCGGAAGCTTCACCGGCTGCGGCTCAAACACCTATCCCGCCGGCGCATTTCCAAACTGCGTCAGCCCGCTGGGGGTGTATGATCTGGATGGTAACGCGGCTGAACACATGAACCTGCCACTGGCTGCAAACCAAATGGCGAGCACCGGCAGTGATATTCTGGGTGTCACCGAAATGAAGGGCAGCTGGTTTATCTGGGACAGCGTCCGCGCCCATGAACACTGGAGCCGCTGGCGCGCGCCCTTCTGGCATGGCACACGCGTTCTATCAAACGCCAGCCACAGCAATTATCATCTTGGGTTTCGTTGCTTTAAAAGCCTTTAATGAAAGGGCAGGCAGGCTTTACAGTCCGGCAATGCGAATTGCCGGACGGCCAATGATGCCGCCGTCATTCAACATCTGTGCATATTGGCGATCCTGCAAAAGTTCCTGCAGATTTGCCGCACGCCCGTCAACATATGCGGTTTGGCTGATCAAGCGAATGCCATGACTGTAATCGGCATAGCCCGCACCGTGTACTGTGCTTAGGGGCTGAATGGGTCGGCCATTTGTTCGGTGCCAGCCATAAATGGCCACGCGGCCCGGCGCGGAGGCCAAACGGTTAGTCAAAACCAGATCTTTCTTGTGACCGGAAACCAAGATGCCCAACCGCCCACCGGCTGCACGGCGCTGGCCTTCTACGGTTGCGTTATGGCGCAAGAAATACGGCGTCGATGACATTTGAGAACCAGCCTGCATTGGCTGTGGGGACAGACGCACCGCAGCTTGTGCATAAATTGCATCAACCATGCGCGTTGTCGGCAGCATCATATTGAACTGATCGGCTATTTGCCCTGCTGCACCCAGCCCCATTGGCACGCGCACATAATCCGCGTCACTGCCAATGGCCAGATAATCGGGCGTCACGCAAATGGTGATGGTCGTTTCGCGACCGTTTCCAAGCCTGCCGGTAAATGTAACCGGAACAAGATTGCGCAAAAATTTAGGCACATTGCCCGTCATGGCCTCGCGGGCAATCGCAGCATCGCGTGACCCGCCACTTGTTGATGCCAGTGAGGCGATAAAGCTGCTACCTGTTTGGGCGCGGCCTGAACGGCGCGGAATTGCCCGTGCCAGTCGGCGTGAACATGACTGCCCGCTTGGGCCGCTAAACAAGCCACCATTGGGCTGAGTTCTTAGGCTTGCAAGCTGTGGCGTGGGTGCTGCTGCCGGTGCAGCTTCAGGCGCAGGTGTTGGGACTGCACTAACCGCCGCAACTGCGCGCTCGGCGCTTAACAAACGGGCCGGACGGTACGCCGGCCGCGGGGACATTAATACAGCATATGTTTCCAAAAGGTTTTCGGGTGTTTGCCCAGCGGTGGCCCCATCGATTTCAGGGGTCGGCGTCAAGCTAGCAAGCGAAGCCCCCTGCAGGTCAGGCCGCGCAATTGGGCGCAGTATAGAAAATTCAGATGCATCCAGCACCGGCACAGCCACCATAGACGACGCCACCAGATCACTGGCGGCATCAGGAACAGCCTGCGGGTTTGGCCGTTGTATGCCCTCGACCAAGGACGTTGTTGGCGAGGGTAATAAAGCCAAGGTTGTCGGTGCTTCCATTAATGGAACCGGCGTTATTGAAGCGCCGTTTGGTAATTTGTCCGTTTCCGCCGAAAACGCGCCGAACCCAAACGAAGGGCGTAAATACGGGGTGCCAACAACAGGAGCACCACCTGCATCAAGGTTGGCTTGCGTAATGGGCAACGAGGCTGAAACCAGAAAAGGTGCCGGATCGTGCGCCAGTTTGCTGGGAAAATATTCCGCATACCGCGCCACAAAGCTGACCAGTAAAAGGGCGCACGCAACAATAGGCAGCGCCAAAACGGCGACGTCAAAAAGCGGTAATCCCAAGAATGTTTTATTCCTGCCCCAAGCCAGCTTGGCATGCAGGATTTGTACTATGTCCCTCATGGGTTCGAAGTACCCCGCCATTCTTAAGGAAACAAGAAAACGTCGCGCGGCCAGCGCTGCCCCCCTATTTTTGGCGGAATTCAGCCGCTTTTTCGCCTAAATTGGCAGTTTTGGACAAAAGTAAATGAAATAAAGATTAATTTTCACTGTTCTGACTGGCCGTATTCACAAAAAACAAAAAATCCGCCGATTCGCAAAAATCGGCGGGTTTGTTTTTTCAGGCTAGAAATAGCATCGATTCAAATCAGCAATACCTGTGTGCCATTGCGAACCAGACCATATAATTCTTCGATCTGTTCATTATACAAACCGATGCAGCCATTTGATGAACGACGCCCGATTTTGCGTGTGTCGTGGGTGCCGTGAATTCGGTAATATTTCCAGCTTAGATATAAGGCATGTGTGCCAAGCGGATTATCAGGGCCGGGCGGAATATGGGCTGGCCATTCCGGATTTCGGATGCGCATTGCCGGTGTCGGGCTCCAGCTTGGGCCTTCGACCATGCGAATAATACGGGTGCGGCCCCGGCGGGTCATGTCTTCGGTCAGGGGTACACTTGTCGGGTAAAGTTTATAAACGCTTTCATCTGACGACCAGAAATGAAGCGCACGCGATGTTGTATCGACAAGGATCGCGCCTTTGTTCAGATTGCTGAAATAAGGCTGCCAATCAAGCGACCGGAAACTAGAGATGTTACGGCGAACAACCTCGGAAATGTCGCGCTCGACTTCGGTTGACCCGGCTTGTTGCGCCAATACGGGCATTGCCAAACTGCTTGCGGCAGCACCAATAGCTGTTCCAAGAAGCGCCCGCCTATTAAGCTGAGGTTTTTTTATATTATTCATTTTTTACCCGTTATTATCTAATGGTATTAAGTCGTATATATTGCCCGAATGCCGCAGTCGCAAATCAAACAAGCGTTATGCGGCCACTTATTGCCAACTTGGGTTTGCCTGATACCCTTTCTCACTGTAGGTGGGAAGGGGAATCCATACAGGACAAATGATGAAACGTTTATTTTTAATCTTTCCAATTATCGCACTTTTAATAACTGCCTGTGCAGAGCCCCAGCCGCCACGCCTTGGCCCCGACGGTCAACCGCTGCCGCAGCTTTATCGCATTAGCGCACGTGATACGAACAAAATTCAGTTCCGGATACTTGATTCCCTCAATGCCTTGCGTCAGGCCGCCGGGGCGGGTGCAGTGGAAATGAATTCGCAACTTAACGCCGCTGCGATCACCCATTCGCTTGATATGTCGCGGCAAAACCGGCCTTGGCATTTTGGCTCAGACGGCTCTTCGCCGCTCGACCGTGTTGCACGTACCGGATACACAAAAACCATGCGAGGCGAAGCCATATCGGAAACATACGAGACCGAGCTTCAAACACTTGCAGCGTGGATGGATGAGACCGGAACCCGCGAAGTCATTCTTGACCCGAACGCTGTGGATATGGGTTTTGCCTGGTATCAAGAACCAAACGGAAAAATCTGGTGGACGTTGCTTTTGGGCGGGTAATTACCTGATATTTAAGGTAAAATATCAATAATAGTTCCAAGCGGAACCATCGAATAAATCCGTTCAATGTCATGGTTGCTGACAGAAATACAACCGGCGGTCCAATCAGCGCCACGCTTATCAAAAGGGCGCCTTGCCCCATGAATAAAGATATCGCCACCCGGTTCTTGCCCGATTGATTTTGCATAGGCACGGTCTGCGGTATTTGGATAAGATATGCCTAGCGACAGATGGAAAAGGCTGTCGGGGTTGCGCCGGTTTATTGTATAGCGCCCTTCCGGAGTGCGCCCGTCACCTTCAGCTTCTTTGTGGCCATCCGGCTGAAAACCCAGATCAACATCGTACCGCTTAAGCACCGTATCACCATGCATAAGGTACATGCGCCGCTGTTCTTTGAGAACAATAATTCGTGTGACCGCAAGGTCGCTACTAACTTCGGGTTTAGAACACCCAAGCATTGTCAGAAGCCCAATGGCCAACACCATGGAAATTAAAAACCGCATATCTGCCTCATCTTTTTTATCTTCTTTTTCGCCAAAATAGCCGACTGGCAGAAAAATGCTAGCCCTAGGGTTTATTCGCCCGAACAAGGCAGGCAACCATTTCAACATGCGGCGACCAGCGAAATTGATCGACAACATCGATCCATTCAACAACATATCCGGCCTGAACCAACACGCGTATGTCACGGGCAAAGGTAACCGGATTGCACGAAACCATGGTGATTCGCGCAATGGACGCTTTGGCAATTTCGCCAACCTGCGCTTCGGCCCCCATGCGCGGGGGATCCAAAACAATGGCGTCATATTTAGCCAGTTCATCAGGGCGCAAAGGGTTTTTGGCCAAATCACGCGGCTCAATCGTTACGGCCTTCAGGTTTTTTGCCCCGCGCCAGCCTGTATGCAACGCATCCAACATATCGCGCGCATTCTCAACCGCATGTACTGTGGCGTTTTCGGCTAATGGCAAAGCAAATGTGCCACAGCCAGAAAACAAATCAGCCACACTTTTTGCCTGACCAACGGATTCAAGCACGGATGAAACTAACGCTTGTTCCCCTTCTTGGGTTGCCTGCAAAAAAGCCCCTGCCGGAGGGCTGACTTTGGCGTTCCCAAGACAAAGCTGTGCGGCAGAAAAAATGGCGGCCGGCTCGTCATCCCAACTTAACCGCACCACATTGCGCTGTGCGCCAGCCTTTTGTGCTAATTGGGAAAACAGCTCGGTCGTTAGGGGCTTGCCCCCCTTAACCGCAATATCCACGCCATCGTCTAAAAGCGTTAAGGTTATTGCAAGGCGCCCTTTTCGTGAGCCGCCAATCATAGTTAGCTCGCGCAAGAAAGGCAGCATTTGCAACAGTTCGGGACGCAACAGTTGGCAGGAATCTATTTCACAAATGGTGTCGGTTTGCGCGCCGTGAAATCCCAGCTGCACACCCTTTTTGACACGCCGTGCTGCAATGGTTGCGCGCCGGCGTGAATTTGGTGGCGAGGTGTGAACCCGACGGATGGGTGCATCTAAGCCTTGCGCTTCTAACGCAGTCACAACCACGGTTTTTTTCCAATTTTTGACAAAATCATCCGATGCATGCTGCAAGGCGCAGCCTCCGCAATTTTTGTAATGCTGACAAACCGGACGCACACGGTCTGATACCGGAGCATCAATTTTCACCCCGACCATGCGCCCGTTTTCAATTTCACCTGTCACAACCTCACCGGGCAACGCGCGTGGCACGAAAACCGGACCCGCCGCAACGCCATCCCCAAGATGGCCAAGCCGTTCAATAGTTACCGTTTTCATTTCAATAATTCCTCTCGGCCAAGGCCAAATCCTGATGCTATCCAGCACGCCTCAAGCTCTTTCAATTTCACGCCCAGCGCCGGGCCGTTATATGCAGGCATTAAATCCAATGCCTGAACCGGAAATTGGGCTTGGCCGCCTTGACCCAAATCATCCATTAACCCCTTGGGCAAGGGGGTTGTGAAAATAGCGCAGCGCAGCAAAACAACATCCAGCCCGAACTGAAATCCATAGCGATAGGCAAGCTCGGCCGCGCCTGTGGTTTTGCCTGTTTCATCAGCTAGCGCCTTAAGGCGCAAGGCGTCTTTTCGCGACAGGCGCAAACGGCTTTTTGTATCCAGTCCAAAACCCAGAGAGGCAAGGCGCCGCAAGGCGCTGGGGGCGGCGTCACATTCGGCCTCAAGGTGCACAAGAACCGGCAGGTATTCCGCCGTTGCACCGGGCAGAATGCAGCCAAGAACACCGGTCTGCTGCATCGTTGCGAAAGCCTGTGAAGGGTTCGGTGCGGCTAAGGCCTTCAGGATTTCATGGCCGACCCGTTCACCGGAAAGCGTGTCTAATCCAGCCAAATTCGCCGAAATTGCCGCAAGGCCATCAGGGTCTATTCCATCTTCTGCTTTGCCATACCATGCATGAAACCGGAAAAACCGAAGGATGCGCAAGTAATCTTCCTGAATGCGTTTTGTCGGGTTTTCGATGAAACGAACATGTCCAGCCAGAAGGTCCGGCAGGCCGTTCAACGGATCGATAATATTGCCTTTTGGATCGGCATACAAAGCATTCATTGTGAAATCACGCCGCTTTGCATCTTCTTTGATAGAGCCTGAAAATTGCACAACGGCCCGACGCCCATCCGTTTCAACATCGTTGCGAAAGGTCGTAATTTCACATGATAACCCTTGCGAAATTACCGTAATAGTCCCGTGATCTATGCCTGTTGGCAGGGCCTTTAAGCCTGCGGCTTTTGCCACGTTCATAACAGTTTCGGGCACGGCGTCTGTTGCCATGTCGATATCCGAAATCGGCGCGCCCAACAGTTCATTGCGCACGCAACCCCCGACGAAATAAACCAGATGTCCGGCACCACTTAGCGCAGTGCAAACCTTCTGAACCCGTGGGTCTGTTAACCAATCCGAGGTAATCTGTTTCACGCCCGCATCCCCCCGACCAATACCCGCAATATGCGCGCAGTTGCCCCCCAAATATAATAGGGACCATATGGAACGGTATAAAAAAACCGTCGCTCACCTTTCCATATAATCGATTCAACGGCGTAGTTCGCAGGGTCAGCCAGAAAATCAAACGGTACAGAAAAAACTTCTTCGACCTCGCCCATTTCAGGTTTCGGGGTGAAGGTTGATTTAACCCGACCAATCACCGGCTGAATTGAAAATCCGGTTACGGTTTCGTGCCGTGGAAGTTCCGCCAGTATTTCAACGTTTGTCCGCGCCAGCCCGATTTCTTCTTCGGCCTCACGCAAGGCGGCGGCCTGCACACCGGCATCAGTTTTATCAACCTTGCCACCAGGAAAGGCGATTTGACCGGGGTGGTGGCGCAAGGCACTGGACCGCTTTGTCAAAATCAGGCGCAACCCATCAGGTTTTTCCACAAACGGCAGCAAAACCGCGGCTGCGCACAGCTTAGTGCCACTTGGGGGTTTATAGCGCGTATTAAGGTCAAAATCAGACGAATCGCGGTCAGCTTGGGCCGCGCCTTTTATCACGCGGGCAAGGGCGTCACTTCTGCCCATTTTCCCGCTCCGCAGCTTCAGAACCCACCTCTTTTGGGTCCAGAACATAATGCGCCCCGCAAAACTGGCAATCTGCTGTCACGGTGCCGTTGTCTTTGGTCATATGGGCGATGTCTTTGGCTGAATAAATCGAAAGGCTGCTTTTCACCCGATCAGCCGAACAGGTGCACCCAAATTTGACTTTATGTGCCTCGAAAATTCGTGGCTGTTCTTGGTGAAACAGGCGAACCA
>DAOUQO010000149.1 GCA_030625565.1 Aliiroseovarius sp. | reverse complement strand
CATGCACCGTTATCCGCATGAATTTTCCGGCGGCCAGCGCCAGCGAATCGCGATTGCACGGGCCATGATCCTGCGCCCCAAACTGGTTGTTCTGGACGAACCCACCTCGGCGCTGGATGCAACGGTGCAGGTGCAAATTGTTGATCTTCTGCGCAGGCTTCAGGTGAAATATGGGCTGGCATATCTGTTTATCAGCCATGATTTGCGCGTTGTGCGGGCCTTGGCGCACCATGTTATCGTGATGAAATCAGGCGATATTGTCGAAGCCGGACCAGTGGATCAGATATTTGATGCGCCAACCAGCAGCTATACCAAGGCGCTGATGGCGGCGGCGTTTGATTTGAAAAGCCACACCGCAGCCGCAACCTGATTAGGGGGCTTAGGATGTTGGTGTGATCACTGTGCATGTGGTGTTGCGGGCTTGCAGGCGGCGACATGCCAGTTCGGCACTTGCCTGTGTCATTCCGACAAAGTTCGCGTGCCAGCCATCCGAAAGGTTCTGGGCGCGGCGCAGGGCATCGCCCAAGGTTGCAAGTTCGTTCAGGGCAGTTTTCAGCAATATGCGTTCAGCTTCAAATTGCGAGCCATATTTACCGACTGTAACGCCGTAATGGCGCCCGCCGGATGTTGATATGCGCGTCACAATTTCCAGCACGTCATCTTCCGGGCTGTAAACCGGGGTGGATTCGGCAGCTGCAATAATGGTGCTGGCCACTTCTTCTTCGGCGGTGCTGGGCCGGTGGGGTGGCCTGCTGGGCGCTGTTGGCGCAAGGCTGGCCACGGCGATAGTTTCGACAGGTTCAGCCAAGGCTGCCGATTCCAGTACAGTTTCAACACCGGTTTCAATCGCGGCTAACAAATCAGGTGCCGGTTCCGCCACATCTGCCATAAGGCTTGGTGTGGGCCTTGGTGTGGGTCTGGGACTGGTTCGAACGGCTGTGACCAGCCTAATTGTGCGGCCTGTACCGGCCGGAGTGGCCACTGCTCCACGCCCTGCATAAGCGGGGATTCGTGGGCGTGTAAGGGATGCGGTCGTCGGGGCGCGTCGGAAACCCAGATCCATCAATTCAGCAACTTTTGCATTGCGCGATGCGGTGGAGTGGCCGCCGAAAACGGTTGTGATAATCCGTTCGCTTCCGCGTTCTGCAGATGCAACAAGGTTAAAACCTGCCGCCGAGGTATAGCCCGTTTTGATCCCGTCCGCGCCACGATATGCGTTTAGAAAGCGCCGGTTGGTATTGCTGACGTTACGCACGCCTGCATCGGTCGAGCGGCGTGAAAACAGGTTGTAATAATCGGGGTGATCATACAGCAGGTGACGACCAAGGGTGGTCATGTCGCGTGCAGTAGACAGGTGGCCAGCGCGGGTCAGGCCATGGGCGTTTTTGAATGTTGTGCGGCTCATTCCAAGGGCGCGGGCGGTGCGGGTCATACGTTGGGCAAAGGCGGCTTCGCTGCCGGAAATGGCTTCGCCCAAGGCGGTGGCGGCATCATTGGCGGATTTCACTGCTGCAGCCCGAATCAGATACCGCAACTTAATGCGCTGTCCGGACCTAAGACCTAATTTGGAAGGCGGCTCGGCGGCGGCATTCGCCGAAATGGTCACCACGGTATCCAGTGAAATTTCGCCATGCTTGATTGCTTCGAACACAATATACAGCGTCATCATTTTGGTCAGGGATGCAGGGTGCAGCTGGGTGTCGGCGTTGCGTGAATGTAAAACTTTGCCAGTGCGCGCATCAATCACCATCGCGGCATAAGGCGCGGCAAACGTCATCACCGGTGTCGCCACCGTGATACAGGCTGCAAAAGCCAAAAGTAATCCTAAACGGATAAAATGCCCAAGACGTGTCTGCACGTCGCTCACCTTTTCTGCCTCGCGGTCCGGATCTAGCGTCCAGTACCATTAGTAGATGGTTAACACGTGTGGCCATTCAGGAAAACACTTTATTTCAGGTGGCTTACACCTTTTTGTTAAAGTGTGTCCTAGATGTAGTGAGGCGTTCGATCAGTACTACAACATCGGCGATTGTGGCGAAAATGTGTCATTTTCAGAGGCCCTAGAATACCCGTGCGACCAGATCCGCAAGGGATGCAAGGCTGGGAATTTCGCGATACATCGGGGCTTGTTCGGGGGCGGGGGCATGTTCCAGCGCCCAGGTTTGGCCGTGCGGCACATAAATCCCCCAGCCCCCGGCCTTGATCGCGGGGATCACATCGGATTTCAGGGAATTGCCGACCATCATTGCATTTTGCGGCTTTATATTGTGCTTGGCAAAGGCGTCGATATAGGTCTTTGGCGTTTTGTCGGAAACGATTTCAACCCCGTCAAAAACATCCCCCAGCCCCGAGGCCGCCAATTTGCGTTCCTGATCCAAAAGATCGCCCTTGGTGATCAGCAAAATCTTGTGGTCGGGGGCCAAGGTGTTAATCGTGGTTTCAGCGTGGGCCAGCAGCTCGACAGGATGGCGCAGCATCTCTTGGCCGGCAGCGACGATTTCACGGATAACCCGGCCCGGAACCTTGTCGTTTGTGACCTCAAGCGCGCATTCGATCATCGAAAGGGTAAAGCCCTTGATACCAAAGCCATATTTGCCCAAATTTCGCATTTCCGCCGCCAAAAGCCGTTCAGACAGATGGTCGGGATCCGCAAAATCAGCCAAAAGCGCGGTGAAATGCGCCTGCGTCAGGCGGAAAAAACGTTCGTTATGCCAAAGCGTGTCATCGGCATCAAAGCAAATCATGGTCCGGTTTTTCGCCACCTTTACCCTCCTTGTGAAACGCCCCTTTCCTTGTCGGCGGAAGCGTTTATATTGTCCGGCCAGAACGCCCCCGAATGCAAGCCCAAAGGTGAGAGCTTGAGCACTTATAGAATTACCATGTCCGGCGATGATACCCCCCCTGACGGCGATGCCGATCTGGCGGTAAAGGCGCGCCCACGCACCAAGAAGCCACCGATGTATAAGGTGATGCTGATGAACGACGACTTCACCCCGATGGAGTTCGTGGTTTTGGTGCTGGAACGTTTCTTTGGTATGAACCATGCCGAAGCGTTTGAAATAATGCTGACGGTACATAAAAAAGGTCTGGCGGTCGTCGGGGTGTTTTCAAATGAAATTGCCGAAACAAAAGTTAACCAGGTTATGCAGCTGGCGCGCGAACATCAGCACCCGCTGCAATGCACTATGGAAAAGGAATAGCCCGCGGGCTGACACAAAAAAATGAGCATTTCCCGATTATCCCTTGCCCTTGATGGCACCTGTGCGCTGCCTGACGAAGGCCGCATCCTTATATTCAACCCGCCCGCAATGGTGGATCTTTCCGCGCTGGACAAAGAACGCGTGCATGTAGTGCAGGGGTTTTACCCCGATTATGCGGCGCTGTTACGGCGCGGCTTTGATGCCAGCTCCACAGCCAAGGGCGATTACGCGGCGGCGATTGTGTATCTGCCACGCGCCAAGGCGCTGGCCTTGTCGATGGTGGCGCAGGCTTCGGCGGCAACCGGTGGTGGGCTGGTCATTGTTGACGGCCAGAAAACCGATGGCATTATGTCAATGTTAAAGGCCCTGAAGGGGCGCGTCGAAGTGCTGGGAACTGTGTCAAAGGCACACGGAAAACTGGCGTGGTTTCGCTGTGAAAACTCTGATGATCTGGGCGACTGGATCGCCAAAGACAGGCAAGTCACCGGTGGCTTTACCACCCACCCTGGTGTGTTTTCTGCCGATGGCCCCGACAAAGGGTCGCAAGTGTTAATGGCAGCTTTGTCGGATAAAATTAAGGGACACGGGGCCGATTTGGGCGCTGGCTGGGGGCTTTTGTCGCGTGAAATCCTTAAGCGCGAAGCGGTCACTACCTTGGATTTGATCGAGGCAGATCACACCGCCCTAGAATGCGCACGCCGCAACATTACGGATGCGCGCGCGCAATTTCACTGGGCCGATGCAGCAAGCTGGGGGCAGGGCGGCGACAAGGGCGCACACCTGAATTTTGTTATCTCGAACCCGCCATTTCATACAGGCCGCAAGGGGGACCCTGATCTGGGCCGTGCGTTCATCCGCGCAGCTGCCGGTATGCTGGCCCCGTCCGGTCAATTCTGGATGGTCGCCAACCGCCACTTGCCCTATGAGGCCACGCTAGATGCCTATTTTCGCCATGTAAGCGAAGTGGGCCGTGATTCCGGCTTTAAGGTGTTCCACGCAATCCGGCCACGTCGCATTCCGCAACCCGTTACTTAACGGCCCGGAAAACAGGAGAAGAGTATGTCCTTTTCTATCCAAGGCAAGACCGCAATTATCACTGGTGCCGCAAGCGGCGTCGGGCTGGGCATTGCCCGCCATTTTGCCGCGCAGGGGGCCAATGTCATGTGCGCGGACATTGATGAAAAACAGCTGATCAAGGAATTTGGTAAAAACCCGGAAACCGATGTGAATTCGGGTGATGGTGGAAATCTACGGTATTTTGCTGGGGATTTGTGCGAAAAACTGACGATTGCAAACCTGCTTTCGGCCACGCTTGATGCCTATGATCAGGTTGACATTCTGGTTAATGCCAGTCGCCAAATTTTAACGACCGACCCCTTGGATTGTAACGATAAATCCCTGCAAAATTTGTTAGAGCAAAACGTAATGTCAGGCATGCGCCTAAGCCAGCTGGTTGCAAAACGGATGATCCGGCAGGGCGAAGATGTGACCGCCCAAAATCGGGACGGCCCCCTTGGAACGATCATTAACCTGTCGTCGATTGCTGGCACGCGCACCCTTCCGGGGCTGATGGGTTTTTCGATTGCCTCGGCCGCTTTGGATCAGGCGACGCGCTCGCTTGCGGTGGCGTTGGCGGGGCACCGCATTAACGTGAATGCGATTGCGGTTGGATCAGTTGCCAGCGGATATCTGCGCGAAGCAATGCGTGAACAGCCCGAAATTCGGGAGCAAATCGAAGCAGGCACCCCCCTTGGCCGTATTGCCGAAGCAGGCGAGGTTGCCGAGGCTGTGCAGTTTCTTGCCTCGGGTGGCGCGGGATTTATGACAGGCCATATCCTGACCATTGATGGCGGACGCAGCCTTTTGGATGCTGTGGGCGAACCAGTGCACTAACCAGACACTAACACTTACTTTTTTCTGCGCGAACAGGGAATGACATGACAAATATGATGACGGATGAAAAACAACGCGCCTCGGCGTGGTTCAGCGATTTGCGCGACACGATTGTGGCGGCGTTCGAGGGCCTTGAAGACAGCCAGACTAGCGGCCCGTTTGCTGACCTGCCCGCTGGCCGCTTTGAGGTCACTAAAACCACGCGTCAGGGCGAAGGCGGCGTTGATTCCGGCGGCGGATTAATGAGCGTGATGCGCGGTGGGCGTATCTTTGAAAAGGTCGGGGTTAATATCTCGACCGTCTATGGAAAACTGGGGCCAGAGGCGGCGAAATCCATGGCGGCACGCGGGGTTGCGGGCATTGCGGATGATCCGCGCTTTTGGGCGTCTGGAATTTCACTGGTGGCGCATATGCAAAACCCGCACGTGCCTGCAGTTCACATGAATACCCGCATGTTCTGGACCCCGAATGCGTGGTGGTTTGGTGGTGGTGCCGACCTGAACCCGTGCATTGAATATGCTGACGATACCACTGATTTTCATGCGGCCTTGCAAGGCGCATGTGACATGCATGATGCAGGGTTTTACGACCGCTTTAAGGCATGGGCAGATGAGTATTTTTATATCCCGCATCGCAACCGTGCGCGCGGGGTTGGTGGCATCTTTTATGATGATCACAATTCCGGCGACTGGCAGGCGGATTTTGCCTTTACCCAAGACGTAGGTCGCGCTTTTTTACCCGCCTTTTTGCCGGTCACCGAACGACGCCGCGACACACACTGGGGCGAGGCGGACAAGCAAAAACAACTGATCCATCGGGGGCTGTATGCCGAATATAATCTGGTCTATGATCGGGGT
>DAOUQO010000127.1 GCA_030625565.1 Aliiroseovarius sp. | reverse complement strand
CCCCATGCCCCAGACAATAGCTGGATGCATCACCAGTGATATAAGGCTGATCCATGCGACCACGCGCATGTCGCCTTCGGGGCGGTACTGAACCAACACGCCACCAAGGCCAAACAGGGCCGCAGGCAAGGCGGCGCGGATCATCATATCGCTGGCTGATATGAAGGCTGCAGGTAGAGGCAGGCCCGTCAGGTTAACCACAAATCCGGCACTTATTCCGATCACCAATGCATTGCGCGACATTGACCGGACCACGGATGCAAGTGTCTGCCAAAGGCTTTTTCCCTCGGCACGAACCAGCTCCATCGCGGTGACGCCGATTGTATAGGCAAACGGTGCATTGACGGCGATTATTGCAAAATTTGCGGCCAGGGCATCCGGCCCATAGGCGCGTTCGGTAATGGGCAAGCCCAGCATAACCGAGTTGGAAAACATAGTGCAAAACCCAATGGCGACACTGTCGGGCAGGGGGCGTTTGAAGATAAAGCGCGCGCCTAAAAAACCGGCTAGAAAGCCCGCGAAGGCTCCGGTGTAAAAACTGACCAGCAGGGCAGGCTGAAAGCTGGCAGAAAGGTCCAGCGATGCAATGGCGCGAAACAGCAAAAGCGGGATGGCAAAACCTTGGGTAAATTTCATCAGCCCATCAACGCCCGATTGCGAGAAGAACCGCCTCCACACCGCCAGATAGCCAAAGCCGATGACCAAAAACACCGGCAGGATGACTTCGATCAGCGCGCCCATGGGTTAAACATCAAAGCTGATCACCATGCCGTCATGGGCCGGGGTGATGTGGTCAGGGGTTTCGGCGGCGACGCTGTCATAATCCATATCTATATGCATATTTGTTAACACGCCGCGCTTGGCACCTGTCTGGGCGATCCATTCCAAAGCGCGTTCAAGATGCACATGCGTTGGATGCGGTGTGCGGCGCAGGGCGTCCAGAATGAACAGGTCCAGCCCGTTCAGGGCCGCCCACGCATCGGGTTTGATTTCGGACACATCCGGCAGGTAAGCAACGTTTTCCACCCGAAACCCCAGCGCATCAATATTGCCATGGGCAACCTCAAACGGGGTCAGGGTGATGGTGCCGCCAGCGCCGTTGATTTCAATGTCGCCAGTGATCGTGTGCAGGTTCAAAATCGCGGGGTAACTTGACCCCTCGGCCTGAATAAAAACATATCCGAAACGCGACATTAGCGCGTCTTGCGTCGGGGCATCGGCCCAAACATCCAGCCGTGTTTTCATGTTGTAAACGATCTGGCGCAAATCATCCAAACCATGCACATGGTCGGCATGATTGTGGGTGTAAACAACCCCGTCAAGCGTGCCTATATTGGCATCTAAAAGCTGCGCGCGCATGTCGGGTGATGTGTCAATCAAAACCCGCGTGACCCCTGCATCGGTTTTGCGTGTTATCAGTAACGAACACCGGCGGCGTCGATTTTTCGGGTTTTCGGGATCACATTCACCCCAATGCCCACCGGGTTTTTCGCTAAGGCGTGGCACCCCACCTGAGGATCCGCAGCCTAGTATTGTGAAGCTTAGGCGCGCCATCAGATGCCCGCCTTCCACGCGCCAACCTTGGTAAATAACCGGTCAAAGTTAAGCTGAAGCTGGGCCGCGAAATCTACGTATTCCATTTTAAAAACTTCGGCCCCGACACGGGCTGTATCGGCGGAGTATGCAGGCTCATTGCGCCGCCCACGATGGGGCGGGGGGGCCAGATACGGCGCGTCAGTTTCAACCAGAATTCGATCAACCGGAGCGGTGGCAAATATATCGCGGATCGCCTGACTTTTGGGAAATGCAGCAATGCCGGACATCGACAAATAAAACCCCAGATCAAGACCGGCGCGCGCCAGTTCAGGGCCGGATGAAAAACAATGCAGCACACAGCTATAGACGCCGTTGGCGTGTTCTTCTGTCAAAATCTGGGCCATGTCTTCGTCAGCGTCGCGGGCGTGAATAATCAGGGGCAGGCCGGTAATGCGTGCGGCGGCAATATGGTTGCGCAGGCTGGCCTGCTGCACGTCCTTACTGTCGGCGGTATAATGGTAATCCAGTCCGGTTTCGCCAATGGCCACGAATTTTGGATGCGCAGCCAGCGCCACCAAATCATCAACCGGCACAATGCCTTCTTCGGCAACGCTCATCGGGTGGGTGGCGGCGGCAAAAAACACAGGCGCGTGGGCCTCGGAAATGGCGCGTACGCGATCAATGTTTTTTAGTTTCGTGCAAATCGTAACCATGCGCGTCACCCCGGCCAGTCGGGCGCGTTCGATGATATCGTCCAGCTCGCCTTCAAAGTCGGGGAAATCAAGGTGGCAGTGGCTATCGGTTATTTCGGGGTTTTGCATTATCGCGCCTTGCTATGCGGCCTTGCGTGCCGCCGTGTCGTTGATCCTGAATATCATATCAAGGATGAGCGCGGCAGGGTCAAGGTTGACGGCCCGCCCATGGCTGGCGCGGGCAGATAAATTCTGTTCCAGTGCGGCCCATTTTCGGGCAGCCTGCACGTTCGGGGATAAGCGTTCCAGCAAGGCAAATTCACCCGCCGCCGCTTCATTTTTCGGTCGATGGCCAGCACCGTGGCGGGCAAAGCGGGCCAACATAAGCAGGATTAAACGCACTGTAAGTTCATAGCGCGGAGCCGCCTTAACCCCGGCTGCGGCATTGGCCAGCGCCAGTGCTGCGGGGCGGTCGTAATCGGGGCTTTTGGCCAGCATGCGAATAAGGTCGCCATAGATTGCAGGCCCGCCCAGTTCGGCCAATGTCATGGCTTCGCCAACCGACCCAGCCGCCAGTTCATCAAGGGCTGTCTGGTGCTCGGGCGCGGTTTCGTTTCCGGCCTGCGCCAAGGCTTGCGCCAGATCATTAGGTCCCAGCGGGGCAAGGCGCAGTTCGCGGCACCGCGAACGGATCGTCGGCAAAAGGCGCATTGGCTGATGGCAAACCAGCAGTAAAACGGCATTTTCCGGTGGTTCTTCCAGAATTTTCAACAAAGCATTGGCGGCGTTCATATTCATTTCATCAGCCGCATCAATAATGACTACACGTCGCCCGCCGCCAGGTGCGGAAAGCGCAAAGAAATTGCGCAGCTTGCGCACTTCATCAACGGTAATGACCTTTTTCAGGCGGGCAGGGCGGGCTTTGTCATCCCAGCCACGGCGCAGCAGGAACAAGCTGGGCTCAGACAGGGCCAAAAGGCGGCTGGAAACCGGATGATCCGGTGAAATATCCAAGGTTTCAGGTGGGGCAGGGGTAAACATGCCGCCATCATCGGGAGGGGTGGCCAGCAGAAATTTGGCAATTTTCCATGCAAGCGTTGCCTTGCCGACGCCGCGCGGTCCGGTGATCAGCCAACCATGGTGCAGCCGTCCGGTATTGAACGTGTCCAGAAAGTTGCTGCTGGCAGCATTCTGACCGAATATTTCAGAAGTTTCGCGTGGATGCGGGGCACCCGGCGCGCGGTCCGGTTCGGGGATGTCTTCGGTGCTCATGCTAAACGCTCGCGGGCGATGCGCACGACATCTGCGGCGACATCACCGATGGCGCGCCCGCCATCCACCACGACGCAGCGGTCGGAATATTCCTGTGCCAGCGCCAGAAATCCGGTGCGCATTTGTGCCTGAAGGCCAGCGCCGAAATCTTCAAACCGTTCTTCTGTGCCGCCACGCCCCTTGGCGCGGGCAAGGCCGGTATCGGGGTCCATATCAATGATGAAAGTCAGGTCAGGTTCCTGACGGATCATCAGGTTGTGCAAGTCATCAACCATGGCGCGCAAATCGCCTGAACGGCTGCCTTGATATATCCGCGAACTATCGGCAAAGCGGTCGCTGATCACAATTTTACCGTCTGAAATCGAAGGCCGGATCAGGCGTTCAAGGTGGTCGCGGCGTGCAGCGGTGAACAGCAGTAATTCGGTTTCGGCAGACCAGCGGTCCGGGTCGCCTTCCAGTACCAGCGCGCGAATTTGTTCGGCACCGGGGCTGCCACCGGGTTCGCGGGTTAAAACCACATCCAGCCCATCATTTTTCAAGGTTTCCGCCAAAAGCCGCGCTTGGGTGGATTTGCCCGAGCCATCAATGCCCTCAAACGTGATAAACATACCGTCGGTCATTTCAGTTCGCCTGCCCACCGCTAGTTTCGCCACCAAGCGCCCCCGGCAGCATCGCGCGTGCGATACCAAAGGCGGCTTTGAAACGTGCTGAAAACTTGGCTGGGCCAACGGCATTGGCCGTTACCAAGGCTATTGTGGTGTCGGGCATATCATTACGGTGGATAACCATGCGCCCGACCTGTTGGCCGGCAGCAACCGGGGCCACTAGCGGGTCTGTCCATGTGATGTCGGCATTGACCCCGTCGCGCTGCAAAGCAGGAATTAGCAAGGTCACGTCCGACATTGCCACCAGCCCAACATTGGGCGCATCCCCCAGCCAGACATCGGCCTGTGCCATCTCGGCCCCGGCCCGCACCACGGTTTTCATGGCAAACTGGCGGAATGCCCAGTTGACAATTGATTCAGCTTCTTCGGCGCGTGCGGCTTCGCTGGTCAGCCCTGAAACCACGAAAACAATCCGGCGGTTTCCCTGAAGGGCCGAACCAACCAGCCCGTACCCTGCCTCATTAGTATGGCCAGTTTTCAGGCCGTCCGCCCCGATCCCCAGCTTAAGCAGCGGGTTGCGGTTGAAACGGTTATCGGGCGCGCGCCCGTCAAAGGGAAATTCGCTTTGGCTGAAATAATGGTAATATTCTGGAAACTCGACAATAAGGCGGGTCGCCAGCATGGAAAGGTCGCGCATCGACATACGCTGGCGCGGATGCGGCCAGCCCGATGCGTTGCCAAAGCTTGAATTAACCATGCCAAGGGCGGCGGCGCGTTCGGTCATCATTTGGGCAAAGGCATCTTCGGTGCCGCCAAGGGCTTCGGCCACGACAACGCAGGCGTCGTTGCCTGAATTTACGATAATTCCTTGTATCAGTTCCTCCACGCTTGGGCGGTCCGAGGTGTTCAGGAACATGGTTGACCCACCCATGGCTTGGGCGCGCGGCGAAACACCAAAACGGGTTTCAAGGTTGGTCCGTCCGTCCTGAAGGGCCTCAAACAGCATGTTCAGGGTCATTAGTTTTGACATCGAAGCAGGCGGCAGCGCAATGTCTGCCTGTTTTTCAAACAACACAGTGCCGGTTGAAACGTCATACACAAAGGCCGCGCTGGCGCGGGTATCAAACGCGCGCGCGGGCAGGGTTGCCAAGATCAGAAAAGTTGTGACAGCAAGCAGCAGTCGGGTAGCAGTCAGACGCATATCTGTGTCCTTTGACGTGGTTTAATTTGTAACAAAATAGGCGTCGGTAAAGCCCAGTCCCTTGATTTTCTTCAACAGCGCTGAACGGTCACTGGCCGATGGCGCAGGGCCAACAACGACCCGCCAAAATTGACGCCCAGATGATGTGCCGGGCTTGATCGTTGGGATAAGTCCCGCCTGTCGCATTGCGGCGGCGGTGTTCTGTGCGTTGGTTTCAACACTGAAAATGCCGATTTGGATAAAGGGTTTGGATAGGCCCGATATTGCAGCGGCTGTGGTCGCAACAGGTGCTGCGGTGGCTACGGGGGGCGCGATCCCTTCGGCTTGGTCCAGGGCGGCGGATGCCGCTGCGATTGGGTCAAGGCTGGTTTCTTCGACTGCATCGGGCGCCGGAAGCGCGGGGGTATCGTCAACGGCTTCTTCTTCGCGGCGTAAGGCCGTCACGTTCAACTGTACCGGTGCGCCGGCCAAAAGGCCCAGTGCTTCGGCTGCATCCGATGACACCTGAAAACGTGGTCCGGGTGTTTCACGTTCGCGCCGGAACAAGGCGCCAATAACGAATTTGCCGGTTGCTTCGTTGCGGATAATCACCCGCTCGGGGTCGCTTACGTCGGGATGCGCAATCCAAACGCCGCCCAAAGACGGCCGCCCGTCCCACAGCCCGCTTTCGGTTTTTTGAAAAACCTCGGGGGCTTCTACGTCGCGCTCGACCAGACGGGTCGCGCTGCTTTGTACTGTGGGAGCCTCATCGCCGCCCTGAAGAAAGCTGGGCATGGTAAAGTCGTCGCATGCCGTTAAAAATGCGGTACTTCCCAAGAAAATTGTTACGCGCAAGAATGTACTTACTGCCATGTCGCCCCTATCTGCGGGTTTTTCACCCGTATTTGCCTGTGTTTACGTGTTTTTCCACGTTTTGCGGCCCATGTTAACGACTGGTGGGCTGTGTGGAAAGGGGATGCAGAAGTTTAGGCAAATTTTGGCCAGCTGCAGGGTGAATTTTCTGCTTTCCAAAACCTGAAAACCAGTCTATCCCTCGCTGCGTCGGAGGAGTGGCAGAGTGGTCGAATGCACCGGTCTTGAAAACCGACGAGGGTGAAAGTCCTCCCAGGGTTCGAATCCCTGCTCCTCCGCCAGTAACCTATTGATATTACACGACATTTATGGTTACCGCGTATGTTCCCGCAACTACGGGGGCTTGCGAATGGGTGGTTTCACAAGAGACGTATATCAGGCCGGTCTGGCGGCGGGATTCTCAAGTTTATCTCTGGTGGCACTTCCCAGGGTCCGGTTTTTTTCCGCTTTGGGAAGCCCTCCCTATTCTTGCGTATTCTCATTGAGGTATGTCACGGAAATGGTTTTTGGATTTTATGGGTAAATTTCTGTCAAAAATACTATAGGAACTTGCTATCTGGAAAACCTCATTAAAACTGCAATAACAGAGACTTATCATAAATAATTGTTCGAATTAAGCCCGTGTTTTCAAAGGGTTAGAAGTAAAAGCGTATCCAGAGTTCGAGTCACTAGTGCTCCGCCAGTAACCTATTG
>DAOUQO010000133.1 GCA_030625565.1 Aliiroseovarius sp. | reverse complement strand
TGCAATTCCGGCCTGTTCGGCCAGATCACAATTTATATACAAACCCTTCGTTGAAAACGCGTGCGGATAACCCCACGCGGTGCCTTGGATCATCACAGTACCCAGCACACCGGATTGATAAGCCGCGCGCATATCATCGTTGATTTCGGCAGGAATAATCAGGCCGTTATTTGCCAGTTGGCGTAAGGTCCGGCTGCCCATATACGCGATCGAAGGCGCGTCACCTGCCGCGGCCAGCGTCAAGGATTTATCCTGACATGTGCCCCAAGCAACGGCTTCGATATTGACAATGGTGTCGGGGTGGTCAGCCTGAAACTGGTCAACAACCAGCTGATCGGCAGGGCGCACTTCGCCACCACACATAATGAAGTGCAGCACATCCGCCTGCGCCGACATTGCGGTGCCAATCAAGAGAGTCACACCCAATATTAATGTTTTCAAAGTCTTTATCCTTTTGCTCTTGCTTGGTTTAAGCATCTTAACTTTAGCCTTATTTCTTGACCGCGCCAGCCGTTAGGCCCGCCACAAGAAATTTTTGTAAAAACAAAAAAACCACCATGACCGGCAGGACACCGACCAAAGCAGCCGCCATCATTTCATTCCAAGCCACCGATTGGTAGCCGATAAATTCAAACAAACCCGCCGGAAGCGGCTGATATGCGCGTTCTTGATTAAACGTGATTGCAAACAGGAATTGTTGCGCATAGGCCCCGATGAAAATCGATGTGGCGACCACAATCAGCCCCGGCATCGCCAGCGGCAAAACCACACGGCGCAAGGTGTATATGCGGCTGGCCCCGTCGACAAAGGCGGCTTCCTCCAACTCAATAGGAATTTTTTCCAGATAAGAACGCAGCAGCCAAATGCCCATAGGGATCAAAAATGCCACGCCGGGTACGATTATTGCCCAGTAAGTGTTGAGCAGGCCAAGCTGGCGCAGCACACGGTAAAGCGGGATCAACAGCACCGCACCAGTGAACATATTCACCGCCAAAAAACCGGCTAACGATGCAGATTTAAACGGAAAATCAAGACGCGCATAGGCGTATGCCGCAGGGATGACAAAGGCCATAGTAATCAGCGTTACGCTGGCGGCGATGAAAAATGAATTGGCAATATAGCGCCCCAGCAGCGGCACGGTAGTCCACATATTGCGGTAGGCATCGAAGGAAAAATTATCGCTCCAGAACTGGTAAGGGCTGCGAAACAGGTGCTTAAGCGGGCGCAGGGATGCCATGAACATTTCAAGAAATGGCAACAGCATGAACAAAAGAAAGAAACATATGGCGATGTAAATGCCGATTTTTTGCAGCAGGGTGTAGCGGTTGATCATGCTATTTAATCCTGTATTTTTTGTTTACTTTATTCAGCAAAAACAAATAGATGCTGGAAAATACGGCCAATAATATTACAATGATTACGGCGCGCGCGGCACCTTCGCCAAACTTGAAATTGCCAATGGCGGTCTTGTAGGTATCGACGATCAGCGTTGTTGTGGCGTGGCGCGGCCCGCCTTCGGTCAGGATCCAGATGACCTCAAAGCTATTGAAAGTCCAGATTGCCGATAGTAGCGCCATTGATACCAAAACCGGCATGATTTGCGGGATGGTAATACGGCGAAACCGATACCAGCGGCTGGCGCCGTCAACCCAAGCGGCCTCGTATAAATCGCGGCTAACGCCCTGCATAGCGGCCAGTAAAAATAGGGTTATCATTGGCGTACCAACCCAGACATCGGCGACAATGGCCGATATAAATGCGGAACGTTTATAGGCCAAAAATTCAAACGGGCCATCGATAATACCCAGATATTGCAGCCCTGCGGCGATGATGCCGAAATGCCCGTTATACAGCCACAGCCAGCCAATCATTCCAATCGCAATCGGGATCACCCAAGGCGGCAAAACCAACATCCGAAAAAGCGCCCTGCCCGGCACAGCCGCGTTCAGCAAAACCGCCCCGATCAAGCCTAAAACTAGCTTGAGCCCCACCGATGCAAACATCCACACAAAGGTGCGCACAATAGTAGCATGGAATTTTCGGTCCCCGATCAGGTCGGTATAATTTTCAAACCCGACCCAATGTTCGCCACCAAGGCGGGCATCGGTAAAGGATAAGCGAACAGTTTCAACCAGCGGCCAAGCAACAATAACGCCAAGAAAAATTACAGCAGGGGCGATCAAAAACCATGCCAGAACACGATCAGGCAGGGCCTTGCCTTTTTTTCGTATTGGCCTGGCCGTGCTGTCTGCGTTCAAAACTGTCACCCCCCCCTATATCCTGACGGCAAGCGTACCACTTCAGGTTGCGAAGCGCCAACAGGAATAGAGCATCAGGAATTGCAGGAATTCAGGGTTTTTGCCTAAACAGGATCCCAGCTGAACACATCTGCCGTTACGTCCAGATCATAAAAATTAGGGGCCATGGCCGGAAACGCGTGTTCCAGAACGCTATCCACATCCCAACCTTCGCTGCGCTGCATGCCGCGGATCGGGCGGGACTGGCTCATCAAGAAAATTTCGTTGTTACGGACGGTGAAAATCTGCCCACTAACATCCTTGGCAGCGGCCAAAGCGGTTGCCACAGTTGCGATTTTATCGGGCGTCATCTGGCGCAGTTTTTCAACGCGGGCAGCTTGTTCAGGCGATGTGATCGGAATGCTTTCGATCATCCGGCTCCATGCGAACGGCGCGATACAGTTTGAACGCACGCCATAACGCCCCATATCCAGCGCAATAGATTTTGACAGCCCGGTAATGCCCATCTTGGCCGACATGTAATTGGCTTGGCCAATGTTGCCAATCAGGCCCGAGGTCGATGTCATATGCACGAAACAGCCGGATTTCTGCGCACGAAAAATATCGGCAGCGTTGCGGCTGGTGTTGAACGCGCCTTTCAGGTGAACGCCAATGACCAGATCAAAATCTTCTTCGGTCATTTTATGAAAAATCACATCGCGCAGATTGCCAGCATTGTTTACCACAATATCCAGCCCGCCAAATGTATCCATAGCCTGTTCAACCATGCCCTTGGCGGCCTTGAAATCCGCAACCGAATCAAGGTTGGCCGCTGCTTCGCCACCGGCGGCCTGAATTTCACGCACAACATCCATTGCAGGGCCTTGATCATGGCCATCGCCGTTACCTGCGCTGCCCAGATCATTAACGATAACCTTGGCCCCGCGCGCGGCCATCATCAGTGCAATATCACGCCCAACACCACGTCCGGCGCCAGTGACAAGCGCCACCTTTCCTTCAAGTACCTGATTATCCATGTGCCGCCCTTTTCATTGCCTGTTTACATAGCTGTCTAATTACGCATACAAGTACTACAATACCTTAAATGGAAATGAAAGTAGTTGGGAGTCTGCCTTTCATGGAAAAACCATCGAAATATAATGCAGTCACACGAATGGTGGATGCGAATGTCAAAGCCGGTCTTGGGGATAAGGCTGCTTTTGTGGATCCTGCGCGCACGCTGACTTATGGTCAATTGCAGACGGCCAGTAATCAAGTTGCCAATATGCTGACCACGCTGGATATGCGGCGCGAAGGCCGGGTTGCAGTGTTGATGCATGATAGCGTCGAATACCCTTGTGTATTTTGGGGGGCTATTCGTGCGGGCATGGTGCCGATTTGCCTGAATACGCTGCTTACGCCCGAACAATACGCCTATATGCTGGATGACAGTCGCGCCGAAATCCTGATCGTTGCGGCTGATTTGCTGCCCATTGTTCAGCCCTTGTTTGCCGAAATGCCTGCCTTGCGCCACGTGATCGTTTTCGGCGGCGATGGCAATGAATATCCCGAACTTCTTTCCTTGATGGATAATGCTGGAGACAGCTTTGAAACGGCAGCGACATCCAGCGATGAAACCGCATTTTGGCTGTATTCGTCCGGCTCAACCGGCGCGCCAAAAGGCGTGCGGCACGTGCATACCAGCCCGGCCTATGTTGCGGATAATTATGGGCAGGACGTTATCGGCATCAAGCCCGATGACATTTGCTTTGCTGCCGCCAAGATATTTTTTGCCTATGGCCTAGGGGCGTCAATGGCGGTTCCTATGTCAGTTGGGGCAACCACGGTTTTGCTGCCTGACCGGCCCACACCGGCATCGGTTTTGAACATGCTGAACACTTATAATCCAACGTTATTTTTTGGCGTTCCAACGCTGTATGCCGCGATGCTGGCAGACCCGAATTGCCAGCTGGAAAACAGCTCGGACAAATTGCGCCTGTGCATTTCTGCCGGCGAAGCCCTGCCCGAAGATATCGGCCACACATGGGAGGGGCGCATGAAATCGCCCATCATCGATGGCATTGGTTCAACCGAAATGCTGCATGTGTTTTTGTCCAACCACCCCGGCGATATTCGTTACGGCACGTCGGGCAAGGAAGTTCGCGGCTATAAACTGCGCCTGATTGATGATGATGGCCAGCCTGTGCCTGATGGCGAACTGGGCGAATTGCTGGTTTCGGGTGGATCCGCCGGTGACGGATACTGGAACCAACGCGCCAAATCACGCGCCACTTTTGCGGGCGAATGGGTGCATACCGGCGACAAATACACCCGCGACGCCGAAGGCTATTACCATTATTGCGGCCGAACCGACGACATGTTCAAGGTTTCTGGTCGCTGGGTTTCACCGTTCGAGGTTGAGCAAGCGCTCAGCTCGCACCCAGCCATTCTAGAGGCCGCGGTTGTGGCCCATGAAGACGCCGAGGGACTGACAAAGCCCAAAGCTTACGTTGTTCTGAACGCCTCTGCCGAGGCCGAGGGACTTTTTGAAGACCTAAAGGAACATGTGAAGAACGCGATCGGAGTCTGGAAATACCCGCGTTGGATTGAAATCACTGATGACCTTCCCAAAACCGCCACAGGCAAGATCCAGCGTTATAAATTGCGATCTTGTTGAGGCTTTAAACAGGAAACACATGTGATATATGCTTGAAATAGTAATTCTTGGCCGCGGGGGGCAAGGCGCCCAAACCGCTGGCAATCAATTAGCGCAGGCCTTGTTCGCGCAGGGCTTGCAGGTGCAGACATTCGCAACCTATGGCGGCGCACGGCGCGGCACACCGGTTATGTCTTCGCTGCGGGCAGACAAAGACCCGATCCGTTTGCGCTGTAACATTACGGCCGCCAACGCGATGTTGTGTTTTGATGACAGCCTGCTGAACGAAGGGTTCCTTTCCCAAGGGGCCGATGACGCGCTGGTTGTGGTTAATTCGGCCCGTCCGGCCAGTGATCTGGCCAGCCTTGGAAATCGCCGTATTATTACAGTCGATGGGCGCGATATTGCGCGGCGTAACAACATGGGCAAGGTCGTGAACTCGGCTCTGCTGGGGGCATTTGTTGCCGCACTGGGCCAGCCCGACATTGAAACCATGTGCAAGATTATCGAGACAACTGCACCTGCAAAAATTTCCGAAAATATCGCGGCATGTCGCGAGGCATACGGCCTTGCAACTGGCCAGCTGGAGGGGGCGTTATGAACAAGCCATCACCATCAATCTGGACCAGCCAATCCAGCGAAGTAAACAAAACCGGCACGTGGCGCAGCGCGCTTCCGAATTACCAAAATCAACCCTCGCCCTGCCACGGTGCCTGCCCTGTTCACGGCTCTATTGCCGGTTGGATCAAACAGGTAAAAGACGGCGACCATTTTGGCGCTTGGGTGACGCTGGTTGATAATAATCCGTTCCCCGCGATTGCCGGACGGATCTGCCACCATCCGTGTGAAACTGCCTGTAACAGGGTCGAACTAGACGAAACTGTCGGCATTTGCAGCCTTGAGCGTTTCATTGGTGACATGGCCCTAACCGAGGGCTGGAAATATCCGGCACCGGACGCAGAACGAGGCGAAAAAATTGCTGTTATAGGCGGCGGCCCTGCGGGCCTTTCGGCCGCGTACCAGCTGCGCCGTTACGGGTTTCAGGTAACACTGTTTGAGGCACGCGAAAAGCTGGGGGGCCTGATGCGTTACGGCATCCCGTCTTATCGTCTTTCGCCTGATATTCTGGATGGCGAAGTGGCACGCATCACGGCGATGGGCATTGATTTGCGCCTGAACGCCGAAATCATGGATGCCACCGCCCTTGCAGATCTGCACGCCGAATATGATTCCGTGTTTTTGGCCACTGGCGCAAGCCTGCCCAAGGCACTGCCGGGTCTGGATTATGCACAATCTTTCGTGCTGGACAGCGCGGTTTTTCTTGCCGCAAGCCCCGCAGAACAGACCGCCAGCACTGGCAATCATGTGCTGGTTATTGGCGGCGGTTCAGCAGCGTTGGATGTGGCGCGCTCTGCACGGCGTTTAGGCCGCGAAGTCACTGTTCTAGCGCTTGAAGCCGAAGGCAAACTTCCGGCCCAAAAGGTCGAGTTGGTCGAGGCCGAAGAAGAAGGTATTCAATTCGTTACTGGCTCGATGATGCAATCGGTGGTGGATAACGGCAAAGCAGTCTCTGTTCAGGCGATTAGGGTCGAATTCAAGCGCGGGGATACACCCGGAAAATTCGCAATCACCCCCGTTGAAGGCAGTGAATTCAGTCTTGATGTGAACTGCATTATTCCGGCCATTGGCCAAGACGCA
>DAOUQO010000244.1 GCA_030625565.1 Aliiroseovarius sp. | reverse complement strand
CTTTCTAGCCCTGCCGCAATGGCTGCGGTATTGATCATTTCCAGCTCGGCAGGGAATTGGGCAAAGATATTTTGTGCCTCGCCCCAGACAGCCTGCGCCCGATCCGTGCGGTTCAGGGTCGCCAGCGCGGTGATCAGCTGCGCCCATTCCGGCGGTGTGCCGCCTTCGGATGCCATGCGCGTCATCAGGCGTTCGACCATGCTTTCGACCATCGCCATGCGGTCTTCGGCGTTCATATCGCCCGCGGCGGTTATGTCTGCGGCGCTGGGGCCAGCCAAGGCAGGACCCGTCGGTAATGGGGGTAGGGTATAATCCACCCCTGCCATTGCCGCCAATTGGCCAATTTGGGCCCTAACCGGTTCAACCCATGCTGCATCCGGTGGGCTGTCTTCAAGCAAGGCGCGCCACAGGCGGAAGGCTTTGTCGGGGCGGCCGGTTTGGGCAAACATCAGGCCGCTGTAATAGCGCCCGACCAGATTTTCAGGTTCGCGCATAAGCACTTGGGCCAAGGCCGCTTCTGCTTCGGGTGAAATATATCCGGCTGCGGCCAGCGCCAAAAGGTCAACATATTGCGCGTAGTCGCCAGCGCCCGCTTGGCCTTCCATTGCCAAAATCGCGCGGGTCTTGGCTTGGTGGGCGGCAACAAAATTGCCCAGCCGCCCTTCGTGTATGGCTAAAAGTTCGTTACCTTGAAGTTCGCCGGGCCGTTCAATGACTGCCGCGCGCAATTTTTCGATCAGGTCAATATAATCAGCCGGAACTTGCGGGTCCGGGCCTTCCCATGCAGGCAAAGTTGCCTCCATTTCCGCCTGCGAGGGGCGATTTTCACGCATTTCAGCCGCCGCATCAATGCGCGCAGAAAGCGGCATATCGGGGTAATTGACCTGTCCGGGATAATTCACGCCCAGCTGCAAATACCCCCAGATACCACCGCCAAAAATCACCGCTGCACTTAGTGCAATCGCGCCATAGGTCGCCATTTTCGGGGCCTGAGGCGGCGCGCTGGCCGCAATATGCGCCTTGTCGGCCGCCAGTAAACGGCGAGATATTTCAAGGTGCGCGCGCTCTGCTTCGTCGGCATCAATGGTGCCACGCACAATGTCGCGTTCAAGTTCGCTAAGCTGGTCACGGTATACCTGCATATCAAAGCTGGCGGCGGCTTTGGCCGCGTTGCTATCCACACCAGTGCGCCGCAGCAACGTGGCGCCAAAGGCAACCATAACAATAAGCGCCATCAGCGCGATGATAATCCAGAAAGCCATGTTTCCTCCGCAGGTTTTGTCGTTGGTTTAACGCGCCGCGCCGCCAGTGAAAAGGCCCCCAATAGGCGTGATAACAGCACAGTGATCGCTGTGGGCCAAATGCATGTCGCAATCCATACCTTAAGTGACGCTGGGCGCATTGGATTTAAGGTATATGGGGCTAGGATGTCGATATTGCCGATGCTTGCCCTGAAAGGATTCGCCATGCGCCGTTATTCTGCTTTTGCCATCGCCCGCGAGGCGGCGCGTTATCACACAGGTTGGGAACGTGCATGGCGCAGTCCCGCGCCGAAGAAAGAATATGACGTGATCATTATTGGCGCTGGCGGCCACGGGCTGGCGACAGCGTATTATCTGGGCAAAAACCATGGCATTACCAATATTGCGGTGCTGGAAAAAGGCTGGCTGGGCGGCGGCAATACTGGGCGGAATACCACGATTATTCGATCAAATTATTTGCAGGATGCGTCTGCCGCGATCTATGAAAAGGCGCGGTCGTTATATGAAACCATGAGTCAGGATTTGAACATGAATGTCATGTTCAGCCCGCGTGGCGTGATGATGCTGGCCCAGACCGAGGCCGAAAAGCGCGGGTATTTACGCACGGCGCACGCCAACGCCCTGCAAGGGGTTCAGACTGATTTTATCCCGCCTGCACGGGTGAAAGAACTGGTGCCGATCATCAACCTTACTGGGCCGCGATACCCTGTTCTGGGCGCTTTGTGGCAAGCACGCGGCGGCACTGCGCGCCATGATGCTGTGGCGTGGGGATATGCGCGGGCGTGTTCCGACATGGGCATGGATATCATCCAGAAATGCGAAGTTACCGGCATTGAACAGGCCGCAGGGCAGGTCACGGCCGTACAAACCACACGCGGGCGCATTGGCTGTGGAAAACTGGCAATGGTGGTCGCAGGCCACTCAACGGCGCTGGCCGATATGGCTGGTTTTCGCCTTCCAATCGAAAGCGTGCCGTTGCAAGCGCTGGTGTCTGAGCCGATTAAACCTGCGATCAATGTGGTGGTGATGGCCAACACTGTGCATGGCTATATGAGCCAATCTGACAAGGGCGAGCTGGTGATCGGCGGCGGCGCGGACGGGTATAATTCATACACCCAGCGCGGGTCATTTCACCATGTTGAGGAAACCGTGCGCGCCTTGGTGGAAACATTTCCAATGATTTCACGCCTGAAAATGATGCGCCAATGGGGCGGGATTGTCGACATGACCGGCGACCGATCCCCGATCTTGTCGCGCACGCCCTTGGGGGGCTGTTTCATCAATGCAGGCTGGGGCACCGGCGGATTTAAATCCATCCCTGGATCCGGCTGGGCCATGGCAGAACTGGTTGCCAACGGCACCCCCGGCTCACTGGCATCCGCGTTCGGACTGGAGCGTTTCCGCGAGGGGCGATTCATCGACGAAAGCGTAGCAGCGGGGGTGGCACATTGATTGAAGAATCTACTTTAATAGACACGATTGAGGATTGCATATTAATGGATTGGTCAACGTTAGTTCCAACATTAGTTGGGGCTGGGATTTCAGTGATAACAACTGTTTGCGTGCTGAGATATAATCAGCGGCAAGAGCAGAAGAGACGTGAGGATGAGCGCGCTGATATCGCCGCAATGCACGCGTTTTCT
>DAOUQO010000099.1 GCA_030625565.1 Aliiroseovarius sp. | reverse complement strand
CGTCCCCCATGGATGACTTCGCCGCCTTTCACGCGGTGTTTGGCAAAACTGTGCCGGATGTATCCCTGAACGCAGTCGCCAATTTAGGCTACGCCGAGGGCCGCTGGCTGAAACCGGTTTGGCCGGGCGACACGTTGCGTTCATCATCCGAGGTGATCGGGCTGAAACAGAACTCGAACGGGAAATCAGGCGTGGTTTGGGTGCGTACACGCGGCCAAAACCAGCATAATGAAACGGTGCTGGAATATGTGCGCTGGGTGATGGTGCGCAAACGCGACCTTGATGCCCCCGCCCCCGAAACCGTGATCCCGATACTAAAGCCTGCCGTTGATGCTGGCGATCTGGCAATCCCCAAGGGGCTGGATTTCACCGGTTATGATTTCGCACTTGCCGGCGAACGCCACCGTCTGATGGATTATGAAATCGGCGAACAAATTAACCATGTCGATGGCGTAACTGTTGAGGAGGCCGAACATATGCTGGCCACCCGCCTGTGGCAAAATACGGCCAAGGTGCATTTTGACGCCACAAACCGCCCCGACGGCAAGCGCCTGATCTATGGCGGTCACGTGATTTCACTGGCCCGCGCGCTGTCCTTCAACGGACTGGCAAACGCCCAAATGATTGTTGGCCTAAACGCTGGCGCCCATGCAAACCCTTGTTTTGCGGGCGACACGGTCCGCGCCTGGAGCGAAGTTCTGGATATTTCCGAAACCAATGCGCCGGGTGTTGGTGCGATCCGCCTGCGCCTTGTGGCCACCAAAGGTGACGCCTTCACCCTAAAGGGCGAGGATGGAAAGTACCTGCCCGAAACCCTGCTGGACCTTGATATATGGGCCTTGATGCCAAGCTAGGATCACCTGTATTTTGCGCCATCCCCCTTGACGAATCCAACCGAATGACAATGTTTGACGTATGAAAACAGTATATTTTACCGCCCCGCTTTGCCTTGCCTTGTCTTTTTCCCTGCCCGCACTTGCCGGTACCAAGGACAACGCAGAACGTGATCACACAAGGGGCGGCGGCACTGCAACTTCGACAATTACGGCGCCACCCACTGGTTTTTCAAAAAATCCGGTTGAACGTTTTGTTGAATCAAACGTGCTGGAAACCCTGTATCACGAAATGGCGCATGCGCTGATCGACACCATGAACCTGCCGGTTTTTGGCCCGCAGGAACATGCCGCTGACTTCTTTGCTGCAATCTTGATTGATCGGGTCCATGATGAGCCCACAGCCCGCCAAATGGTGCTGGATGTAGCGGCCTCTTACAAGGCCAGCTTTCAAAGTAACCGTTCGTTAAGAAGTCAAACATCCTTTTCTGATGAACATGCTAACCCTATGCAGCGGTACTATAATTTGGCCTGCCTATATCTGGGCGGTGATCCAGAAAACCGCCAAGGTGTCGCCCAACAGCTTGAGCTGCCCACAGCCCGCGCCGAGTTTTGCGCATCCGAATTCGAGCACGCCAATTTTGCTTGGGGCGGGGTGCTTCAGGAATTAGGAGAGCATGCGCCTGCAAAAACCATAACGCTGGACTGGATATTGGACAATAACAGCCACCTGACCCAATTCGTCACCCGCGAGGTCGCGGCCCTGAACAAAATGCTGGCCCTGCCCGAACCGATCACAGTCAGTGTCATTCCGTGTGGCGAAGTAAATGCTTATTACGACCCAACCCCGAAAGAAATCATTATCTGCACCGAACTTTCTGAGCATCTGGCCGAAATTGCGCCTAATCGGTAAAGGAATACCGATTTGTGTGATCACGGGGTCAAAATTGTGATCACATCATTGCTTTTTAGATAAAATTAGCCATTACCTGGCAGTTTTTTACCTAAACTTACGTGACTCTTGGGCAATTCTTCCGCATTATGCCGTTGTATACAAACGCATGGGGAAAACCATTTTATGGCAGATGCAAATCAGGGCAACCGCCCGTTATCTCCACATATCTCAATCTATCGAATGCCGCTGAATGCCACCATGTCGATCCTGCACCGGGCAACCGGGGTGGCGCTGGCTGCATCCTTGGTCTTGGTCGTTTGGTGGTTTTTGGCCGCAGCAACATCCGCCGATTGTTTCGCCTTTATTGATGGGCTGATGACATCGTGGTTTGGCGACATCGTTTTGACCCTATCGCTGTTGGCACTGTGGTATCACTTCACCAACGGCATCCGGCATCTAATTTGGGATACCGGTTCGAACTTTGGCCAAAAACGAGTCATGCGATCAGCAATGACCGGACTGACCGCAACACTGCTGCTAACCGCCGCAACAATTTATTTCACCTAAAGGAGGCCGACATGAGCTATCGCACAGATCGCGCCCGTGTCACCGGGCTGGGCAGCGCCAAAGCCGGCACCGGACATTTCTGGGAACAGCGCGTCAGCGCCATTGCCATGATGATCCTGACGCCGCTGTTTATCTTTCCGTTTGCCTCCAGCCTTGGTGGTACATTCGAAGGCGTGCAGGCGACATACAGCCAACCCTTCAATGCCATCATCGCGCTGGCGTTCATTATCACCGTGTTTTTGCACCTGTTTCAGGGCCTGCAAGTGGTGATCGAAGATTATGTTCACAGCCGGATGGGCACAGTGCTGATTATTTCGGCCCGCCTGTTTTGTTCGCTTGGCGCCCTTACCGGCGTTTTTGCTATCTTAAAAATTGCTTTTAGCGCCTGAGGGGTCCGACATGGCTGCGTACGAATACGAAACACATGAATATGACGTTGTGGTTGTGGGGGCTGGCGGCGCTGGCCTGCGCGCCACGCTTGGCATGGCCGAACAAGGACTGAAAACTGCTTGCGTGACCAAGGTTTTCCCGACCCGTTCCCACACGGTTGCAGCGCAAGGCGGTATCGCAGCATCCCTTGGCAACATGGGGCCGGACAATTGGAAGTGGCATATGTATGACACGATCAAGGGCTCGGACTGGCTGGGCGATATGGACGCGATGGAATATCTGGCCCGCGAGGCGCCCAAGGCAGTTTACGAGTTGGAACATTACGGCGTGCCGTTCTCTCGCACCGAAGAAGGCAAGATTTACCAGCGCCCTTTCGGCGGCCACACCACCGAATTTGGCGAAGGCCCGCCCGTGCAACGCACCTGCGCCGCCGCTGACCGGACTGGTCACGCGATCTTGCACACGCTGTATGGTCAGTCGCTAAAAAATAACGCGGAATTCTATATTGAATATTTCGCCATCGACCTGATTATGTCTGACGAAGGCGTCTGCCAAGGCGTCGTTTGCTGGAAACTGGATGACGGCACGCTGCACGTTTTCAACGCCAAAATGGTGGTTTTGGCCACCGGCGGTTACGGGCGCGCCTATTACAATTGTACGTCTGCCCATACCTGTACGGGTGATGGCGCAGGCATGGTTGTGCGCGCAGGCCTGCCGCTTCAGGATATGGAATTCGTGCAATTCCACCCAACCGGCATTTTCGGCCCCGGCATGTTGATCACGGAAGGTGCGCGCGGCGAAGGCGGCTACCTGACCAACTCCGAAGGCGAACGCTTCATGGAGCGTTACGCCCCGACCTACAAAGATCTTGCCAGCCGCGATGTTGTTTCGCGCTGCATGACCATTGAAATTCGCGAAGGGCGCGGGGTTGGCCCAAACAAGGACCATATCCACCTGAACCTTAGCCACTTACCGCCTGAAACCTTGGCCGAACGCCTGCCGGGTATTTCCGAAAGCGCACGCATTTTTGCAGGCGTTGATCTGACCAAAGAACCCATTCCGGTTCTGCCGACAGTGCATTACAACATGGGCGGCATCCCGACCAATTACTGGGGCGAAGTCATGTCGCCAACCGACAAAGAACCCAACAAAGTTGTGCCCGGCCTGATGGCCGTTGGCGAAGCGGGCTGTGCCTCGGTTCACGGCGCCAACCGGCTGGGTTCAAACAGCCTGATCGATCTGGTTGTGTTCGGGCGCGCCGCCGCAATTCGCGCGGGCGAAGTTGTGGATGCTGACGCCGCCAACCCTGATTTGAACCAAGCCAGCGTTGACGCCGCACTCGCACGTTTTGACGGGTTGCGCTATGCTGACGGGAACATTGAAACCGCAGATCTGCGACTGGAAATGCAGCAAACCATGCAAGACGACGCAGCCGTTTTCCGCACCGACGAAAGCCTTGCAGCAGGCGTTGCGAAAATGACCAAGGTCGCTGCCAAAATCAGCGATTTAAAAGTCACCGACCGTTCACTGGTTTGGAACACCGACCTGATGGAAACACTGGAATTAACCAACCTGATGCCCAGCGCTTTGGCCACCATCCACGGTGCCGAGGCCCGCAAAGAAAGCCGTGGCGCACATGCGCACGAAGATTATCCAGACCGCGACGACAAAAACTGGCGCGTGCACACAATCGCCAAAGTCGAGGGCAACAAGGTTGATCTAACCTATCGCCCCGTCGTTACCGACCCGCTGACGAACGAGGCCGAAGGCGGCATTGAACTGAAGAAAATCGCGCCCAAAGCGCGGGTATATTAGGAGGCTATCATGGTAGAATTAACGCTCCCGAAAAATTCCCGTATCCGTACTGGCAAAACGTGGCCCAAGCCCGAAGGTGCCACCAATACGCGCAAGTTCATGATCTATCGCTGGACGCCGGAAGACGGCGAAAACCCCCGCGTTGACACGTATTTCGTTGACCTTGATACTTGCGGGCCAATGATTTTGGACGCGCTGATTAAAATTAAAACCGACATCGACCCAACGCTTGCCTTCCGCCGTTCGTGCCGCGAAGGCATCTGTGGGTCATGCGCCATGAACATCGGCGGCCAAAATCAGCTGGCCTGTATTTTCGGCATGGACGAGGTAAAGGGCGACATCAAAATCTACCCCCTGCCCCATACCGACGTTGTGCGCGACCTGATCCCCGATCTGACGCATTTCTATGCGCAACACGCCAGCATCATGCCGTGGCTGGAAACCCAGACCAACCGCCCCGCAAAAGAATGGCGTCAATCGATTGAAGACCGCAAGAAACTTGACGGCCTGTATGAATGCGTGATGTGCGCCAGCTGTTCAACGTCTTGCCCCAGCTACTGGTGGAATTCCGATCGTTATTTAGGCCCAGCCGCCTTGCTGCACGCATACCGCTGGATCATAGACAGCCGCGACGAGGCAACAGGCGCACGTCTGGATGAACTGGAAGACCCATTCAAACTGTACCGCTGCCACACAATTATGAACTGCACGCAAACTTGCCCCAAAGGCCTGAACCCGGCGCGTGCAATTGCCGAAATCAAGAAAATGATGGTTGCGCGCACGATTTAGTGAGCGGCCTTGCAAGTATCGGCCAAGGCGGGTGTAATCCCCGCTAACGCCGCCACCTTGCAAGGATATGCCATGTTGACCCTCCGCGCCTTTGGTCCCGGATCAAACCTGCCCAGCCAAAGCCCCTTTGTGATGAAAATCATGGGGTATTTGCACCTGCTGGGCCTTGATTGGCAGATCGATGTCAAAGCCGATATTCGTGCCCAGCCCAGCGGCAAATTTCCGGTGCTGGTCGACGGCGACCAAGTGATTGCCGATAGCGGCGCGATTGCGCTGTATCTTGAGGCCAAAGCAGGCCACACCCTGAATGATCATCTGACTGATACACAGAAAACCCTAAGCCACACGCTGGTGCGAATGGCCGAAGAACATATCTATTTTTATGTGGTGCATAACCGTTGGTCGGTCGATGAAAATTTTGCGCTGATCCGGCCCTCACTGGAAAAACTTGCGCCATTTCCAATTTCAAAAATCCTGCCGCGCATTATTCGCAAAAACGCGGTGGGCCAACCCCGCGCACAGGGCGTTGGGCGGATGTCGCCAGACATGCAAGCCGCACGACTGGCGGCTGATTTCGATGTTCTTGAGCGCCAAATCGGGGATGGCCCATGGCTGTTTGGCGCAGATCCCTGCGCGGCTGATCTGTCAACGGCCCCTATGCTGGCCCAGATCCTTGCCTGCCCTGCGGATACAGAGATTCGGCGCGCACTAACCAAACGCCCCGCCTTAACTGCCTATACGAACCGCGCTGTGGCGGAACTTTTCCCTGCCCATGACACCCTTCCTTTCCCACGCCGCCCTTAAATATTGGAGCCCGCCATGCCCTTTCTGCCATCCCTGCTTGAAAACGCGCATCTTAGTGATCTATTCCAACTTTTCCCGCGCGGATTGCGCCCGTTAATGGAGTATACCGACAGCCTGCTGCGGGGCGAAAGTGATCTGAGCATCGGCGAACGTGAACTGATCGCGACCTATACTTCGGCCCTGAATGCCTGCACGTTTTGCTATGGATCGCACCGGGCATATGCAGAACTGTTCGGCATCGATGCCGCCCTGATTGATGCATTGGTGGCCGATCTGGAGAGCGCACCGGTGGATGCAAAATTGCGCCCGATTTTGACTTATGTTGCCAAGCTCAAGGATATGCCACCACGCCTGACAGATGCAGATGCGCGTGCAGTTTTCGATGCAGGCTGGAGCGAGGCTGCGCTGTTTGACGCAATCCAGATTTGCGGGCTATTCAATATGATGAACCGTTTAGTTGAAGGCGCAGGGATCAGTTTTGACTATGCCAAAAACCCCGAAAACCGCCCCGGCGCTGACGGGGATGCCAGAAAACACGCGCATTCATATCTTGGGTATGCCGACCGTCTGGGGCTGTAAACTGGCCAGTTATTGATGCGCCCGCAAAACCTGAGCAGGGCGCAAAGATAGCGCGCGCCATGCGAAACCAAGACCCGCCAACATTGTTACAACGACGCCTCCGGCAATGGTGGCAATTGCCGATATTGGTTCAAATGTAAAATCCTGCTCCATGACAAAATGGGTTACCGCCCACCCAGCAAGGCCGCCCGCAACAACCGCAACCAGCCCCGCGGCACCGCCCAGCAAAGCCGCACGCAACGCAAAATTCACCAAGATACGCGCGCGCGTCGCACCAAGGGTTTTCAGCAAAGCGGCCTCGTAATTGCGGGTGCGCGCACCGGCCGCTGCAGCGCCTATCAAGACCACAAAACCCGTCGCCAAAGTTACCAAAGCACCATAGGCAACCGCTGCTGCGATTTGCCCCATAATGCTGGTAACTTGCTCAATCGCGTTCCTGACAGAGATCACTGTCAGGTTTGAATGCGCCTGTGAAAGGTCGCGCAATATCGCGGCCTCAGCGGCCTGATCTGCATAGATCGTGGCAATAAAGCTGTGGGGCGCACCAGCAAGGGCGGCAGGGTTCATCGACATCACAAACCCCATGCCAACACCGGAAAAATCGACCTCGCGGAATGATGAAATTGTGCCGGTAATATCGCGGCCAAGAATATTCATCGTCAGACTATCGCCCAGCACCAGCCCCAATTCGGCGCCCTCCGTGGCACTGAAACTAATCAGCGGCGGGCCGGCATAGTCGGCCGCCCACCATTCACCTTGGGTGAGAGTGCTTTGCTTCGGGGGGGCCGCTGAATAGGTCAGCCCCCGATTGCCCGACAGCACCCAGTGCTCGCCCGCGACCTCTTGGGCGGGGCGGCCATTAATTTGGGTAATCACACCGCGCAGCATCGGGGCCGCATCCATTCGGCTGACGCCTGCATCGCCTTTTATACGCGCGCGAACCGCGTCAATCTGGTCGGGCTGAATATCAATAACAAAAAACGAAGGCGCAATGGCGGGCAGTTCGCGTTTGATTGCCCCGCGCATATTGTTGTCAATCTGACCAATGGCGCCAAGTACGCTTAGCCCCAAACCAAGCGACAAGATCACCGCACCTGCTTCGCCCCCCGGCCCGCCAACGGCCCCCAGCGCCATGCGCAATATAGGCCAGCCGCGCAGAATACGTGTTTTTGCCGCGCGCCGCGCGCCCAGTCGCACCAGTGCTGCCGCCCCGATCAGTGTCAGGAAAACCATGAAAAATCCGCCCGCAGACCAAAAAACCAGTTTTTCGGCCCCCGTTAGCCATGCCGCCAGCCCAATCAACGCGGCTAAAAAACCGGCGGAAATAAAGACATATACCAAACGTGGCCACCCATCGCGCCCTGTTACAATTTCACGAAACAATGCAGCGGGGCGAACCGTTTCAATGCGTGCAAGCGGCCAGATTGTGAACAGTAATGCCGCCAGACCGCCATAAACCGCCGCCTCAAGCATCGGGCGCAGGCGCGGGGCGAAATCTGCGGGTACAGGCAGCGCGGCCTCGATCACAGGGCCCAAAATCCACGGCACCCAAGCACCCAAGGCAAGGCCAAGCGCCAAACCCAAAAGCGTCAGGGCGAAAATCTGGATCAGATAAATCTGAAAGATCAAAGCGCCGCTTGCTCCAAGGGTTTTCAGCACTGCAATGGTTTCGGTTTTTTCGCCCAGATAGGCCCGCACAGCGGCGGAGATTCCGACCCCGCCAATGGCCAAACCGGCCAAGCTGACCAGAACCAAAAACGCGCCCAACCGGTCAACAAAGAACCGGACACCGGGCGCGCCATCACGTGAATCGCGCCAACGAGCGCCATTAATGGCGGCCGTCATCTGTTCGCGCAGCGCATCCAAATTAGCCCCCTCAGGCAGGCGCAGGCGGTAAGATGTATCAAACAACGTGCCTTCGGATAACAGCCCGGACCCTTCCAAATCACCGCGCAAAACAAGGCTGCGCGGGCCAAGGCCGAACCCTCCGGTAGAATTGTCAGGTTCACGCACCAAAACGGCCAT
>DAOUQO010000240.1 GCA_030625565.1 Aliiroseovarius sp. | reverse complement strand
ATATATCCGAGGTAAAACAAGAATAGCACCAAAAACGAGGTCAGGCGCGGATCCCACGCCCAATATGTGCCCCACATGGGTTGGCCCCAGATCATGCCTGTAACCAGTGCAATCACGGTCATGGTCAGCCCGATCAGGGCGGCAGATTTTGCTGCCAGCGCACTAACATGATGGCGCCGGATCAGCCAGATCAGGCTGGTGACCAACATCATACCCCAGATATTGATCGCCATCATCGCGCTTGGCACATGAATATAGATGATCTTGACCGAGGTGCCAAAATTAACGGCCTGCGGGGTGAAAAAGAACCCCCAGATCAGGCCAACGACAAGTGTGATACCGGTGAGCGCACCGACCCATGGCAGAACTTTGCCAGACAGGGTCATGAACTTAACCGGATTTGCATATTTCCAAAGTGACATGTGTAATTTCTACGCCGCGCGACGCTGGCCGACAAGGCTTAATTCCCGTAACAAATGGTCACATCACCGAAGGTTTATCCGGATCGCTGCCGCTGCAGCAAAAGGCAGCAATGCAATTGCCCCGGCGCTAATCCCTGCCAGCATCAAAAGCGGGGTGATGGCATCCATGCCAGTGGCCCCGCGACGCGCGGCTTCGGCCCCGAAAATCAGGGTTGGCACATAAAGCGGCAGCACCAGCAGGCTAAGCAACAGCCCGCCGCGTTTCAGACCCACGGTCAAAGCGGCCCCAAAAGTGCCGATGATCGACAAGGCAGGCGTGCCTATTAACAGTGTTAAAAACAGCCAGATTTGCCCGGTGGAATTCAGGTGCAAAAGGGTTGCGAAAACCGGACCCGCCAGTGTGAGCGGCAGGCCTGTCACCAACCAATGCACCAACGCCTTGATGATCACAGTCCCCTCCATTGGCATTGGAGCGGTGGCCAAAAGATCCAGCGTGCCATCCTCAAAATCCAGCTGGAACACCCGGTCAAGCGACAAAAGACAGGCTAAAAGCGCGCCTATCCACAAGATACCCGGCGCAATGCGCGCAAGGATTGCAGTGTCAGGGCCAACCCCGAACGGCACAAGCACGACGACAATCAAAAAGAACGCAAGCCCAAGACCAAAGCCACCGCCAGCCCGCAAGGACAGGCGCAAATCACGTATCAGCAGGGCAATCATGTCAGGGCCTCGTCAAAGGCGCCGGCAATGGCACCGCTGCTGTTCGGGTCGGCGCGAAACTGGCCAATATCCAGAATATCAGCCTGCAATCCCAGATCAATATGGGTGGCAATTAACGCAGCCCCGCCGCCCGCAGCATGGGCGCGCACTGCATTGGCAAACAGCGCAACAGATGCCTGATCCAGCGACACCGTAGGTTCATCCAGCAGCCATAAGGGGCGGCCTGTAACCAACAGGCGGGCAAGGCCCAAACGGCGTTTCTGGCCCGCCGAAAGATTGCCGGCCATCCGGTTGGCAAGGGATACAAGGTTAAAGTTTTTCAAGGCAGCGTCGATGCTGCCAGTTGCATAAATATCAGCCCAAAATTGCAGGTTTTCACCAACACTTAGCGTGGTTTTCAGACCATCAGCATGGGCGCCATATGCGACTGCCTCAGGCGGCATGGAAATGTTGCCGCCCAGCGGTTGTTGCAGTCCGGCAAGGCAGCGCAGCAATGTGGTTTTGCCCGAACCATTAGGGCCGCGCAGGATCAGGATATTGCCTGCCTTCAGGTCAAAAGTAACGCCCTCAAGTACTGGTATTGAGCCGCGTGAGACTGTCAAATTATCAACGCGTAATTCCATAACGCACCTATACCGGCACAGCGGCCAGAGCGACGCGGCGCCCTTCGGCCAAAAGCACATTATAGGCGCGGCACGCGGTTGGGCTGGTCATCAGTTCAACCCCGATTTCGGCCTGTTCCAGTGCGCGGATCAGGCCAACAGGGCGCGCGGTCATTTCGGCCCCAAGGCCCAAAACCAATATGTCGATTTTACCCGCCAAGGCCAGCAAAGGCGCAGTATCATCCAGCCCCTGCCATATTCGCGCGGCATCCGATGTCACCAGAACCGCACCCTGCAACACCTTGCTGGCCACACGGAAAAAACCGGGGCCATAGCTGTCAATCGGGCTGACATTATCAAAGGTGATTTCAGAAACTTCCATGACGTCACTTTAGGCAAATCCGGCCGGTCCGCCAAGACCAACCGGAGATTATTTTGTTACGCGTCGATATTGGAATACTGGTTGCCAGCGGTTGGCGGCTGCTTGGACCAGTCGCGTTTTACACCCAGTTTTTGCAAGATTGCCGAGGCCACAAAAACCGAACTGTATGTGCCAACAATAACACCCCAAATCATCGCGAAGACAAAGCCCCGGATCACATCTCCGCCCAGAACATACAGGGCGATCAGCGCAATCAGCGTCGTGACCGAAGTCATGACAGTACGCGCAAGGGTTTCATTAATGGACTGGTTCAAAACATCCTTGAGGTCCAGTTTTTTGTATTTACGCAGATTTTCACGAACCCTGTCAAACACCACCACGGTATCATTCAGAGAATAGCCAACAATGGTTAGCAAGGCTGCAATAATGGCCAGATCAAACGGGATTTGCATAACGCTGAAAATGCCGATCGTCAGCACCACATCATGCACCAAGGCGGCAACCGCACCCAAGGCAAACTGCCATTCAAACCGCAGCCAGATATAAAACAAAACCGCGCCAATCGCAGCCGTTACAGCAAAAATTGCGGCAGTGACCAATTCGCCCGACACCTCAGGCCCGATCGAGGTAACGGACGGGAATGTCATGTCGGGATCAACAGTTTTCAACGCGGCCTGCACGATGGATACGGTTTCATCGACCCCTCTGCCTCCGTGGGAGAAGGGTGCCGCATCGAGGAGAGTGTCGTTATGCGTAATGCGCGCGTCGCATCCGGCTCCCGGATCCGTCGCTGCATCGTTGGACCGGAGGCAACCG
>DAOUQO010000289.1 GCA_030625565.1 Aliiroseovarius sp. | reverse complement strand
CGACAAGCTGTCCCCGATTTATGAAACCCTGCGAATCCTGCGCCGTGAATTGCCGTCCGAAACCACCCTGATCGGGTTCGCGGGTGCGCCGTGGACCGTGGCCACCTATATGATTGCCGGTCGCGGCACGCCGGACCAAGGACCGGCCCACGCGCTGAAAGACACTGACCGCGCCACATTCGAGGCCGTGTTGAACCGCATCACCGAGGCCACAATCGAATACCTGTTGATGCAGATCGAGGCAGGGGCAGAAGTGATCAAACTGTTCGACAGTTGGGCCGGATCGCTAAAGGGCGACGATTTCAACAAATACGCGCTGGAACCCGCCCGCCAGATCATTGCAGCCCTAAAGGCCAAGCACCCCAATATCCCCGTCATCGCCTTCCCGCGCGAAGCTGGCCCCGCTTATGAAGGTTTCGCCAAATCGGTCGGCGCGGATTGTCTGGCGCTGGATACCAAGGTTGATCTGAAATGGGCGGCAGAGGTTTTGCAAAAAGACGGCTGTGTGCAGGGCAATCTTGACCCCAAACTGATGGTCGAGGGCGGTGATCGTCTGGTGTCTGAAACCAAACGCATCGTCAAAGCGCTGTCAGGTGGCCCGCACATTTTCAACCTTGGCCACGGGATTACACCGGACGCCGACCCCGAAAACGTGCATGTGATGCTTGAGGCGATCAGGGGGTGAGCTTATGTGTAGCGATAATTTGAACCTAAAAGCAGCGCTGAACCTTGACGATAACGCTTACACCTTTGTGTGTGTCGTGATCAGGTTTGAATTTTCCCTTAAGGAATGCGGCTTTTGTATTTCAGATAGAAACGCCGCAGTAAAAGCCGATTGGCAGGAGTTTGCAAGGACACTAGACGAAGATTTCTTCAAACAAATCGAGGCAGACAAAAGAGTAAAAGAAATGTTCAATCCCGCTCCACGCCAACAGATCATTTCGCATGGCTCACTTGACTGGAGGGAGAAAAAACCAGCCACAAACAATCAGGAACTCTTGGATGCAGTTAAGCGCGTTCGAAACAACCTATTACATGGTGGGAAAAGTGCCGCCCCAGACGAGTATCGGAATCCAACACTTGTTAAAGAGGCGCTCTTTATTTTGACCGAAGCTATCAAAAGGGGCGATATTGTTCGGAATGAATTCGAACGCCTCTATTAGACGTAGAAGGATAGCCCCCCCCTCAAACCCACTTGGCCATCGGTGGCAGGCTCATCAGCACGGCGTCCACATTATGGCCGGTTTCCAGCCCGAATTTGGTGCCCCGGTCATAAACCAGATTATATTCGGCATATAGCCCGCGATGCACCAGTTGGGTGTCCTTGTCGGCATCCGTCCACGGCGTATTGCGCCGCTTTTCGGTGACCGGCAAAAACGCCATCAAAAACGCGCGGCCCACGTCCTGAATGAATGCAAAATCCGCGTCCCAATCGCCGGTGTTATGATCATCCAGAAAGATGCCGCCAACCCCGCGCGCGCGCTTTCGATGCGGCACATAGAAATATTCATCGGCCCATTCTTTGAACCGTGGATAATAAGCCGCATCATGCAAATCGCATTGCGCCTTTTGAACCGCATGAAACGCCGCTGTATCCTCGGCATATTCAATACACGGGTTCAGGTCGGACCCGCCGCCGAACCACCAGCCATGTGGCGTCCAGAACATCCGCGTGTTCATATGAACCGCAGGCGCGTGCGGGTTTTGCATATGCGCCACAAGTGAAATACCCGAGGCCCAGAAACGCGGGTCATCCTTCATCCCCGCCAGCCCCTTGCGTGCGGCCATTGCAGCCACCGCACGGTCATTCAAAGTGCCGTAAACTGTCGATACATTGACGCCAACCT
>DAOUQO010000290.1 GCA_030625565.1 Aliiroseovarius sp. | reverse complement strand
GTGCGCAGGAATGTCGCCTTTATCGTCGCCATTGTTTCTTCCTCCGAGGCCCTACCTGACGCAAATTCATCGCGCAGCCAGCCAATCGCGCCTTGCGAAATCTTAAAGCCGCCCGTTGCCAGATCATCCATCTGCCCCGCAACCGCGCCACTATCGCCGCCATACGCATAATACAGCGCCCGTTCAAAGTTTGAGCTAACCTGAATATCCATGCTGGGGCTGATTGTCGGCGCAACGCCATCCTTGGTATAAGCGCCAGTTTCCAGCGTGCGATGCAGGATATCGTTCTGATTAGTGGCAATCACCAGTTTTTCAATCGGCAGCCCCATTTTGCGCGCAATCAGTCCGGCAAAAATATCGCCAAAATTGCCTGTTGGCACAGTGAAACTAACCGGCCGATGCGGCGCGCCCAGCGATACCGCCGAGGTGAAATAATACACAACCTGCGCCATCACCCGTGCCCAATTGATCGAATTCACACCAGCCAAACGCACTTCGTCACGGAAGGTGAAATCGTTGAACATATCTTTCAACAAGCCCTGACAGGTATCAAAATCACCATCGACAGCCAGCGCATGCACGTTGGCCTCGGTCGGGGTGGTCATTTGGCGGCGCTGCACTTCGCTAACGCGCCCATGGGGGTACAAAATAAACACATCTGCGGCCTCAAGCCCTTTGAAGGCCTCAATCGCGGCAGAACCCGTATCACCCGAAGTCGCGCCAACAATGGTCACCCGCTCATTGCGCCGCGCCAACGCATCTTGGAAAAGCTGGCCGATAAGTTGCATAGCAAAATCTTTGAACGCCAAGGTAGGCCCGTGAAACAGCTCCAGCAGAAAATGGTTTTCGCCCAGCTGCACAAGCGGCGCGCGTGCGTCATGGTTAAAGCTGGCATAGGCGCGCGAAATAATGCCCTCAAGCGCCGCGTCACTAAACGTATCGCCAATAAACGGCCGGATAATGCGCGCGGCGGCCTGTTCATATGTGCGCCCCGCCAAACCAGCAATCGCGCCTTTGGTCAGCGTTGGAATTTCCTTGGGCAAATACAGCCCGCCATCACGGGCAAGCCCGCTTAACATGGCATCTTCAAAGCCCAGTTCGGGCGAATTTCCGCGGGTCGAGATATAGCGCATCGATAGAATCCTTAAAGCGTTCGCCGCTTCTTACGCCAAAGTGCATAGCCTGTCATCACCGCCCATGTCATCGCCAATAAAAACCACGTCACCGCATATTCCAAATGACGGTTTGGAATGCCCTGACTGGTCACAGGCAGGGGCGTTATTTCAGCTTGGGGCGGGGTGATTTCACGCACAACAACCAAAACCTTTTCGGTATTTAAAGCGGCGGCCAGCGCATCGATATCGCGGGCGTAAAACAAACCGGCATCCAAATCTGGCAGGGGGGTCCATGTGTCGACCTCATCGGGCCAATGCAAATTACCAATAACTGTGACGGGCATACTTGTATCTGGCTTGAAAACAGCGCCCACAGGCACCACTCCCATATCAACCAGAACCCTTAAATCACTGTCTTCCAGCTGCACCACCTGAATAATCCGGTGCACCGCGCCCAAATCACGGGTCGATGCCAAAACTCGGCGAATATCCCCTGTATTTCCCCGCAATATAATCGGCAAAAAACGATCCTGCACAGGGTCAGGGCTAACAG
>DAOUQO010000195.1 GCA_030625565.1 Aliiroseovarius sp. | reverse complement strand
AAAATTCCGTTTGCAGCACCCTTTTCTTCAATGTTCATGTGATAGGTATCAAGGTGGATAAACAGGTTTTCTGCACCCACGCGGTCGATCATATCGGCAGCCTGCCAGCCCGTGTTCATCAGGTGGGTTTCATAACGATTTACTGGCTCAATTCCCAATTCCAGCCCAAGGTTTTTGGCGTATTTTGCCGCGTGCTGCAAAACGCGGGTGACGTTGTCCAACTCGGCCTCGGTCGGCGCTGTTCCTGTACGTTCGCCAATGCCGCCATACACAACGCCCGACAGCGCCAGCGCGCCAATCGCAGCAGTTTTATCCAGCGCATTTTCAAGAAATGCAATCGCCGCATCGGGACGTACCGAGGCCCAGGCATGTTCGGGCAGGCCCAGCGATGTAACAGCAGGCAAGTTTGCTTTTTCCAACAGGGCACGGGTATGGCCCGCATCAACCGAGGGCGGATCCAGCAATGCGATTTCGATGAAATCAAGCGGATATTTCTGCGCCTCGAAGATTGCCTTTTCGGCCCCCTCTTTGGTCCAGTCCATTGACCAAAGACTTGTGTGAACGCCAAAACCTTTCATCTCAATACCTCCTGTTTAAGTTTGTTTTCGTGCAAAGTGATGCCATAGCCAGCGAATAACCATCACCGCAATCAAGAACAATCCCCAGACTGCGGTTGCCAAATGCTGGTTCGCCCCCAGCAGGTTCAGGCCCGATGACAGGACCTGTAAAATTATCAGTGCCAAGACCACGGGAAACACCCGGCCAAAACCACCAAACGGGTCAACCCCGCCCAGAAAACAGGCCAGAACTGTGATCAGGATATACGCCTCGCCGTGGCCAACACGGACCGAATTAAACCGGGACATCATGATGATGCCCGCGACCGCGCACATAGTACCTGAAAGGGTATAAACCAAGGTTAACGTGCGTTTGGTGTGGATGCCGGAATACCGCGTGGCCTCGATGTTCGAACCCAACATATAGGCGGAAAAACCATGGCGCGTACGGCTTAACATAACGTGCCAGACCAGCACCGCGCCAAAGAAAATCAGCAGCGGAATGGGGATGCCCAGAAAGCTGCCATGCCCCAAGGGTCGCACATAATCAGGGAACCCAGAAATGTCGCCGCCGTGGGTCAGAAATTCACCCAAACCGCGCAGGAAAATCATCATCGCCAATGACACTAAAATGGGATGCGCGCCGATATAGGCGATGACCCAGCCCATGACAAAACCCGCCAATGTACCGACGGCCAGCGCCGCAATAACGCCGATGAAAAATGCGCTGGGGGGCGCATCAACGCCGCCATGTGTTTGCAAAACCCATGCTAGTGTCAGGGCCGAAATATTGGCGGTAAATGTGATGGCAAGGTTCAGGCCTCCGGTCAGGATTGGCACCAGCATGGCCAGTGTCAGCAGCCCCAGTTCGGGCAGTTGAAACGCCATGGAACCAAGGTTGGCCGCGCTCATGAATTGCGGTGACGCACTGCCAAAGGCGATGACCACAAGGACAAGGAACACCAGCAGGCCCAGCACTTCGGCCCCCAGCATATCACGCAGTTTTTCGTATGTTTTGACCATGATCAGCCCCTCCGCCCAAAGCTGGAATTCGCAAACGACACGTTTGAAATCGTGATCGCGAATAATATGAACGCACCGACAATCATCTTGAAGGCAAACGGTGAAATGCCCAGCAGGTTTAGCCCGTTTTGGATGATCGCAATCAGCATCACGCCCAAGATACAGCCCATGACCGTGCCCTTGCCGCCGCCCAATCGCGCGCCGCCCAGAACCACTGCCGCCAACACATCCAGCTCGCGGCCCATCAGGGCGTTTGGCACTACTTCCTGCACGATATTGACCTGCATTAATCCGGCAATCCCCGCCATTAATCCGGCCCAGCCAAAGGCGATCGCCTGCATCGCGGCCACGTTAATGCCAATACGGCGCGCCCCTTCAGGGTTGTCGCCAAACGCATAAAGCTGGCGGCCCGTAGTGGTTTTTTTGATCAAAAACCACGTGGCCAAGGCGCAGGCCGCCATGACGGCGACAGGCAAAATCAGCTCGGCCCAGCGGCCGGATTCTGTTTTATATTCAAACAAAATCACCCGCGTTGTCCACCAATCTGGCAAGTTATACAGATACCGCCCGCTGGTAATAAACATTAACAAGCCAAAGAATGCGTTAAAGGTTGCGATGGTGACAACGATGGAAATTATTCGGAAATAATGGATCAAAAAGGCGTTGATCAGACCCAGACCAATGCCCAAAGTTCCGGCAATTAAAAAGCCCCACGCCCAGTTTCCGCCGCCGATATAATCCAGCGCGAACACCGTTACATATTGCACAACAGATGCAGCAACCGCGAAAGAAATATCAATTCCGCCCGCGATTAAAACCACCACAAGACCGACAGCAAAGATGATATTTATGGCGCTGGCGTTCAGCAAATTCGCCAGATTAACCAGTGTTAAAAACTGCGCGGATGCGATACTCAAAATCGCACAAACTACGATTAGAACACCCAAAAGAATGGCCTCGGTTGGGCTGTTTCGAATGAAGTTACGCAAAGACCACCTCCTCGATTTCAGGGATGATCACATTCGTCGGATTAAATTCGTTAACAAATTCACCACCAGCCATATGGATCACACGGTCGGAATTAAAATAGGCTTCGGGGATTTCATCCGAGATCATCAAAATCGCCAATCCCTGCCCTGCCAGTCGGCGGACAATTTCAAATATGCCGGCGCGTGCGCCCACATCCACGCCCACGGTCGGGGCGTCTAGAATTAGCAATTTCGGATTTGTTGCCAGCCACTTGGCCAGAACAATACGTTGTTGGTTGCCGCCCGAAAGTGTGGTCACAGGGTCATTCGGGTGCCCGATTTTGACTGACAGCTCATCGATCCAATAGCGCACGGTTTTTTCTTTTTTGGCGCTGGAAAACAGGCCGAACCGATCCAAAATAGTTTTCAAAACCGGCAGCACAATATTGTCGGCAATCGCCTGTGGCTGCACAAGGCCCAGCGTCAGCCGGTCCTCGGAAACATAGGCAACGCCGCAATTAATGGCGTCACGGTTGGAACGAAACCGAACTGGTGTGCCGTTCAGGGTGATAGCGCCTGAATCAGGCCGTGTCATGCCAAACAATGTGTGCCCAAGTTCGGTGCGCCCTGCCCCGATCAGGCCGGTAATGCCGACAACTTCGCCTGCGTGAATGGTTAGGTCAATGTTGGAAAATTCACCCGCGCGGCTCAGCCCCTTAACCTCGAGCACAGCCGGTGCTGCCGAGTGATCCTGCGCGCTGACTACGCTATCAAATGTGTGGCCCGTCATCAATTCTGTCAGGTGCGATTGCGTCATGCCATCGGTGTCATAAACCCCGACCAACTTGCCGTCGCGCAGCACTGTAACGCGGCTGGAAATCTTAAGAACTTCGGCCAAACGGTGGCTGACAAAGACCACGGCGACGCCATCTGCCGACAATTTATCGACAATTGCCAGTAATTTATCGGTTTCCGATTGGGTCAGCGATGCGGTTGGCTCGTCCATGAAAACCAGCTTGGCCTCGCCGACCAAAGCGCGGCCAACGGCAACGATCTGGCGTTCGGCAACTGACAGGGTATGCAAGGGTGCTTCGAGGTCGAGGGTCACACCAAGGCGTGCCAAAACTTCGCGGGCTTTGGTGCGCATGGTTTTATAATTAACGAATTTTGGCACATTACCCAGCACGCCCTCAAACGCGATATTTTCGGCGACTGACATCTGTGGAAACAGCGCCAGATCTTGCCAGATCACATCAATCCCCAGCTTGCGCGCCATGGTCGGGTTGATCGAGCTAACGGGCTGGCCAAAGATTTCCATCTCGGCACCCGGTTCGGGTTGGTAAACGCCTGTGATGATCTTGATAATCGTGCTTTTGCCGCAACCATTTTCACCGGCAAGGCAGTGCACTTCGCCCGGCATCACCTCGAATGACACGTCATCCAGCGCGGTGACGCCACCAAAAACCTTGGTGATATTGCGAAACCGGATCGCCGGCACAACCTGTGAATTATCCGTCTGGTTCACCCCGAACGCCCCTGTTTATTCCATGTTTGTGTGGTTGGC
>DAOUQO010000231.1 GCA_030625565.1 Aliiroseovarius sp. | reverse complement strand
GTGTGTATTCCGCTGGGCAGACTGCCCCATTCACGTTCAACCCGATTGCGGTAATCACCAAAGCGCCAGCCATCCCAGCCTTCGACCGTACTGGCCGGACGCAAAAGAACGCTGCCTTCGACCGGCAAATCAGCACCGGGCGCACCAAACAGATAGCGGACATTTACCGTCAGGTCAGGCACATCAGAAACCTGCAGCGCACCGTCCGGCAGGGCCAGATCAAAATCAATGCGTTCGGGCAGGAAATCTTCGACCAGCAAGGTCCGGCTGACCAAAGCAGGGGCGTCCAGATCGGCATGGAAATCCAGCCTCCAGGTGCCGCGCGCAACATTGCCGCCCAAAGGCAGGTCAAAAACATGCCCCCCCGCACCTGTACCATCCGAAAGGTGGCGTGAATATTCAACCCCGTCAGGGCGCATTAAAATCGCTGTAATAGGCAGATTTGCGATACCTTCGGCCAGCTCGTTACGTGCCAAGGCCGTGGCGTGTATCACTTCGCCAGCGCGATATGCACCGCGATCCGTCGTGGCAAAAAGATCAATCGGAGGCGCAGGCGGCCGCCCTTCGACACCGCGATCGGACAGGTCGAATTCAGGCTCGCTTAGGGATAAAAACGCCATGTTATCGCCAGCACCGCGCACCACGACCAAAGCAGGGGACGCACCATCCAGACCCGCCGTCAGCGCCGCCGGAAATTGCGCATAGCCATCTGCATCGCTAGTTGCCACGCCCAGCACCGTATTTGAGCGCGAAATCAACTGAATTTCGGCATCCGCGATGGGCTCAGCACTGGCCAGCGAACGTGTGAAAACATGCAGCCCGTCAGCGCCCAGCATGGTTGCAAGGCCAAGGTCGGAAACCACAAACCACTGGTGGGCTGCGGGGGTGTCATAAGTATCCGCACCCGGCACCGCCGCCTTCAAAACATATATCCCCGGCGGCTGGTCGGCGATCGCTGCGCCAATCGGCAAGCGGGTGGTCACATCAGCGTTCAACTGGGTTTCAAGCGTGCCTGTTCCGGTCCAGATAACATTTGATAAATCCTGAGCAAAACTTTCTTCCTGCCATGGCGAAAGCGAGCGGCCAAAATACTGATCCTGAAAAGTGCGTATAATATTGCGATCACTGACACGGCTAAGGGTCAGGTCAACTTCGCCAACATTCACCGCAACAATCGGCAGGCCCGCATCCGGGGTATTTGGCAAAACATAAGCCCGACCCGGAAAGAAAACCGAAGGGTCACGGTCGCGCACATACATCGACAAGGTGGTGGGTTTTACCAACACCTCGCCACTTGCGGCAGGCAGGCCTGCACGCAGGGTCATGGCGTATCGCGTGCCGTGGGTAACGCCTGTCAGGCACAGCGAATTTCCCGCGGCCTCGACCGCCAGACCGGTTGCATCAATCTGCACAAACTGGGTGTAATCAATACCCGCCTGCACCAAGGGTTCGTTAAACTGGGCACAAATTCGCGGAGCAGCCGAATTCGCCGCAACCGTATGATCGGAAACCCGAAAACCGTATCTGGCAATGGCACTGTCCAGCGCCGCTTCGGTATAGCTGCGCGGATCCAGATCCATGGCCAGCCGCAACGCCGGAATTGTTTCACGGCCGCGACGCTGCAACAGCAATGCATCCGACATCAGGTTTAACGCAGAAGACTGTAGCACCGCATCCTGTGTACGCAAAAAACCATTGATCGCAGCATAAAGCCCACGATCGTAATACATCCGCTGATCCCCGGTATTCGAGGTGCGCACAGCCAGCGACGAGCGCGCGAATTTAATCCAGTCGGCAGCTTCATCTGTATGAACGACAACCCCGCCTGCAAATTTCATTGCGGCAAGAAAATTACCTTCGCCCCCGCCGTTGCGCGCGCCATTTGTCAGACGGTCCAGCGTCCAGCCACCGACCACAAAATCATGGGCCATATTCAAAGCCAGATTATGGGCCTCGGTCAAATATTGCGGGCGTAAAAATGACAGCGCGGCCTGATTGGCCTGCGCATTTGCCAAAACGATTGAATCTGTAGGAATGATTTCGGCTGAAAATGCGCCGGTAAATTCGATCTGTTCGGAAATGCCGCCCTTAAGAAAGCACACGTTCTTGTTGGAGTTAAATGTGTATGCATCACAAGATGTCGTCGCAAGGCAGGCATTTTCACATGTTCGTAAAGTTGTATCAAATATAGTTTTTAAGTCCTGCCCATAAAAATCCATGTTCCGGTGTAAAATCACCCGACGGTCAGGAATAATACTTTCAGAATGTGCCAACCCATTGAAAGATAGTATAAAAATAATAATGCTAAATAATTTTCGCATTGGTGCCTCCTTTGCGCATAGGGCCATGCTGGCACAGGCTGGCGATCTTGGCAAGAAAACCACCAGCAGTTAAGGGCCTGTTTACCTTGATTAGCGATTATCGGCCTACAGAGGGGTCAAAAGGCCGGATAGTGGGAGAATCTTAATGAGCGTTGAAAATTTGTTAGCGAAAGAGCGCCGGGCAAGAATGGCTGCTGAACGCAAGATGAAGACCATGCAGGGCGAATTGTCCGATGCTAATAAAATGCTATCGTCGCATGCCCGTTCCCTTAGCGATGAAATTGTCGAAACCCGCGAAGTTGTTGAAGATGTAAAAGAAGAAAACACCTTGGTGCGCGCCGACCTTGCCAAGGCCACGCACGAGGTGGTGATCGCAAAACGCCGCTTGCTGGATTCCCTTGAAACCATTGGCGACGGGTTTGCGGTTTTCGACAGCGATGATCGCCTGATCATTGCAAATGGTGCCTATCTTGCGCCGTTTGATGGCCTGGAATGTGTCCAGCCGGGCCTGTCATATCCCGAAATTGTCAAAATCCTGCTGGAAGAAGGCATCGTTAACATTGGCGACCAAAATCCGCGTGATTGGCATGACGAAATGCTGGCCCGCTGGTCCCAACCTGACATGACACAAAAAACAATCCAGCTTTGGGATGAAACCTATATAAAACTTGTCGATCGCCGCTCGGATGGGGGCGATACAGTTTCAATGGGAATGAATATCACCGACACCATTCGCCATGAAAAAGAACTGAAAGAAGCCCGCGATAACGCCGAGGCCGCAAGCCGC
>DAOUQO010000165.1 GCA_030625565.1 Aliiroseovarius sp. | reverse complement strand
GCCGGGGAATACAACGTCTTTATGGTGGTGATGATCCGCTATTGGTTTTACGCGGCATTTGTGATTGCGATTGCCGCGCGCAAACCCGGCGGAGTGCGTGCTACCGCCGCCACTGAGCAGCCTGCTTTGCAAATCTTTCGTGGTGTTCTGCTGGCGCTGGAAATCTGCGTAACTGTTGCGGCCTTTGTGCTGCTGGGTTTGATTGAAACCCACGCGGTCTTTGCCATCTATCCACTGATTATCGCTGCCCTGTCCGGCCCTGTTTTGGGTGAATATGTGGGCTGGCGGCGCTGGGCGGCAATTGCGGTGGGGTTTGTTGGCATTTTGATCATCTTACAGCCCGGCATACAGGTATTTTCTCCGGCGGCATTGATCGCGCTGGGTGCGGCCTTTTTGTTTGCGCTTTATGGCCTGCTAACCCGTTATGCAGCCCGCAAAGACAGTGCTACGACCAGCTTTTTTTGGACGGGCGTGGCCGGGGCGGGGGTGATGACCCTGATTGGCATATGGTTCTGGGAACCTATGAGCGCCCCTGACTGGATCTGGATGGCAGCCCTATGCGTGACCGGCGTGCTGGGCCATTGGTTACTGATCAAATGCTACGCTGTGGCCGAGGCCAGCGTGGTGCAGCCCTTTGCCTATCTGCAACTGGTTTTCGTGTCGGTTCTGGGCGTTTTCATCTTTCATGAAAGTGTCGGAATAAACGTTATTGCTGGTGCCAGCATTGTGGTTTTGGCTGGATTATTTACGTTATGGCGCGCCCGAAAAAACGCGTGATTACCGCGCTTTTAGTGCATCCATCAGGCGCAAGGGTTCGGTGGTTCCAGACAGGCGTGCACGGTAAATGGCAAGGCTTTCGATCACCCGCATTGTGTAATTTCGGGTTTCGCGAAACGGGATATGTTCGATCCAGTCGATCACGTTAACGGCGCGCGCTGCGGGGTGGCCGCGGCTTTCGCTCCAGCTGCGCGCGCGCCCTGGTCCAGCATTATAGGCAACCGCCGCCAGCACCGGATTTTTCCCGAATGTTTCAAACAAATAGGCCAGATATTCAGTGCCAAGGCGAATGTTATATTCAGGATCTGTCAGCAGGCGATTAGCGGAATATTCCAATTCCAGCGCATCGGCCATGTCTTTGGCGGTGGCGGGCATAAGTTGCATCATGCCGCGCGCTCCAACACCTGATTCTACGGTCGGGTTGAATTCGCTTTCACGCCGCGCAATCGACAGTGAAAATTCAGGCGCAACACCTTCGCGTGGCGCGCCCAATTTGGTTAGGGCAAAGTAAGGTCGTACTAGCAAAATCCCGCGTTTCAACACATATTTGGCCAGCTTTATTTGAAGGTAAGGCGCATCCACGCTTTCGGCCCAAGCGGTCATTTGGCCAACTTCAGTGCGCGACAGGCTTTCGGATAAATGCTGGGTAAAGCGCAGCGCCAGATAACGTTCGCCCGCGGCCTGCAGCAGCCGCCCCGCCTGCATGTTGGTGTCGTTCCAAAAGGCAGCGTTTTCCCATCCATCAAAGGTTTCATTGCCCGTTAGGGCCGCATCCATTGCCATGCCTGCATTTTGCGCGGCCAACTGACCATAAAACGAAGTCTGATGTTGCCCGCCCAGCGTATATGCCGCCTGCGCATAATCGGTTTCACCCAATGCCTGATAGGCACGGCCCAACCAATATCCGGCGCGCCCCATGCTGATCGGCGATTGCACGCCATCGCGAAAATTGTGAAAATGGATAAGTGCATTTTCAGGATCATCCAGATAGCGCAGCGCAATATAGCCCGCCAGCCATTCCAGATCATTGCGATTGCTGCCATCGGAAATATGGTGATTGGCGGCAATTCGGTATGCTTTAAGCGCGCTGCCATTACGCATTTCCCAACGTGCAAGCGTGCGTCTCCAACTGCCCCAGCGGGCAGGATTTCCCAGTGTTTCGCTTGATTTGCTTTGGCTTAGCAGCAGCTCAATCGCGTCTTCGTTGCGCCCCTTGCTTGCGCGCCATAAAAACCGTTCATAGGCAAGGCCCGGATCATCCTTTAGCGTGTCAGGAATAGCAGCGATCAAGGCGTCCACCCCGTCAACTTTGTCGCGCAGCCCAATGCGCGCCAGCGCCAGCGCCTGATGGGCGCTGTCAATGTGCGCCAGCATGCGCTTGGCGCCTGAAATCTGACCGCCCCACAGCAACATATCAAGTCGCGCCCAGTGATAGGGCGCAATATCGCTGCCAAAGGCCGTTAGAATGCCCTGTTCTTCGCTGGCATTCATCGGCATGGAAAACCATGCCAGAACCGCTTGGGCAACGGCCTGTTCCTGTTTGCCTTGCGCGACCAGCGCTTGGGCAAAGCGCAGTGCGCCATGGCCGGTTTGCGGCGGCTGGTTGGCAAAAAATGCGCGTATATTGGCAGGGTTGGCATCAATAGGAATTGCATTTTCTGAACGCTTGCGCAGCAGCTTTAGCCCCGGCCAATCACCGTGGCGTTCAAGAAATGTCAGGGTTTCGCGAAATGACCCGCGCGAGGCGCGCAAATAATGCCACTGGATAATGTCATTTGAAATTGAACCAGCGGGGCCGGACACTCGAAGCGCGTCTTCCCAGTTGCCAGCGCGCATTTGTTCCAGCCCTGCGGAAACAGCGGAAATTTCGGCGGTTGTTTGTGCGATGGTTGGGCTGGTTTGCGCGAATGAAAGCGCCGCGCCCAGCCATAATACCCGAATAGGGCGAAAAATTTGCTTTAACATGGCGCGAAAGTACCGCAGGCAGACCAATAGTTAAAACACATTCTTGGCTTTTGTTCATTTCGCGGCTAGTTTCCGCCACGTTTATAGGGGGTGATTCACGCCCCCATCTGAAATAACAAAGGAGTGCGTCATGTTTAAAGGTTCAATGCCTGCCCTGGTTACGCCGTTCAAGAACGGTGCTGTGGATTTTGACGCGCTGAAACACTTGGTGAACTGGCATATCGAAGAAGGCTCAAACGGGCTGGTGCCTGTGGGCACAACTGGTGAAAGCCCAACGCTAAGCCACGCTGAACACGAAGCCGTGGTCGAAGTTGTGGTTAAAGAGGCCGCAGGCCGCGTGCCGGTGATTGCCGGTGCCGGATCAAACAACACGGTCGAAGCCATGCGTTTCGTTACCTTCGCGCGCGCCGTTGGCGCCGACGCCGCCCTTGTGGTTACGCCTTATTACAACAAACCAACCCAGCGCGGATTGCTGGCGCATTTTGCGGCGCTGGACGAGTTGGGCATGCCAATCATCATCTATAATATCCCCGGACGTTCCGTGGTTGATATGACTCCGAAAACTATGGGCACGCTGGCCAAACTGCCAAATATCATTGGCGTCAAGGATGCCACTGGCGATGTTGCGCGCGTGTCCCAACAACGCATGACGTGCGGTGCGGATTTCATTCAGCTTTCTGGTGAAGATGCCAGCGCCATTGGCTTTAACGCCCAAGGCGGGGTTGGCTGCATTTCGGTCACTGCCAACGTCGCCCCGCGCCTGTGTGCTGAATTTCAGGCCGCAACCTTGGCAGGGGATTATGCCAAAGCGCTGGAATATCAAGATAAATTAATGCCCCTGCACGAGGCAATCTTTATGGAGCCCGGCGTGGTTGGTGCAAAATACGCCCTGTCGCAACTGGGCCATTGTTCGGGTGAAATACGCGCGCCACTGACCGGCCTGCTGGATGAAACCAAGGATGCGCTGGACGCGGCGATGAAACATGCGGGCCTTATGTAATGGCTGACGAAATCCGTGACGGCGAAGACCGGCTACCTTTTGATCCTGCCGAAACTGCTGACGGGCCACGTGTTGCCTTTATCGGTCATATTCGTTCAGCATGGGAAAAGGGCACCGCGCCTAAAAATATCCGCGCTGCACGCGAAACCGGACAGCAGGCGCGTATTGAACTTGCGCCGGGATATGCACGCGGTTTGCAGGGGCTGGATGTCGGGCGCTATATCATCGTGATGTACTGGATGCACGAAGGCCAGCGTGATTTGATTATTCAACATCCGCGCCATTCCGACACACCGCGCGGCGTGTTTTCAATCCGTTCGCCACGGCGTCCAAACCCGATTGCCATGTCGACAGTGCGTATTACATCGCTGGATCATACGACCGGCGTGATTGGGATTGATGCCATCGATGCGTTTGATGGCACCCCCGTGGTCGATATTAAACCATGGACCGAAGCCATCGATATGCCGCCCTCACTAGACAGCGCGACGCCAAGCACCTAAATCCATCCTATGGCCAAGCAAAAAGAAAACCCGAATTACAAAGTGATCGCTGAAAACCGGCGCGCACGTCGCGAATACGCGATCGAGGATGATATCGAATGTGGTGTCATGCTGATGGGGTCCGAGGTGAAATCAATGCGCGTTGGCGGCACGAACATTGCCGAAAGCTATGCAGCCGTGGAAAACGGCGAGCTGTGGTTGGTTAACAGTCATGTTGCGCCCTATAAACAGGCCAAAACATGGGGCCACGAAGAACGCCGCCGCCGCAAAGTGCTGGTGTCGAAAAAGGAAATGTCAAAGCTGTGGCAGGCCACCAGCCGCAAGGGCATGACGCTGGTGCCGCTGGTTATGTATTTCAACCACAAAGGCCTGGTGAAGCTAAAAATCGGCATCGCCAAGGGTAAGAAACTGCACGATAAACGCGCCGACGACGCCAAACGTGATTGGGGTCGTAAGCAGGCACGTCTGATGCGTGAACGCGGATAAAGAACCACGGTTTTGCGTGTGCTAAAAGATTTTGGGGCGCGGTGACTTTTCTACAAGGTATTACCGCACCGGCTCTAACAACGCCCGATCAAGCGAGCAGTCGCGAATCGTGTTTTGGGCGCAGATGCGCGGTTGCAGGTCGCGGGTTAGGCACAGACGTGCCTCTTGGATGCGACCCTGTTTGCAGGTGATGGTAATCATATCCGGGGCAAGGGTTGGGTTGGC
>DAOUQO010000215.1 GCA_030625565.1 Aliiroseovarius sp. | reverse complement strand
CGCCAATGGCTAAACCAGCCAGACTAACCAGCACCAAAAACGCGCCCAGCCGCTCAACAAATAACCGGACACTGGGCGCCCCATCACGTGAATCACGCCAGCGCGCGCCGTTTATGGCAGCCTTCATCTGTTTACGCAGCTCGTCCAAATCGGCGCCCTCAGGCAGGCGCAGGCGGTAAGATGTATCAAACAATGTGCCTTCGGATAAAAGCCCCGAGCCGTCCAGATCGCCACGCAAAACAAGGCTACGCGGGCCAAGGCCGAACCCTCCGGTAGAATTGTCAGGTTCACGCACCAAAACGGCCATCAAGACAAAATCGCGCGCCCCCAGACGCACGATATCACCGACGCTGATTTCCAACCGGTCAACCAACAGCCGGTCCATCACAATTCCGGCGATCCCATCACGGCCGACAAAGGCCTGTGCCAGCGACATTTCAGGGTCCAGAATTGGCGCGCCATATAGGGGATAGGCACGGTCAACGGCCTTAACCTGCGTCAGGCCACGCATGGCATCCGGACCAGTTCCAGCAACGACCATCGAACGAAATTTTGCAATTTCCGAGACTTCCACAGCATGGTTTTCCAGCCATGCGCGTTCATCATTATCTGCAAATCTGTAGGTTAACGAAACCGCTGCGTCACCGCCCAGCAATGCCGCGCCTTCACTGGCCAGCCCCGCCTTTATGCCCTCGCGCACCCCGCCGACCGCCGCGATTGCCGCGACGCCAAGCGCAAGGCAGGCCAAGAACACCCGAAACCCCCTGAGCCCTCCGCGCAATTCACGTTTGGCAAGGCGAAAGGCCAGCGGCAGCTTCATTTATCTGCCTCGAATTGTCCATCACGCAGGGTCAGGACACGGTCGCATCGCGCGGCCAGTTCGGGCGCATGGGTAACAAGGATCAAGGTCGCACCGTGGCGGTCGCGCAGCGCAAACAACAGATCGATAATGGCCGCGCCTGTGGTTGTATCAAGGTTGCCTGTTGGCTCATCCGCCAACAAAATATCAGGGTGCGGTGCAACTGCACGCGCCAGCGCCACACGCTGCTGTTCGCCGCCTGATAACTGCGCTGGATAATGATCCATGCGTGCGCCCAAGCCCACGGCAGCAAGTTCATCCGCCGCACGTGCGAAGGCATCTGCTTTGCCGGCCAGTTCAAGCGGGGTTGCAACATTTTCCAGTGCCGTCATAGTCGGAATCAAGTGGAATGACTGAAAAACCACGCCAAAATGGTCGCGCCGCACACGGGCCAGCGCGTCTTCACCCAAGGTGCCAAAATCATGGCCCAGCACATTTACCTGCCCCGATGTTGCGCGCTCAAGCCCGCCCATCAACATAAGGAGAGACGATTTGCCCGACCCTGAAGGCCCCGTAAGGCCCAGCGTTTCACCGCGTTTTGCCATCAGGCTGACGTCGCGCAAAATATCAACGCGCCCAGCATTGCCCATCAGGCTTAGGTTAACCTTGTTCAGGGTCATTATGGTGTCGGTCACGATATTCGCCTTTCGCTGCAAAGCCGCCATAAGATTTGGCGCAACGCATTTCATTTCCAAGATAGCATTCACATTCTTGTTAACGCTTCAACCCGCAATGGCCAATGACGCGGATGATGACGTTTTCGTGCTCGCGTTTGGTGACAGCCTGACCCAAGGTTACGGCCTGCCCGCATCGGACGGATTTACCCCGCAATTACAGGCATGGCTGCACGCACAGGGACGCAATATTACCGTAATAAATGGCGGCGTTTCAGGCGACACTACCGCAGGCGGTGCGGGGCGTATTGACTGGTCGCTAACCGATGAAATTGATGCGGTGATCGTGGCGCTGGGGGGCAATGACGCCCTGCGTGGCCTGCCTGTTAACGCAGCGCGTTCAAATCTTGACAGCATTCTTAACACCATTCAGGCCCGCAATATTCCGGTGATTTTGGTCGGCATTCATGCCCCCGACAATTTCGGGGCAACCTATGCCGATGAATTTGATGCGATGTATGTTGAACTTGCCAAGGCCCGCAATGTGGCGCTGTTTACGGATTTCTTGCAGGGTATTATTGAAACCGGCGACCGCCAAATGATTTTGCGAACCTATTTACAGGCTGACGCACTGCACCCAAACGCCGAAGGGGTAAAGCTGATTGTCGCACGCATGGGGCCTGAAATATTGCGGATGTTAACCAGCGCACAGTAAACTTATTCCTCGGGCGGCGCGTCATCCCATTTGTCGCTTAGAATGCGGTGCGCATTACCTTGCGGGTCGTCATATTGGTTGGATTTCAGCGTCCAGAAAAACAAACCAAGGCCCAGCCCGCCCATAATTAACGACACCGGAATAAGATAGACAAGCACGTTCATTTTGCGCCCCTTCGCAGCCGCAAAGCATTCAGCGAAACCGATATGGACGACGCCGACATTGCCAGCGCTGCGGCCAGTGGCGTTGCAAATCCGGCCAGCGCAATCGGGATGGCAATGGCGTTATAGCCAGCGGCAATCGCAAAGTTTTCCTTGATCCGGCGGGTGGCTGATTTAGCCAGAACATAAGCCCCGCCAAGTGGGGCAAGTGTCTGGCCAAGCAACACAATATCAGACACAACGCGCGTTGCCTCAAGTGCCGAAGCGGGCGAAATAGATACATGCGCCGCGGCCAGTGCTGCGGTGTCATTCAGCCCGTCACCGATCATTAAAACCCGTTGGTTATTATTGCTTAACCCGGCCACAAAGGCCGCTTTTTCTTCGGGTAAAACACTGGCGCGCCAATCGTCAATGCCCAGCTTTTTCGCGATGGCTTTAACCGCCTCACGGGCATCGCCAGACAGCAGCGTTACCTTTAGGCCCTGCGCCTGAAAATCGGCCACAGCCTTGGCAGCGTCTGGGCGAAGGGCATCGTGGAATGTAAACACTTGGGCTAAACCTGCACCGCCTAGATAGGTCGCAGTGCAATCAGCCTGCGCCAGACCGGCCCAGTCCGCGCGCCCCAACCTGACGCGCTGCCCTTGCCATTCGCCTTCGATGCCATAGCCCGGAACTTCGCAAATTTTACTAACCTGTGCCGGTTGCACCCCTGCCAATGAGACCGCCAAAGCCCGCGCCATCGGATGCGCGCTTGCGCTTGCCAAGGCCGCAGCCAGCGCTTGGGCATCGGCAGGCACATGGGCCAGATTATCAGGTAGTGGCTTGCCTTCGGTCAGAGTGCCGGTTTTGTCGAAAACCACATGGGTTACTTCGGCCAGACGCTCCATCGCGGTGGCACTTTTCAGCAGCATTCCACGCTTGAACAACAGCCCCGACGCCGCGGTGGTCACAGCCGGTACCGCAAGGCCCAGTGCGCAGGGGCAGGTGATAATCAGAACCGCAACGGCGATATTCAGCGACAGGCGGATGTCGCCGCCTGATATCCACAGCCAGACCACG
>DAOUQO010000242.1 GCA_030625565.1 Aliiroseovarius sp. | reverse complement strand
GTTGTTAACGGCCTAAAGGTGTTGCTTGAAAAATTCAAGCCCAGCCCCCTTGCAAAGGGCGAAGATGGGCGCTAAATCGAAGCTGTGCCGCCTTAGCTCAGTAGGTTAGAGCGCTTGATTGTGGATCAAGAGGTCCCTGGTTCGAAACCAGGAGGTGGTACCATTACCCCTATTATGTGGCACAACAAAATTCTTCGAAGAATTTTGGCCGGAATTTTCGAAAATTCCGCGCGCCTGCGGTTATTGCCCGGCTTCAATCACCACCTCTTGGCGCAGGGTTTTACCGTCCGGGGCAAATATTAGAATCCGCCCGTCATTGGTAACCACCGCCAGCCAATCTTGGCCACGTGTGAACGCCGTTGCCTCCACGCCTGACGGCAAAGTGATGCTTTCAGGCAGCGGCGCTTGGCCTTGGGACGAGAAACGCATGACAATCAGTCCAATAAGCACTATTAGGCCGACAATCATGGTGACAGTCAGGCTTGTTACCAGTATTTTCAAAAACCTAAGCAGGTTCTGATTGTCAGCTTGTGGTTCGGGGGTAATATCCATGTCGTCACCTTTAATTGTGCAGGTCACCATTTTGGAGAACCCGCCCGCGCGCCTTGATAAAGCGCTTTCGCGCGATGTGCCAGAGGGCCAAGGCCTTAGCCGTTCGCGCCTGTCTGCGTTAATCAAAAGCGGTGCGGTCAGCAAGGGCGCCATCCCTGTGTGCGAATTGCGTGCGCGCGTGGCTGAGGGCGAAGTTTACGACATCACGGTGCCTGTGGTCGAAGAAAGCCACATCACGCCCGAAGATATTCCACTTGATATTATCTATGAAGATGACGACCTGATCGTGGTTAACAAACCTGTGGGCATGGTTGTGCATCCGGCCCCCGGTACGCCTTCGGGTACGTTGGTTAATGCGCTGTTGGGCCATTTCGGCACGGGCCTTTCGGCGGTTGGCGGGGCCACGCGCCCCGGCATTGTGCACCGGATTGACAAGGACACATCGGGCCTGTTGGTGGTCGCCAAAAATGATGCGGCACATCAAAGCCTTGCCGCGCAATTTGCTGCCCATACTGTGCACCGCGAATATCTGGCGCTGGTAAATGGCCAGCCGGATCAGGGTGATCCGCGCCTGAATGGCATTAAGGGCGTTAGTTTTGAGCCGGGCAATATCTTGCGCCTAACCACGCAGCTTGCCCGCCACAAAACCGACCGACAACGTCAGGCGGTGCTGTTTCAGGGGGGGCGTCATGCCATTACCCGCGCGCGCCGAATCGATAGTTACGGCAACCCTGCGCAGGTATCTTTGGTAATGTGCTGGCTGGAAACAGGCCGCACCCACCAGATCAGGGTGCATATGGCCCATGCTGGCCACGGGCTGGTGGGCGATCAAACCTATGGCGGCCGTCGCAAACTTAGCCCCAAGGCGATATCGCAGGCTGCAGTGGACGCCGCGCGCGCCTTTCCGCGCCAGGCATTACATGCCGCCAGCCTTGGTTTCATTCATCCGGTCACGGGCAAAGAAATACGGTTTCAGGCTGACCTGCCCGAAGATATGCAAACGCTTATTGCGACACTTAAGGGCGGTAAAGACCTTGCAAAATAACGGCACAACTGCGTGAACACCTAAAATATTTCTGGATTTTGGCCGTGCGGATGTTCATATGTTGTTAAAGAAATAGCACTACAAACCTTGAACCGCGACGCATAGTTCCTATATCAATGTTAAGCCTTGATACATTCAAGGAGGGACTGGGAGAGAACATGAGTAATTATAAAAATTTACCGGCACCAACGCCCGAAGGCGGGATGAACCGTTATTTGCAGGAAATCCGACGGTTTCCAATGCTGGAGCCGCAGGTCGAATATATGCTGGCCAAACGCTGGGTTGACCACCAAGATAGCGACGCAGCCCACCAGATGGTGACCAGCCACCTGCGTTTGGCGGCCAAAATTGCCATGGGCTATCGTGGTTATGGATTGCCGCAGGCCGAGGTGATTTCCGAGGCAAATGTTGGCCTGATGCAGGCGGTAAAGCGGTTTGATCCGGAAAAAGGCTTCCGGTTGGCGACTTATGCGATGTGGTGGATTCGCGCGTCAATTCAGGAATATGTACTGCGGTCATGGTCTTTGGTTAAGCTGGGCACAACGTCCGGCCAAAAGAAACTGTTCTTTAACCTGCGCAAGGCCAAGGCCCGCATTGGTGCGCTGGAAGAGGGGGATCTGCACCCTGATAATGTCAAACGCATTGCCAATGACCTAAGTGTGACCGAGGCCGAAGTTGTTTCAATGAACCGACGGATGTCGGGCGGTGACGCGTCGCTGAATGCTACGGTTTCGGCCGATGGCGAAGGCACGATGCAATGGCAGGACTGGCTTGAGGATGAAAGCGCAGATCAGGCTGGTGATTACGCCGAAAAAGATGAACTGGACGTGCGCCGTGAATTACTGACCTCGGCCATGGATGTGCTGAATGATCGCGAAAAAGACATCCTGACCCAGCGCCGCTTGCAGGACAAACCCAAGACGCTTGAGGCCTTGTCGGGTGTTTATAATGTTAGCCGCGAACGCATTCGCCAGATCGAAGTGCGCGCCTTTGAAAAGCTACAGGCACGGATGCGCGAACTTGCGGCCGATAAGGGCCTGATGGAACCTGCATAAAAAGCCGGAAAATTCGAATTTTCCGAACCGAATTTTTCGAAGAATTCGGCGATCTATAAAAGGCCCGTATCCGTAAGGATGCGGGTCGCTTCATTTGCGGGGGGGGTCAGATTTGCGCGGTCTTCACCGGGGAAAAACCGCGCGCGCATGGCTGTCGCCAATGGGCGCGGCTGTGCAATTATAACCTTTGGACCCAGTCGCGCGCCTTCTGTTTGCCAGCTTTTGGCAAGGGCAATCTGGGCCGCTTTTGTGGCGCTATA
>DAOUQO010000206.1 GCA_030625565.1 Aliiroseovarius sp. | reverse complement strand
AAATTGCTTCCATTGTATAACATTCAAGGTATTTGCGCCGCTCATCGCCGTAAACAATGACAAGGTTCGGGTTCAAGCCCTCGGTCCAATCAGGGTCACTTACCTCAAGCACACGGCGAAACAGAGCGGGGATAGACACCCTGCCCTTACCATCCACCTTGGGATGACTTTCACCTCTGAACATGCGTGCCACGTCAAGCGGCTCCTTATTTATACACCGCGAATTTCGCGCTTTAAAAATGGAAACGGCGGGTTGATCTGCTGCCACTGATCAACTCGCCGTTCATTTTCCCCTGGAGGGGATGTCCAGCTGCGCGCGCCACCTGGGGGGATGTCTGCTCGCCCGCGCGCCGGATCTCGTTGTTAGATGAACGAATGGCCTGTATGAAACCTGACTTGTGAGTTTGAGGTCTTATCGCCTCGCTTCTCCTGCTCATCTAGGTACAGTGATAATCTGGGAATTCACGGGATGCAAGAACTTTTTGCGGGAAACCCCTTAAAAATAAGGGGCCGAGGCATTCAAGATTGTAAACGAGCGGGATCAAAAAGAGAACAAATATCGATATTTTGTTGAATTAGCGAATTCAGACACAATATATAGATATTGGAAAACTTTATGGATGTCCCGAAAAATCCCAACGATTTAAGTCTAAAGTCTCAATTTCTTACCATCAGGCTAGAAATAAACTGTGTTTTCGCAGCATGTACCAGCCAAATTCAACGCCATTAAAGCTAAAGTCAGGGCAGTCCCGTGAATTCCAAGCGCATCAATCATCGCGCTAAAAATACAGGTTACGCGGAATTTTGGGGGATTTTACGTTGTGACTTGCCCCAAGGTTAGGCACCCAAGGGCAAGTCAGGTATTTAGGCAATATCTGCTTCAACCAGCCCTGCGGCCAATTTTGCATAAGCGTCGGCCAATGGCCCCTCGCCTGCCGCGATTGGCGTGCCGGCATCGCCAGCCAAACGCACATCAACCGAAAGCGGGATTTCACCCAAGAATGGCAGACCGCGCTTTTCGGCCTCGGCGCGCACGCCGCCTGTACCGAAAATATGTTCTTCATGACCGCAATTGGTACAAACATAGGTCGACATGTTTTCGACCAGGCCTTTGATCGGCACGTTGACCTTGTTGAACATATCGATCGCCTTGACTGCATCCAGCAGCGCCACATCTTGCGGGGTGGAAACAATCAGCGCGCCGGTCACATCAACACTTTGGCTTAGCGAAAGCTGCACATCCCCAGTGCCCGGTGGCAGGTCCAGAATAAGCACATCCAGATCACCCCAGTTCACCTGAAACAAAAGCTGTTTCAGCGCCGAGGCCAGCATAGGCCCACGCCAGACGATTGCTTCGTCAGGGTTGGTCAACAGGCCGATCGACATCAATTTCACGCCGTGCGCTTCGACCGGATGCATGTTGGTGCCGTCGCCCGTCATCGGTTTGCGACTGGTGCCCATCATGCGCGGCTGGGAAGGGCCGAAAATATCGGCATCCAGCAGGCCAACTTTGCGGCCCTGACGCGCCAGCGCCACGGCCAGATTTGAGCTGAGCGTCGATTTACCCACGCCGCCCTTGCCCGAACCAATCGCCAAAATGCGCGCAACACCGGGAATGGCCTGTGGTCCCGCAGGTTTTGCAGGCGCGTTTGGTTTCAGGTTCGGCATGTCAGGCGCCTTGGGCGACGGGCCATGCGCGGTCAAAATAACCGATACACTTTCAACACCATCCAGCGCGGCAATTGCCACTTCGGCAGCATGGCGCTGTGGTTCCATCGTGCTTGCTTTTTCGGGGGTCTCGGCCTCGATCACAAAAGAAATGCGGCCGCCGTTGATGTTCAGTGCCCGGATCATATCGCGCGATGCAAGGTCGCCGCCATCAGGCAAGGCCACCGATGAAAGCGCCGCCATTATTGTGTCATTTGTCTGGGTCATGCCCGTCTCCGTTCGCTTATTTATATATTGATTGCATTACTTGACTGCTTTTGACCCAAGCACAAGAGCAACACGACGTCGCTTATAGGGATAGCTAGAACTTATCTAGAAATAGGTCAGTACTACGTATGCATTTTTTGCATAGCGGCAATTCGTTTTCTGTAGTTGTGCAATGGCGCCAATACCCTATTTCTATTCAGCAAGCGCAAAACAGCGCTAAGCATTAAATCATTCGGGCACAGGCCCAAGTAAACAAGGTACTAAGACAATGGCATTCGTTAGCGATATTCGTGGATTTGAAACAACTCTTATCAGCCGCATGACTTCTTCGGCCCGCTCGCTAAGCGCGGCATATGAAGCCCGCCGCATGTACGTTAAAACTGTTCGTGAACTTCAGGAACTTGACGACCGCACATTGGCCGATCTGGGCCTAAGCCGTGGCGAAATTCAAGTCGCCGCTTATCAGGCAGTTTACGAAAACTAATTCCACTCACGGAATTTGGGTCGCGCTCCTCCCTGAGCGGCCCAAAACGCGGCGGGGCTTCTTCCTCCCTGAAAGACCCCGCCGCGCAATTTTTTAGCAGACGACTCTCTCCTCCCGGAAGTCAGAAGCAACCTAAACGGCGATGCCCCCTCCCGGCGTCGCCGTTTTTTTATGGGCTATGATCATAATCCAAATGGCTAAAACGGCACGTCGTCTATCTTGTCCGCGGCGACGACAAACTTGGCGACCACTTTCTTGCTGCCAGCCTTGTCAAAGCGGATATCCAGCTTGTCACTTTCTATACCGGTAATGTTTCCATAGCCAAATTTCTGGTGGAATATCCGATCGCCTGTTGAAAATGCAGCGACCGCCTTCATGTCAATAACCACATTTCGGCCCTGTACTGGCGGTGCAGTTTTGCGTTCGGCTTTACGCGCCTGCATTCTGCGCCAGCCCGGTGAATTATACGCATCGGCGCGCGTCACCCGTTCATCAATCCCCGATGGTGCGGCTGCGCCGTATCCGCCGCCATACAGGCCGGGCGGGGTTAGAACATCAACGTGGTCTTCGGGTAGCTCGTCAATGAAACGGCTGGGCAGCTGGCTTTGCCATTGGCCATAAACCCGCCGATTGGCCGCAAAGGATACGGTGCAAATTGCACGCGCGCGGGTAATCCCGACATAGGCAAGGCGGCGTTCTTCTTCTAGCCCGCTAACACCGCTTTCATCCATGGAACGCTGGGATGGAAACAGCCCCTCCTCCCAACCAGGCATAAACACGGCGGGGTATTCCAACCCCTTAGCGGCGTGCATGGTCATGATGGTGACTTTTTCTTCGCTACTGTCCGATTCATTTTCCATGATCAGGCTGATATGCTCCAAAAACCCTTGCAGGTTTTCGAAGTTTTCCAGCGCTTTCACCAGTTCCTTGAGGTTTTCAAGCCGCCCCGGTGCCTCGGGCGTTTTATCGTTTTGCCACATATCGGTGTAGCCGGATTCTTCCAGAATAATTTCAGCAATTTCTATGTGCGAGCGACTGGCATCCAGAACGTGCCCGCGCCAGCGGTCAAAGCTGTCCACCAGTTTGGCCATTTCGCCCTTGGCTTTGCCTGACAAGGCGCCCTCAGCCAGCGCGATGCGTGTGCCTTCCAACAACGAAACACCGTTTTGCCGCGCGGTTATCTGCAATGTTTGCAAGGCCTTATTGCCCACGCCGCGCTTGGGTGTGTTTACAATACGTTCGTACGCTAAATCATCATCAGGGCTGGTGGCAACGCGGAAATACGCCATTGCGTCGCGGATTTCCATGCGTTCATAAAACC
>DAOUQO010000017.1 GCA_030625565.1 Aliiroseovarius sp. | reverse complement strand
TGTGCCCGGATTTCGCCATCAAAATCACCAACACACCAGTTTTGGAGGCCGCACAGTAATGGCTAATCAAATAAATCTTCAAGGCAACCAAGCCTGCGCGCTGGGCGCCATCGCCGCTGGCTGCACATTTTATGCGGGCTACCCAATCACGCCAAGCTCCGAGGTGGCCGAGGCCATGTCGCGCGAGCTGCCGAAAGTGGGCGGGACGTTCATTCAGATGGAGGATGAAATCGCCTCAATGGGCGCTGTGGTTGGGGCATCTATGGGCGGGCTCAAGGCCATGACAGCCACATCAGGGCCGGGATTTTCACTGAAACAAGAAAACCTTGGCTATGCGTGCGGCGCGGAAATTCCCTGTGTTATCATCAATGTAATGCGCGGCGGGCCATCCACCGGCATGCCCACACGACCAGCCCAAGGCGACATTATGCAAGCGCGCTGGGGCACCCACGGGGACCATCCGATTATTGTGCTGACACCTGCATCCGTCGCTGAATGTTACACCGAAACCATTCGGGCGTTTGAACTAACAGAACGCCTGCGCGTGCCGGTCATCGTCTTGATTGACGAAGTCATCGGCCATCTTGTTGAAACCGTTGATCTGGATGCTTTGCAGCCCGAAAAACTGGTTGAACGCACGTTCGCGACCGGATCCAAAGACGGGTTTGAGCCCTACGCAGTCACCGATGATATGATCCCGCCATTCCCGCGTCCGGGCGATGGGTTTCGCAGCCACACAACCGGGCTGACACATTTGCCCAGCGGCTTTCCCACGCAAAATCCCGCCAAGGCCGAAGCGGCATTAGTGCGCACCACCGACAAGCTGGACCTGCATGCCGATTTGATTGCCTCAAATGAACTGGTCCAAACCAAAGACGCTGACCTGTTGATTGTCGCGCTTGGCATTTCTGCCCGCGCCGCCCAACAGGCAGTCACAGATTTGCGCGCTGATGGTATAAAAGCGGGCCTATTCAGGCCCAAAACCCTATGGCCGTTTCCTGAATCTGACCTGAAGGCCTGCGTAAATGGCGCCAAGGCCATCCTTGTTCCAGAAATGAACCAAGGCCAGATGATCTTGGAAATTGAACGCCTGATGGCGCGTGATTTGCCAGTAATTGGCCTGAATAAAATAGACGGCGAAGCGATCACGCCTGCCGAAATTGTCGCCAAAGTGAACGAGGTGCTGTCATGAAGGATGCCGTAGAAACACCCCTGAACGAGGCTGAATTTCACATCAATGACTATATTCGCCTTGAACAAATGCCGCATTTCTTGTGCCCCGGTTGTGGCCACGGTATTGCCCTGCGCGCTCTGCTTTGGGCCGTGCATGAATTGGGCATCGACAAGGATAAACTGGCGATTGTTTCGGGCATTGGCTGCTCGGGCCGCTTGTCGGCGTATATCGACGCCAACACATTCCACACCACCCACGGCCGCCCGCTTGCCTATGCAACAGGTTTGGCACTGGCGCGCCCTGATCTGCATGTGATTGTTATAACAGGTGATGGCGACAGCTTGGCAATTGGCGGCAATCACCTGATCCATGCGTGTCGTCGCAATCTGAACCTGACCTGTATGATGCTGAACAATGAAATTTACGGCATGACCGGCGGGCAGGTTTCACCAACAACCAGCCCTGACCGCTACACAACCACAACGCCTGCAGGCAATACCGAACCCGTGTTTGATGCTTGCGCGCTGGCCACCGCTGCCGGTGCCGGTTTTGTTGGGCGCGAGGTAACGATGCAGGTTACCGGCCTGAAAAATCTGATGCGCGATGCGATCCAGCATGACGGTTTTTCCTTTGTCGAAGTCATATCGGATTGCACCGAAATATATGGCCGCAAAAACGATTTGGGCAATTCACCCGAAATGATCCTAAGCCAGAAATCGCAAATGCGCCCGGATGCCTACCGCAACACAGTTGACGTGCCGTTCCGCCCGAACGCGCTGACCTGCGGGGTGCTGACAAAAACCGATCGGCCCGAATACGGCAAGGCATATCGCGACATGACCGCACGACTGCGCGGAGAGGGTAAATAATATGGAAAACTTTGAAATCCGCTTTTCAGGCTCCGGTGGCCAAGGCCTGATCCTGTCGGCCAAATTTCTGTCAGCAGCACTTGTGGCCGAAGGCTATAACGTTGCCCAAAGCCAAAGCTATGAACCCGTTTCACGCGGTGGTCAAAGCCGCTCGGATCTGGTGGTCAGCCGTGGTCAGGCGGCCTTTCCGCTCAGCCGTGGTTTGGATTTTCTGCTGATCTTGCATGACGCCGCTGCGCGCTCATCTGATGCGGTAATCGGCAAGGATACTCTGGTGCTGGTCGATGCTGAACTTGTGCTAAATCCACCCAAGGGCGACTTTAAGCTGCTTAGCCTGCCGTTCACCGAAACCGCACGCAAATTGGGCAATAAACGCGTGGCAAATATTATCGCACTCAGCGCCTTGGTGGCCCATTCCGGTGTTTGCAAAATGGAAACTCTGGAACAGATTGTGCGTACAAAAACCCCGCCAAAATTTGCCCGCCTGAACATGGAAGCCTTCGAAGCCGGACGCGCGCTGGTGCTGGAAAACGCTGAATAACAGCTTTCATTTTTCTATAAATATCCCCGCCGGAGGCCTAAAATCTTCCGAGCAAAGCGAGGCTTGGCCCAACCCATGCGCCCCAAAGGCGCCTTGGGGCGGGAGCGCTGCCAGCTAGTCAGGGGCCAACATATATCCGGCACCGCGCACAGTTTGCAGGTAACGTGGCTGTTTGGGATCATTTTCTATTTTTCGCCGTAGTCGGGTAATTTGCACGTCTACGGCGCGTTCTTGGGCCCTGTCTTCGCCGCGCCCTAACTTTTCAACCAGATCACTGCGACTTACTGGCTGGTTTGGGCTGTCGGAAAGGATATTCATCAATAACCCTTCCGTGGCGGTTAGGCGCACAAGGTCCTCGCCACGCCACAGCTCACCGCGCTCAATATCATAACGTACCGGGCCAAGTTGCAGGAATTTCGGGGTGATATTCGGGGCTGCCTGCGGTATTCGGCGCAAGATTGCATTGATCCGTAAAAGCAGCTCTTTAGGCTCAAACGGCTTGGTTAGGTAATCGTCAGCTCCGGCCTCAAGTCCAGCGATTCGATCGTCTGTTTCGCCTTTGGCAGTCAGCAGCAAAATTGGCGTTGTCAGGGTTTTGCGTAAATCGCGGGTTAGTGAAATGCCATCTTCGCCGGGCATCATTACGTCCATGACAATTAAATCAAACTCAAGCCCGGCCAGCAGGCGGCGGGCATGGGCCGCGTTGCGCGCAGCAGATACCCAGAACCCGTGACGCACCAGAAATTTCTGCAACAATCCGCGAATGCGCTCGTCATCATCAACAATCAGCAGGTGGGCTTGGTCAAGGGCGCTCATCGCGTTGTTCCTTTCGGCCCGTTATAGTGGTGGCGCAGGTCTGGATCCATCATGGCCTCAAGCACGGTGCGAAAACCATAAACTGCTTCAGGTCCAGCCGCCAGATAAGCCACCCGCATGCGTTCGCGCTGTGCGTCTGACAGTTCTTGTTCCAGCGCGGCACCGGTTTTAGTTAGCGCCAGATTGCGTTCGCGTTTGTCGCGTTTTCCTATCTGGCTTTCGACCAACCCGTCTTGAACCAAGGTACGAAGCACCCGGTTCAGCGATTGCTTGGTAACACCAAGAATTGTCAGCAGGTTATTGACCGTGGTGCCAGGATTGCGGCGGATAAAATGTATTGCCCGATGGTGGGCGCGCCCGTAAGCATAGTTTTCCAAAATACGATCGGGGTCAGCGGTAAAGCCGCGATAGGCAAAAAACATTGCCTCAATACCTTTTCGCAACTGCTCATCGGTTAGGAACAACAAGGCTTGCCCACCGGGATCTTGTGTTTTGGCCATAAATGCTCCAATCACGAATTACTGTAATATTTCGATATTAGGTCAACCTTGTTGACTTTCCAAGGGTCAACTGGTAGCGATTCCTAGTTTTTGCGCAATATTATGTCCATTTCGGACCTATCTAGCGCAATAAATGCAAATTTATGATAGGCACATGGAAAGGAAAGATCATGACAGCAGCATATGATGACCGGGATGGTAAGATATGGTTGGACGGCAAATTGGTGGATTGGCGCAGTGCAAATGTGCATATCCTGACCCATGGTCTGCATTATGCCAGTTCGGTTTTTGAAGGCGAACGCTGCTATAATGGCAAAATTTTCAAATCGGTCCAGCACAGTGAACGCCTGCACGCTTCGGCCAAAATGATTGATTTTCAAGTCCCTTGGAGCGTCGATCAAATCGAGGCCGCCAAATACGAAGTCCTTAAGGCCAATGGCTGGGATGACGCCTATGTGCGCGCGATTGCGTGGCGCGGTGCTGGCGAAGATATGGGTGTCGCATCCGCGAAAAATCCGGTTCGTCTGGCAATTGCTGCATGGGAATGGGGTAATTATTACGGTGATGCTAAAACCAAAGGCGCCAAGCTGGATATTTCCAAATGGAAACGCCCTTCGCCGGAAACCATTCCGTGCCATGCCAAGGCCGCTGGCCTTTATATGATCTGTACCATGTCCAAACATGCGGCCGAGGCCAAGGGCTGTTCCGACGCGATGATGCTTGATTATCGCGGCTATGTTGCCGAAGCGACCGGCGCCAATATCTTTTTCGTAAAAGATGGCGAAGTGCATACGCCGACGCCTGATTGTTTCTTGAACGGCATAACGCGCCAGACTGTAATTGGCATGCTGCAAGAACGCGGCATCAAGGTGCATGAACGCCACATTATGCCTGATGAACTGGCTGATTTTGAACAATGCTGGCTAACCGGCACCGCTGCCGAGGTAACCCCCGTTGGCCAGATCGGTGACTGGAATTTTGAGGTCGGTGCCTTGGCCCGTGAAATTTCAGACGAATATGAAAAACTGGTACGTCTTTGATATTGGAAAAGTGAAGCCTGATAAATTTATGGGCTTTCACTTTTCCTAAACCCCATTGCTGTATTTTGTTTATCAATTGATAGATGGAATACAGCGATGATAAAGCGACGCGATATATTTACTCTGGCTACAGTTGTTGGGCTTTTGACGCTGCCAACTGCCGGGTCGCTTTCATACTTTGCCATAACCAAAGATCCATCCATTCGCCCCCTTGGCATTACACAAGAAAGCCTGCGGGCATATTCTGGCGATAGCAGTGCGGGTTTTGAAATTTTAGCCATGGTTGAATGGGACAGCGCGCGTTCGGGGCAGGTCACGCGCGACGATATGAATCGTGCGTTAATAAATGTGTTTGAATCCAAGGGCGTGCATGCGCAGGTTTTCTTTACCAAGGGCTATAACGGTACATTTGTTAAGTATCAGGTGGGGCCTTCGGTTTTTGGCCCTTACCCACAAAGCCGCGCTGCCGAAGGTATATCAGCGGCTGTCGCTGCCTATCGGGTTCGTATTCCTTATAAGCCATAGGCCTGTGATGACTTTTGGCGCATGCGTGCGGCTTTTAGGGCCAGCATCTTTAGAAACTGCCCCTGGATTTAACTCAAATCCAACATAACAAGCCTGCCGGCATTTATAATTCCTTTAGATATTTGGCGCCATCGTATGCATGCATCCAAGGGGGTGGCACGGATCGGGCAAACCGAAAATCCGTTGAAGTCAGAATGGCTCCTAAAATCTGTCCATGTGGGCAGTCATTAAAACCGGTGCAAAAGCACCGCATTTACGAAGGAACTAATCAATGTCCAGTATTCTGACTAATAACAGTGCCATGGTCGCGCTGCAGACACTAAAAAATATCAATAGCAACCTTTCGCAAACCCAGGGCGAAATCTCCACGGGTAAACGGGTTGCCAGTGCAAAAGACAATGCTGCCGTTTGGGCAATTTCCAAAGTTATGGAAAGCGACGTAAAAGGCTTTAAGGGTATTTCCGATAGCCTTTCGCTTGGTGAAAGCACTGTTGCTGTTGCGCGAAATGCCTCGGAAACGGTTACGGACCTGCTGACAGAAATCAAAGGCAAGATTGTTGCCGCCCAAGAAGAAAATGTTGACCGCAGTAAAATTCAAACTGATATTTCGGCGTTACGTGACCAGATTAATTCGGTTGTCGGTGCGGCCCAGTTCAATGGCCTGAATTTGGTCAAAGGCACAAATAATATGGATATTCTGGCCTCGCTGGATCGTTCAAGCGATGGTTCTGTAACAGCATCCAATATTACGGTTAACCGGCAGGATTTGACAACAGATGCCAGCGTTTATGGCACCGGCACATCCCTAAGCGCCAACAGCACCGCCAGTGCTGCAGCCGTGGTTAACACTGCCAATACAGCGGTCGTTACCATTGCGAACACTTGGGCAAACAATGATGTTGCAAACATTACGGTTGCCGGGGTTGATTTGTCATACACATTCCAGACAGGTAATTCTGTGACTGACGTTGCAGACGCATTTACCGGCTTGATCAATGGCCTTGGTCTGGAGGGCCTTTCCGCAACGAACACTGCCGGTGTTCTGACGGTTTCTTCGACACGCGCCTTTGAAGGGGTTGCTGTAGCATCGACTGAAACCACAGCTGGTGATGGTGATGTTGTTATTACCGGCCTGAATGGCACGTCAGGGCTTACCTTGACATCGGGTACTGTTGCCGAGCGCGCTGAAAGCGTTGCATTTTCAACTGCTGCGGCGGTTAACGAAGGCGATGGTTATAAGGTAACTGTCGGGGCATCTTCGTATAACTACGTTGCTGGCAAAAATGAGACTATGGAAGATGTTGCCAAGGGCCTGAAAATCGCAATCGATTCGGCTGGCCTGTCTGACATCACAACCAAGGTTACAAAAGATGCCACAAGTGGCCAATGGTCTTTGAAGGTTGATAATAATGGATCCACGCTGGCCTTTTCCGAGGTCGGTAATGCCGGCGGTACAGCAACTGGCGGGCTTCGTGGTTTGGAAGCCATCAGTGTGACGACAAATGCAGGCGCTGATTCAGCACTTGATACGATCGAAACATTGATCAGCAACTCAATCGATGCTGCTGCGCAGTTTGGTTCGGCCCAAGGGCGAATTGAAATCCAGAATGATTTCATTGGCAAACTAAGCGATTCGTTGAAAACCGGTATTGGCGCAATGGTTGATGCGGACATGGAGGCTGTTTCGGCCCGCCTGCAAGCGCTTCAGGTTCAGCAACAGCTGGGTACACAATCCCTGTCGATTGCGAATCAGGCTCCGCAATCCATCCTGTCACTGTTCCGGTAAGGGACTTTTTCGGAGGGGCGCCAAAATGGCGTTCCTCCACGCTCGCTCCCTAATTAACACGTTTACTGGAAGGAAATACCGTGAACGCTCTGAATATGGCAAAAACTGCCTACGCCGCATCGAAAACCCCAATTCGCACAACACGCAGCACCGAATACGAAGCATTTGCACGCATTACACACCATCTGAATTCCGCGGCTGCAAAAGGCAGCGCTGGTTTTACGCAACTAGCGCAGGCTATTTATGAAAACCGCCAACTCTGGACAACACTGGCAGCAGATGTTGCCGATCCCGATAATGCCCTGCCAAAACAGCTCCGTGCGCAAGTTTTTTATCTGGCAGAATTTACTGCTCTGCACTCCAGAAAAGTACTAACGGGTGAAGAAAGCCCGGATGTTTTGGTTGAAATAAACACGGCCATTATGCGCGGCCTTCGCACACAGGGGGCAACAGCATGAGTGGTCTTGTCCTAAAACTTGGGCCCAAAGAACGAGTTCTGATCAATGGCGCGGTTATTGAGAATGGCGATCGCCGTTCCCGACTTTCCATTGTGACCCCGAATGCAAATATTTTGCGCCTGCGTGATGCTATCCACCCTGAAGAGGTAACAACCCCGGTGCGCCGTGTATGCTATATTGCCCAATTGGTTTTGTCTGGTGATGTTGAAAAAGAACAGGCGAGCATGCAATTGTTGCGTGGGGTTGAACAACTTAGTCAGGTTCTAACGGACCATGACAGTCGCGAGCTGCTTGATTGCGCGACAGAGGCCGTAATGGACGAACAGTTTTACCAGGCGCTTAAATCTTTACGTGGTCTTTTGCCTCGCGAAGAACGCCTTATGGCTGCGGCCCAAGCATGAGTTTCCAGCCGGTTATACCTTTTGGCGGCATGGCCGGCTGGTCATTTTTGCAACGCACGCAAACTAGCCAACAAGAAGCGTTTGAAGCATCACCGGTGCTTCAACGCGACACTGAATATTTCGCCGAAAATATTGGTAATATCACCAGCGCAAAAGAACTTGTTGCGGATTATCGCATGCTTAAGGTCGCCCTGGGCGCCTTTGGGCTGGATGAAGATATAGGCAGTAAGTTTTTCATTGAAAAAATCCTGGATGAAGGGGCAATTGATACTGATTCCCTTGCAAACAAGATGTCGGATAAACGGTATCTTGCCCTGACGAAGGCCTTTGGGTTCGGGGATTTTGATACCCCGAATACGCAACTTAGTGACTTTTCCGATAAAATAGTTTCAGCATACCAAACTCGGCAGTTTGAAATTGCGGTTGGGAACCAAGACAGTGATTTGCGCCTTTCCATGAGCCTTGAACGCGATTTGGGTGAAATTGCCGAAAAGGAAACCACACCGGATGGAATGTGGTATGGAATTATGGGAAATCCGCCGTTGCGTCAGGTATTCGAAACGGCCCTAGGGCTTCCACCGTCTTTTGGCATTCTTGGCCTTGACCAGCAGATGACTGAATTTCGTGAAAAATCCAGAGCTGCCTTTGGTGATGCAGAAGTGGCTCAATTTTCAGATCCAGAAAAAATGGATGAACTCAACCGCCTTTTCCTTGTGCGTTCGCAGATAAACGCCAGCAGTTCAGTTATGTCCAGCGGTGCCATCGCATTGACCCTGCTACAGAATTTTTAGCAATAAAATTTGGTGAAAGACCTTAGTTAGAAGGTTCTTCAGGAACCATACAGGCCCCCAGCCGTTGAAAGCTGGCTTGAGTGTTGTCCGGTTCGTTTTCAGCCAAAAAAGTATCCAACTTTGGCCAAGCTTCGATAGCTGCATCCAGAACTGAATCAGAGCCTGCAGAATAAAGCCCGGCTTGAATCATCATTTCTGATTTGTCATAGGCACCTAATCTTTGGCGTGCCGCTGCAATCAGGGTGTTTTCGGCGTCACTTGCAGCACCAGGCAGGGCGCGGCTGACAGATCTTAAAAGATCAATAGCCGGAAATCGGCCACGTTCCGCAATCTTTCGATCGAGCACGACATGACCGTCTAAAACGCCGCGCAAGATATCTGCAACAGGTTCATTCATATCAGACCCGGCAACTAAAACGCTGAATACTGCAGTGATATCACCTTGCATTTCAGTGCCCGGTCCGGCGCGCTCACAAAGCGATGTAATCTGACTTGATGTAGATGGAGGAAAACCACGCATGTTGCTGTCTTCGCCCGAGGCAAGGGCAATTTCGCGGTGTGCCTCGGCAAATCGTGTTACCGAATCGGCCAAGAAAAGAACGTGTTTTCCCATATCCCTGAAATGTTCGGCCACCGCCATCGCGGTCCAGCCGCAGCGGCGCCGCACCAAAGGGGACCGGTCAGAGGTGGCCGCGATAACCACTGACCGCTTCATGCCTTCGGGTCCAAGGACACGTTCAACAAATTCACGCACCTCGCGGCCTCGTTCGCCGATCATTCCAATAACTACAACATCCGCCTGAAGTCCGCGCGCAAGTTTTGCCAGCAAGGTGGATTTCCCGACACCAGAACCGGCAAACAAGCCAATACGTTGCCCGCGCACAATTGGTAGTAATGTGTTGAAAACCGCTATTCCTGTTTCCAGTCGCGCGCCCAAAAGCCGCCGTTCGGTTGGGTTTGCTGCCATTCCGCGTAAGGGGCGTGCATTTACCCCGCGCATAAGGGGTTTTGTGTCTAGTGGTTTGCCAAATGGGTCGATGACGCGGCCAATCCAGCTGTCATCTGGTGCGATTTCATTTGCCCCCAGTAATGTCACCGCTTGGCCGATTTGCAGGCCATCAATGTCGCCATCCGGTAAAATTGTGATGGTTTCTGGCGACAGCTTAATGACTTCGCCCAAGCGTTCGGGCTGGCCCAATATTTCGATGCTAACCAAATCTGATTGTGCGGCGACACCTGAAAGGCCGGTCACTTCAATGGTTCCGCGCCGAATATGGGTTACCCGCCCAATATCATGCACACGGCGTGTGGCGGTGATTTCCGCACATAATTGATCAAACCCGATTGCTTTCATTTTGGCCTCCTGACCTGTCGCAACTCTTATTTAAGGAATTAGGGTTAAGCCTTAGTTGAAATTGTTCGAGGGAGAAGCCCCGATGTTTGAAAAACTAGAAGTATTCCGTGTAAGTCAGGGTCTTGCGACCCATGCTGCTGCGCGTCAGTCCTCGATTGCCCAGAATGTGGCACATGCTGATACGCCGGGATATCGCGCCCGTGATCTTGCGCCTTTTGCCGAAAGTTATCGCGCGCAAGGTCCCACAGGAATGCGCGCCACCCGTGCGGGTCATGTATTTGCTGGCGAAAGCAACCTTGTTTCCGTAGGGGCGGGCGAAGTATTGCGCCCCGGCGCCCTTTCCCCAAATGGTAATTCTGTTTCGCTTGAAACCGAAATGATGATGTCTGCCGAGGTGCAGCATGATCATGAACTTGCCCTTTCTGTTTACCGCTCGTCGCTGAATATTCTGCGCACCAGCATTGGCCGGCGGTAGGGGGTAGATATGAACAGTTTCCGTGCTTCTATTGCCGCTGCTGCCTCGGGTATGCAAAGCCAAGCCGCGCGCCTTCGCCATGTTTCAGAAAATATTGCGAATGCAGACACGCCTGGATACAGGCGCAAATCGGTTGCTTTTCAAGAAATCATGCAAGGCGGTCACGCCACAGGTCAGGTGAAAACAGGGCCGGTAACCTTGGATCAAAGCGCTTTGCCATCCGTGTTTGACCCCGCGCACCCAATGTCAAATGAACTTGGCTATTATGATGGATCGAATGTCGATCTGATAGTCGAAATTGCTGACGCGCGCGAAGCGCAGCGCAGCTATGAGGCGAACCTCAAATTGTTTGATCAAACGCGGCAAATGTCGCGGTCTTTGCTCGAACTTCTACGCAGATAGGAATATTTAGAATGGATATAAGATCCTCTCTTGCCGCCCAGCAATATGCAGCCACCCGTCCGGCCACGGCACCAAAGGTCCAGCCTGACGAGCAAGGGGCGGATTTTGCCAAACTGGCCGGTGATTTTGCCGCAACAATTCAGCAGGGCGAACAAACCGCGCTGGCCGCCATGACCGGCGATGCCGATCCGCATGCTTTGGTGCAAGCCCTGGCCCAAACTGAACTGGCCGTCGAAACGGCGGTCACTGTGCGTGATAAGGTTGTTGAAGCCTACCAAGAAATTCTGCGGATGCCGGTGTAAGTCATGGATGAAGCTATATTTTTTGACACGTTGCGCGCAGGGCTTTGGAGCGCGGTGATTATGTCGACGCCAATTTTGGCCGTGGCCTTGGTGGTGGGTTTGGCCATTGGGTTATTTCAGGCGCTTACATCGGTTCAGGAAATGACACTAACATTCGTGCCAAAGCTCGCGGCAATTTTGGCGGTGTTTTGGGCCTCGATGGATTTTATGACAGGCACCTTGGTCAGTTTTTTCCAAGGTACAATCGTGCCCCTGATTATCGGAGGATAACGTATGGATAACGCTGGATATACTACCCTTACCCGTCAATCCGGTTTGCTAAGCGAAATGCAAAGCATCGCCAATAATATTGCGAATATTTCGACAACGGGGTTTCGCCGCGAAGGCATTGTTTTTTCAGAATACGTAAAGTCGCTTGAGGCGGATCCGTCCCTGTCCATGGCTGTGGCAAATGTGCACACCACAAATTTAGAACAAGGGACGCTGACCCAAACAGGCGGAACCTTTGATTTTGCCATTGAAGGCGACGGTTTTTTTATGGTCGAAGGCCCCGAAGGCCCACTTTTGACCCGTGCTGGTTCATTCACGCCGTCACAGCAAGGTGAACTTGTGACGCCGGATGGTTTGCTCCTTTTGGATGGTGGCGGCTCTCCGGTATTTATTCCTCCGGATGCGGCGTCGATATCGATCGCCACGGATGGCACCTTGACCGCAGATGGGCGCCCGTTAACCCAAATTGGGCTGTTCTTGCCCAGTGACCCCAACGACCTTTCCCATCGTGATGGTGTGCGTTTTGCTGCCCCCGGCGGAACCGAACAGGTGCTTGAAGGCACGGTGATTTTACAGGGATTTACCGAAGGGTCGAACGTGAATGCCGTTAGCGAAATTGCCCGCATGATTCAGGTGCAGCACGCATATGAACTGGGTCAAAAATTTCTGGAGCAGGAAGACCAACGTATCCGCTCCGTTATGCAGACATTGGGGTGATTTAGGGGTGAAAATGAAATTTGACATTAGAAAAGGAGATGCCCAATGCGCGCCCTAAAAATTGCAGCCACCGGAATGTTGGCACAACAAATGCGGGTTGAAACGATTTCGAACAACCTCGCGAATATGATGACCACGGGTTATAATGCGCGGCGGGCCGAGTTCGCGGATCTGCATTACCAACAGATGGCGCGTGCCGGTACAGTTAGCGCTTCGGATGGAACAGTTTTGCCAACCGGGGTGCAGCTTGGCCTGGGTGTTCGCCCCGCATCTATTACCATGATGGTTCAACAAGGGTCGTTGGCGCAAACGAACGGGGACCTTGATGTTGCCATTGAGGGCCGGGGCCTTTTGGAGGTTACGTTGCCCTCAGGTGTTTCCGCATATACGCGTGATGGTGGGTTGAAAATGACAGGCGATGGTTTGATTGTGACATCAGATGGCCACCCTGTTGTTCCGGAAATAACAGTACCTTCCGACGCACGTTCGATTTCAATAAATGCAGAAGGTGAAATTTACGCCTATTTTGTAGATCAAGTTGAGCCCGAACTTATCGGCTCCTTCACCTTGGCCGGGTTCACCAATGAAAAAGGGCTCGAGGCAATTGGCTCAAATCTGTTTCTGGAAACGCCAGCCTCTGGCCCTGCGCTGGTATCTGCCCCGGGTGAAAATGGCTTGGGCACCTTAAGGCAGGGATATTTGGAAAGCAGTTCGGTTGATGCAGTTCGCGAGGTTACCGAATTGATCGAAGCACAACGCGGCTATGAACTGAATTCAAAGGTTATCACCGCAGCAGATCAAATGATGTCTGCAACCACCCAGATCCGTTGATGGAGGGACCGATGAAAAATCTATCGTTACAATTCATTGCTTGCTTATTAACAGGACTGACCTTTGCTTGGCCCGTCGCAGCGCAAACAATTGTCGCTACACACACAATTCGCAGCCAGGCCATTTTGACGGCCAGTGATGTTGAATTGATCGCGCAGGATGTTGCAGGCGCATATATTTCGCTATCCGAAGTTGTTGGTATGGAGGCGCGGGTTGTCCTTTATGCTGGGCGCCCCATCCGTATGGATGATATTGGTCCACCAGCAGTAATCGAGCGAAATCAAATTGTTACGCTCTATTATATTACGGGGACGTTGCTCATCGCTGCGGAGGCACGTGCATTAGGGCGCGCTGGTGTTGGTGACAGGCTGCGTGTCATGAATCTTGCGTCACGCAGTACCGTTACAGGATGGGTCCAGCAAGACGGAAGCGTCTCTGTGGGCCACCCCTAAATTTTAACCAATTAAAGGACAGCGTTTATGCGGCTCAGTACTCTATCACTTCTTTTTATTGTCGGCTTTAGTGCTGCGTGTTCGCAGCTGGAACAGGTTGGTCAGGCTCCTGGTTTGACGCCCGTATCTCAGGGGGCTGAACATCAAGCAATGGCTTATGGCAGCGGCCTCTCAATGGATGTTGCGCGCAGTCGTGCCTCAGATCATGCCTCATTATGGAGCCGAGGACGGCAATCCTTGCTTGGTGATCGGCGGGCCCAAAGATCTGGTGATATTCTTACGGTGGTTATTGAAATTAATGATAGAGCCGAATTTTCGAATACGTCAACACGGGGGCGAACCGGAACAGAAAGTATGGAAGTATCTTCACTTTTTGGGTTGCCCGAGGTGATTAATGAGGTTCTTCCAGAAGGTGCATCCCTTAGTCCCGGGGTGGCAACAACATCCACATCTGCATCCTCTGGAACTGGAAATGTTAGGCGGAATGAAAAATTGACACTTCGCGTTGCCGCAACCGTTGTTGGCACCTTGCCAAACGGTGTTTTGCAGATTCAGGGCAGCCAAGAGGTGCGTGTGAATTTTGAACTGCGCGAACTTTTGGTCACGGGCTTTGTGCGACCCGAAGACATCTCGCGCCAAAATGAAATTGCTTACGATAAAATCGCGTCGGCACGCATTTCATATGGTGGCCGTGGTCAGATAACCGATATGCAGCAGCCGCGCCTTGGCCAGCAGATCGTTGACATTATCTTGCCATTTTAAGGAATATCAAAATGGGTAAAATTTTTCCTATTATTTTAGGGTTGGTTGGGCTTGGCGCCGGAATTGGTGCCGGAATTGCGCTTAAGCCTGCACCTCAGGAGATTGTTGAAATCAACCCTTGTGGCGAAGAACCTGCTGTGGATGCTGGACACGCAGCAGAAGCTGTTCATGCACCTGAAGGGGAAGATGGTGATATTGATGATATTGCAACAAGTGATTTTGTGAAAATGAATAACCAGTTTGTGGTTCCTGTGGTTTCCGAAAGTGCAGTTCAGGCGCTTGTCGTCATGTCATTAAGTTTGGAGATGGATATCGGTGGGAGCGAAATTTTCTATCAAAGAGAGCCAAAATTACGCGATGGATTTTTGCAGGTTTTATTTGACCATGCAAATGCCGGTGGATTTGATGGCGTTTTCACGAATGGAGTAAAAATGAATAATTTGCGCGCGGCACTTCTTGAGGTAGCTTCCAAAATCATGGGTCCGTCTATACGGGATGTTTTGGTAACTGACATCTTAAGGCAGGATATTTAGGGGCTAAGTGACCAGCATTATTTGGCCCGCTTACGGTCTTCCATGCGATCGTTAAGGCGATAAAGTTGGTGGGCAAACGGTAGGAACCACGGTGTTTTTCGATACCATGGCCGCGTTTCCATGTTGGTTTTCGTAAAGGCTGTTTCGCCCGCCTTGTTTCCCATCATAAGCAACGCTGCTTTGTGGCCCAAATAAGGGGCCATTGCGTTGCCACTTCCGGAATATCCCAGCGCATGCCAAATGCCATCAATCTGGCCAATATTTGGCAGAAAGGAAAACGTAAACCCGGTCTGTCCAGACCAGCTATGTGTTATTTTTGCATGTGATAATTGGGGAAAAATTTCAGACATTAAGCCATGTAATACTTTGCTTGTATTGCCTGATAAAACATTCGACATTGCAGCCCTACCCCCAATGATGAACCGCTTATTATCTGGTGATAGTCGATAATAACAATGACGCAGCCGTGTTTCGACATACATGCGTTTGGTCGGCATGATTTCATCAACCAGATCACGAGGCAATTCTTCGGTTGCGATTAAAAAACTGCTTAGCGGGATGATACGGCGTTTTAGTTTTGAAAAATTACGGGGGGTGTAGCCGTTGGTTGCAACTAAAACAGACTCCGTTTTAATATTACCTTTGGAGGTTGTGACTACAAAATCTCCCCCCGATTTCGTAATCTTTTCCACAGGTGTTTCACCAAAAACCTGTGCGCCGGCGCGCTGGGCTGCAGCTAGCATTCCGTTAAGATATTTTGCCGGATGCAGGCCGCCATGGTCGTGGATCAGCATGCCGCCACTATAAAAATCAGTACCGATTTCACGGCGTTGTTGTTCTTTTGGAACCATATCTATTCGCACGGGAACCCGCTTGCGCAGCTTGTCTAGCGCGCGGGCTGTATCATCATAATCGGCCTTGTTCCACAATCCGCGAAACCGGCCATAAACATTAAAATCACAATCTATATTTTCATCAACAATACGTTTGCTGGCGAAAGCAAGGGAATCAATGTTGGCCTCAACCAAAAGGCGTTGTGATGTTTCAAAACCAAAGCGGGCATCCATTTCTTCGGGCGATAGGCGATAGCCACCACCAACCATCCCGCCGTTACGCGTGCTGGCGCCAAACCCTGGGCGTTCGGTATCAAAAATCACCACCTTAACCCCGGCTTTTGCCAGCGTTAGTGCCGCCGAGCAGCCCGTTAATCCGGCCCCGACGACGACTACATCACATTCGACCGGTAAGGTCTCGGGCTGATTTTTGAAGGGGGTAAAATCGTCCCACCAATATGGATTTGGGTTGGGCATATTTGTTTCCTTTAGGGGTGCCATTTTAGGCACCCCCATAGATTTAGCTAATTTATTTAGCGATATTGATCACCTGAACCTGGCTGTATTCGTCCAGACCCTCGTCAGATTGTTCAACCCCGATGCCGGACCCTTTGAAGCCAGCCATTGGAATGTGCGGCCCGATATTAAGGGCTTGGTTTACCCAGACCGTTCCGGCCTCAAGCGTGTTGGCGACCTTGGTGGCTTTTGCAACGCTTTTTGACCAAACCGAGGCCCCCAAGCCATATTCAGATTTGTTGGCTTTTTTGCTGATCTTGTTGACGTCAGAATATTTAATTATAGGCAGGATTGGCCCAAATTGTTCCTGATCAACAATTTTATCACCGTCTTTAACATCGCGCACAATAATCGGGTTAACAAAGTAACCTTTGCCTTTTTCGGCAACACCACCAGACAGAATTTTGCCGTCTTTCCGGGCACTTTTTGCAAACTTTTTAATCTTTTTATATTGGGCCTTATTTTGGATCGGACCGATTGTTGTGCCTTGATGCGCCCCGTTGCCAACGACCGCGCCGTTGGCGATATTTGCCAACTCATCGCACAATTCGTCATAGATTTTTTCGTGCGCATAAACGCGTTTAATGGCCAAACAGACCTGCCCCGCATTCAAAAATGCACCGCCATATATTTGCGCGGCCGTGGCTTTTACATCAACATCGGGCAGGATGATTGCCGCGTCATTGCCGCCCAGTTCCAGCGTCACGCGTTTCAATGTTCCCGCCGATGAGGCCATGATTTTCTTGCCAGTATCGCATGAGCCGGTAAAGCTGACCTTGGCCACATCTTTGTGGTTGGTCAGGATTGGCCCCAGATCGTTTTCGTCGGTCACAATATTAATGACGCCTGCGGGCACGAATTTGTTGCACAGCTCAAAAAACTTAAGAATAGTTACCGGCGTTGTCGGGGCGGGTTTCAATACAATGGTATTACCCGCAACCAGCGCCGGCCCGATTTTCCAGATTGGCACTAGAATTGGGAAGTTCCATGGGCAAATTCCGGCAACCACCCCCAATGGTACGCGACGCAGCTCAATCTTGAAGTCGGCGTCATTTTGGATGGTTCGGCCTTTGGGCTTTAGCGTGGCATAGTGGCGAAGATACCCTTCGGACCATGCGATTTCGCCCAATGCTTCGGGCATTGGTTTGCCTTGTTCCTTGGTCATCAAGCGGCCTAAAACATCGGCGTTATCAGCCAAAACATCGGCCATTTTATTCACAATGTCCTGACGCTTTGCAATTGGTGTTGCGGCCCAGCTTGGAAAAGCTTTCTTTGCCGCCTTTACCGCTTTGTTGATGTCTTTTTTTGTGCCTTTGGGAACTGCGGCAAATGATTTTTCTGTGGCGGGGTTAATAACTTTGATCCGCGATTTTTTCTTGTCTTTGCCGACAAGTTCGCCGCCTATAAGCATTTTTTGAAACATTGGTTACTCCTTTTTATGTTTTTCGAGCGCCTTAGCTGCGCTTGAATTCAGCAATCATCTGGTTTCGCATTTCAAATTTCTGGATTTTCCCGGTAACGGTCATTGGATAATCAGTGACAAAGCGAATATGCCTTGGCAATTTGTAATGGGCGATCTGGCCCTTGCAGAAATTGGTGATGGCATCAGCATCGGTATGCGCGCCATCCTTTAGCTGGATCCAGGCGCAAACTTCTTCTCCAAATTTTTGATCGGGAATACCAAAAACCTGCACATCGCGCACCGCGGGGTGGGTATAAAGGTAATCTTCGACCTCGCGTGGATATATATTTTCACCGCCACGAATGATCATATCTTTCAGACGGCCAGTAATATTAACATAGCCTTGGTCGTCCATGACGGCCAAATCACCGGTATGCATCCAGCCGTTTTCATCAATGGATTCACGGGTTTTTTTACCGTCACCCCAATACCCCAGCATTACACAATAGCCACGCGTCAGGAATTCACCCTGTTGGCCCCGCATAACAGCGCGACCGTTTTCATTGACGATTTTCACCTCAACAAAGGGGTGGATTTGGCCAACAGTGGCGACGCGTTTTTCAAAGGGATCGTTAAGCTTGGTTTGCATCGAAACGGGGCTGGTTTCGGTCATGCCATAGGCAATTGTCACTCCCGCCATATTCATTTCACCGATTACACGTTTCATTACATCCGCAGGGCAGATTGATCCGGCCATGACGCCGGTGCGCAGGGTTGAAAGGTTGTATTCAGTAAAATTTGGCAGCTCAAGCATGGCGATGAACATGGTTGGCACCGCATAAAGTGCTGTGCATTTTTCATCTTCTACTGCCTTAAGGGTGGCGGCAGGGTCAAAAGATTCGTCTGGAAAAACCATGCAGGCGCCGTGGGTGATGCAGCCCAAAACCCCCATGACCATGCCAAAACAATGGTATAATGGCACTGGAATACACAGGCGGTCCTGTTCGGTGAAGCCCTGCCGTTCGGTGACAAAATGTCCGTTATTCAGGATGTTGTGATGGGTCAGGGTGGCGCCTTTGGGCTGACCTGTTGTGCCTGATGTGAACTGGATATTGATCGGGTCATCTGGTTGCAAAACTGGCTGAAGATCATGCAATCTGGTGTGATCAGGTTTATCCGCCAGTCCGGCAATATCATCAAATCGCAAAAAGCCCGGCTGGGCTGTTTCAGAAATGGAAATCACAGCATTTAGGGCGGGAAAGTTGGCCGTTTTTAGTGCGCCGGGGGCGGCAGTTGCAAGTTCTGGAATAAGCGCTTGGACCATAGAAACATAGTCGCTGGATTTGAAAGTTTCTGCTAATATCAAGGCCTTGCAGTCAACTTTTTGCAGGGCATATTCCAGTTCACGCAAACGATACGCCGGGTTCAGGTTAACCTGAATTAATCCTGCACGGGCCGTGGCAAACTGGGCGATGATCCATTCTGAATTATTCGGTGACCACACTCCGACACGATCGCCGGGTTTTAGCCCCAGATGGATCAGTCCGGCGGCGAAGGCATCAACGCGCGCCAGTAAATCCGCATAGGTCCAGCGGATGTTTTGATGGCGTACAACCAGCGCTTCGCGGTCGCCCCATTTGGCTGCCGCTTGCGCAATTGCTGTACCGATGGTTTTGAACAGCAAAGGTTTATCACTGGTGCCGCAAACGTAGCTTAGCATCGCTATCCGCCTCCTGTCTGTCACCTGACTCGCGGGTTCGTATACCGTATACAATAGGCATGTGCTTGCAAGAAAAATATCTGAACAGGCCTATTTGGTGGGTTTAGTTGGCGCGTTGAAGTTCGCGTCCGTCGCAAATATGGGCGATCATTGCCTCGGCCGCGCGGGTGCCATCACCCGATTCAATAATATCAACAAGGGCCATATGTTCACCCAGAGACGTTGCCAAAGATTGACTTTTAATCGTTGCAAACAAGGCAAAAGACGTGCCTTTGCCCCAGATATTGTCGAAAAACTCTAACAGAAATCGATTGTCCGTTGCCTGAACAAAGGCGCGGTGGATGGTCATGTTGGCCTTGAAATAGGATGCGACGCTGTCATCTTTCAGCTGTTCTTCTTTTGTGATTACCGCACGCAGGTTTTTGATAGCTTCGGGATCATTCGTGATGGCCAGTTGTCGCGCGGCGTGGCCTTCGATGGCAGCGCGGGCGGCGTATAATTCATCAATTTCGCCAGCTTTGGGAATGCGAATAACAAACCCCCCGCGCTTGGCCACGCATAAAATACCTTCTTGTTCCATCCGGAAAAGGGCTTCGCGAATGGGCGTGCGGCTAATGCCCAGTTCATCAGCCAGTTTTTCCTGAACAAGCCGGTCGTCGGGTGAAATCGATCCATCGTGGATCGCCGCAATGATTTGGTCATAAACTTTATCTGCAAGGCGAATGCGCGGTTGGGAAAGCGATTTAAGTGCCATGGGGCCTCCGAGGTTTGTTCTGGAATATCGTAATTCGTGCCCCGCGAAAAGGCCCTTAGCGCTGGCGGCATTTTTGGTTGTAAGATTAAATGTATTGTATACAGTATACGATGAATCAAGGAGGTTTATCAAATGTGTGGAATCGCCGGAAGGATTTTGAACGCGCCTGGAAGGGTTGGCAATGATTTGGTTGAACTGATGGATGCGCAATCGCATCGTGGTGCGGATTCAACTGGTTTTGCCATTTACGGCGTGCCGCGTGAAACCGGATATGTGGTGCGTGCCATGGGGTTTGACCGGGCAAAAATGTCGTCTGACCTTGGTGATTACTTGGCCATTTTGCGCGAACATGGCGGTGACTTTTTGGAAGACCCCACATGGGATAACGGCAGCACCCAGCATTATTCGGTGCGCATGGTTATTAGTGACCCCAAAGATGTGGCACGCTGGACCGAAGCCGCCGATGAAATTTGTACCCAACTTGAAATGCAATCGCTGGGCCGTTCGCTTGAAATTATCAAAGATGTTGGCGATGCAAACGCCGTGGCCGACAAACATGGCGTGCGCGATATGATTGGCACCCACGGGCTGGGCCATGCCCGTCTTGCCACCGAAAGCGACGTTTTGCCCAATGCCAGCCACCCGTTTTGGGCGCGGCCTTTCCCCGATGTGGCCATCGTGCATAATGGCCAGATCACCGATTATTACACATGGCGCACCAAGCTTGAGCGCAAAGGTTACCGTTTCTTAACCTATAATGACAGCGAACTGATCGCGGTTTGGGTGTCGGACCAAATGAAGCAGGGCATGACCATGAAGCAAGCCTTGGCGCACTCAATTGGCGAAATTGACGGGGTGTTTACCTATATGATCGCTCAGCCGGATCAGATTGGTTTTGCCAAGGATAAATTCGCGATGAAGCCTTTGGTGGTGGTGAATGAAAACGGCGAAATCGCTGCCGCAACCGAAGAACAAGCCGTGCGCCGCATTTGTGATGATGAAGGCGTAAGCATCCTTAACTATGACGGTCCCAGCCTGCTGGGAATTTGGGGCGTCGGAAACCGAAAGGCCGCAGCATGAGCCAGGTTGTCATAAAAGTCGGGGATCGCCCGGTGCGCGATGTGCATATGGAACTTCTTGAGGCCGCGAATGCTGGCGAAGACATTTTGGTTACCGATACCTTGTCGCGCCACAATCTGGGTGTTGGCCTGCCGCCGGGCTGCAAGGTCCGGTTCGAAGGTTCGGTTGGATATTATTGCGGCGGGCTGAATACCGGCGCCACAATCGAGGTTGAACGCAACGCTGGCTGGGGCCTTGGCGAGGCCATGAGCGACGGCCACATTACCTGTGGCGGATATGCTGGCATGTCGGTTGGTGCCGCAATGCTGGGCGGAACCATTCATGTAAAAGGCGATAGCGGGCCGCGTGCCGGTGTCGCCATGAAAGGCGGCAATCTGATTGTTGAAGGCAAGATTGGGTATCAATCTGGCTTTATGTCCCATGGCGGCAAAATCATCGCCCTTGGCGGTGCCGGCAGCAGCTGCGCTGACGCCCTTTGGGAAGGCGAAGTTTGGGTCGCGGGCGACATCGAAGACCTTGGGGTTGACGCGGTTGTGACCGAACCGACCGCCGAACAAGTGGCCGAGGTCGATGCCATTCTTGACCCGCTTGGCCTGAAAGACACATCGCGCAACTGGCGCCGGATTATCGCCGGACAACGCCTTTGGTATTTTGAAAGCAGGGACGCAAAAGCATGGCTGATGATATAAAAGAACCATATGAATATCCGTTTACCGAAGCCACCGAAGACGAAGTTGCGTTTAACGATGGCGCAATCGAAGGCCGGCCTGCGGGCGCGCCTTCGTCGTATGATCTGGGTGGGTCAACCCGTTGGACTCCCGAAGCAATTTCCGAAGTTCACGCGCTGGCACAACTTGGCCGCTATCAAGTGCGCGGCTGGAATACGTTCAACAAAAGCCTGCCAACCTTTGATGATTTGACCTTTGTGCCCGCAACAATGACGCGGCTGCCGCTTGAGGGCTACCGCGAAAATTGTGACACGAAAACAGTGCTGGGCGGCGGGCGCGGGTTGGTTGAAAAACCGATCGAGCTGGATATCCCGATCTATATTGCCTCGATGTCGTTCGGGGCTTTGTCGGCCAATGCCAAGGAAAGTCTGGGCCACGGCGCATCCAAAGTGGGCACCATGACCTGCACTGGTGAAGGCGGGATGCTGGAAGAAGAGCGCGCCGCATCTAACACGCTGGTCTATCAAATGTCGCCTGCGCGTTACGGTCTGGATCTGGATCATTTGCGCCGTGCGGACGGGTTGGAATTGGTCGTCGGGCAGGGGGCAAAACCCGGTACGGGCGGCCTGCTTTTGGGTATGAAAGTT
>DAOUQO010000068.1 GCA_030625565.1 Aliiroseovarius sp. | reverse complement strand
CCTGGTTGTGACCAAGGACGATGTAGCAGGTATTATTGCAGCCTTGAGCGAAGGCTTTTCTGCGCTGTAAGTCTAGATATAATGCACGTAGAAATCGCGCAGTGCGTCGCCTTCTAAATCGGCGGTTTTACCCACCTCTTCACGCCGCATAAAGATGTGGTTATCCACCAGCCCCTGCCCAACTGCGGCGCTTAGCGCTTTGTCGGCCTCAAGGTGGTCAATTGCCGTTGCCAGATCGGTTGCGGTGCCTTCGGTGGCGTCCGTTTGGGCAAAGCCATCCCCGGTTTCAATTGGCGGCAATTCATAGCCTTGGCTTAGCCCCAAAAGCGATGCCTGAAGCACCGCCGCAACGGCCGTATATGGGTTGGATGCCGCGTCCGCCATGCGATGCTCAAGCCGTGCTTTCGCCCCGCCTTCGCCTGAAACGCGGGTGGTGACACAACGATGATCCCCACCCCAGTTTTTCCAATATCCAGACAGCATCGCAGGTTGCAGGCGGGCATATGAATTTGTGGTTGGGGCAATCAGACCAGCCAGCCCTTGGTGGTGATGCATCAGCCCGGCAACACAGCCGCGCGCAAGGTCATTCATGTTGTCAGGGCCACCAACGGGGCCATTAGACAACGCATTATTGCCGTCTGCGTCGCGAAACGAAAAATTGATGTGCATGCCATTACCACCCGTTGCTTCAACCGGCTTGGGCATAAAGGTTAAGATTACGCCATATTCAAACGCGATTTCGCGCGCCATCAGGCGAAACAGCACAATATCATCCACAGCTTTCAGGGCCTCGTCAAAGGTCAGGGTGAATTCAAATTGCGGGCTGTCATATTCGGCTGTGATCATATCAAGGTTAAAGCCCAGATCGTCCGCGCGTTCCCAGATTGCATCGGTAAATCCGGTCGGGTCAGTAAACGGGCCAGTGCCGTAAACTACGCCACCGGGCGCATCCATTGGCACCACTTTACCGTCTTCGTCCATTACCATGGCATAGGCCTCAAGTTCGATCCCGACCATCGGGGTCAACCCCTTTTGGGCCCATGCGGCAATGGCGCGTTTCAGTGCCCCGCGCGGGCACATTGGCAAAGGCGCGCCTTCGGTATCATACAAATCCCCCAGCACAATTTTGGTGGATGCATCCCAGCTTTCGCGAATATCGCTTTCATTCCAACGCAATTCCATATCAGGCAAACCCTGCATCATCTTGGAACCTGGCGCCGGCAATAGATCCTTGTCGAAATGCACCCCAAAGGTCGAACGACAAAACCGCGTTTCACCATCACCAATCTTTGAATGCGGCAAATATTTGCCCCGGATAATACTAAGATGATCACAAAAAATAGCGCGAAGTCGGTCTTTCATTTCATTCCCCTAATAACATTATTATTTAGCTTTTATCACCAACCAACAAGAATTTTCCTTTATTACAGGCATCATACCGTACCTTAAATTTGCATGCCTTACTGATTTAAGCGAAACCTTATAGGCAAAATGAAATATGTAAAGGTGAGAAATAGTACATTTTTCAATCGTGACCACAAACACCGCAAGGGCGAATTCACCCAAGCATAAGCAGCATAACTGGACTTAAATCACATGTAATTCTGGACCTATTTTTATTAATATATTATGCCTTAATACCAGCTGAAAATATATTCTGAAAAACCCAACTGGAGGCCCATAATGGACGGTAAATATAACGCAAACGATCTCTCGCAGATTGTTGAGGCCGACAAGGCACATGTCTGGCATCACCTAACGCAGCATAAGCGGTTTGAAAAAACCGACCCACGTATCATTGTCGAAGGCAAAGGAATGCGGGTTTGGGACCAGAACGGAACTGAATACCTTGATGCGGTTTCTGGCGGTGTGTGGACCGTAAATGTTGGCTATGGCCGCGAAAGCATTGCCAATGCTGTACGCGATCAACTGGTGAAGCTGAACTATTTTTCGGGTGCTGCCGGATCAATTCCGGGCGCACAGTTTTCCGAAAGACTGATCGCTAAAATGCCGGGGATGAGCCGCGTTTATTATACTAATTCCGGTTCTGAGGCGAACGAAAAAGCCTTTAAAATGGTGCGCCAGATTGCCCATAAACGTTATGGTGGCAAAAAGACCAAAATCCTGTACCGCGATCGCGATTATCACGGCGGCACCATCGCGACCATGTCAGCGGGCGGCCAGGATGAACGCGGCATGCAATATGGCCCGTTTGTGCCTGATTTCATCCGCGTACCCCATTGCATGGAATACCGCGCGCACGATCAGGGCTTGGGGGATTTGTCGGGTGCTGAATACGGCGAAGCGGCCGCAAATGCTATCGAAGAAGTAATCCTGCGCGAAGGTCCCGACACAGTTGGTGCGCTGTGTCTTGAGCCGGTCACAGCAGGCGGCGGCGTCATTACACCCCCCGAAGGTTATTGGCCGCGCGTTCAGGAAATTTGCCGCAAATACGATGTGCTTTTGCATATCGACGAAGTGGTTTGCGGCGTTGGGCGCACCGGCACTTGGTTTGGCTATCAGCATTACGGTATTCAGCCTGACTTTGTCACGATGGCCAAAGGCGTTGCATCTGGCTACGCCGCGATTGCGCTGTGCGTGACCACCGAAGACGTGTTCAACATGTTCAAGGACGACGTTGATGACCCGCTGAATTATTTCCGCGATATTTCAACCTTTGGCGGCTGTACCGCCGGCCCGGTTGCGGCATTGGAAAACATGCGCATCATCGAAGATGAAGACCTTTTGGAAAACACCAACGTCATGGGCGCACGGATGATGGACAACCTGAACGCCCTAATGGATCAGCACAAAATTATCGGCGATGTGCGCGGTAAAGGTTTGTTTTTAGGCGCAGAATTAGTGCGTGATAGAACCAGCAAGGAACCCGTAAGCGAGGCCGAAATCGGGGCTGTTGTTGACGCCTGTGGTGCGCAAGGCGTTATTATCGGTGCGATGAACCGTTCGGTTCCCGCACGAAATAATGTGTTGTGCTTTAGCCCTGCCCTGATCTCAACCGCCGACGATATCGACCAAATTACTGAGGTTGTAGGCAAAGCCCTAACGAAGGTTTTCGGATGAGCACCATGTGGCCCAACCCCGTAAAACTTGTGGGCCAGCACGTCACGCTGGCCCCGCTTTCCCAAAACCATTGCGCCGATTTAGAAGAAGCCTCAGCTGATGGTGAATTGCACCAGCTGTGGTACACAATGATCCCGCCTCCGGATGGGATGAAGGATGAAATCAACCGCAGGCTGGCCTTACAACAAGCGGGATCAATGCTGGCCTTTGCCACTTGTTTGCCCAGTGGGCAGGCGGTCGGCATGACCACCTATATGAATATTGACGCCGTGAACCGACGACTTGAAATCGGCTCCACATGGCTGCGTGCCAGCGCCCAACGCGGGCCGGTAAATACCGAGGCAAAGCGCCTGATGTTGGCCCATGCCTTTGAAAGTTTGGACTGTATCGCAGTTGAATTTCGTACCCATGTTCTGAACCACCAGTCCCGCCGCGCGATTGAGCGTTTAGGGGCAAAAGCTGACGGTATTTTGCGCGCCCATATGGTCATGCCAAACGGCACAATTCGCGATACAGCAGTCTATTCTATTACCGCAGCGGAATGGCCCGGCATAAAAGCAAACCTGACATGGAAGCTGGAAAAGTCACAGGTATAGGTTTCCAGAACACCGCACGACTGCCAACACATTGTTTTTTATTAATATAAAGCAGGGTGAAATATTTTTCACCATTCGCTCTGGACATTAACCTTTTGTTTGTTCTATGTTTGTTCTCATTCGTGAAGGAGGTAGAACATGCCACTTGATATCCAGCACACCCTAGCCCCAACGGCAAAGCAAATCAGTTATGCTAAAATTATTGCGTCTCGGATAAATGCACATATTCCGGCGAATGCCTCGGCGGACCGTCGCGCGCTTTCGCACTGGATTGATTTGCACAAAGCAAAAGACAGCATGCCACGCACGGGCGACGGGTATGCGACCTCAAAGCAAGTGGAATTTGCTGAACGCCTTGCCCGAATTAAGCGCCGCGCAATTCCGCAAGAATGCTTTCGTGATATGGGTATGATGTCGCGCTGGATTGATGCAAACCGACCTTAATAATCAGACCAGATTGCGCAAGTCTTAGGTCCAGTATACCCTGCCCGCATGGCCATATCGATTGAAACCTTTTTTCTTGCCGCCCAAGCACACGGCACGCTTCAGGCGCAAGTTCAACAAATGATTACCGAGGCTATTTTGTCCGGACGCGCGCAGCGTGGCGACAAGCTGCCTTCAACCCGAAAACTAGCCGCGCATCTTGGAGTCAGCCGGATCACCATTACCTTGGCCTATACTGAAATGCTGGCCAACGATTACCTGACATCGCAAGGGCGATCAGGTTATTATGTTTCCCAAAATGCACCTGCCCCCCCGATATTTTCCCCGCCAAAGCCCAGCGTGGATGGCGTGGATTGGGGCCGCGCCATTGGCAATACTTTTGTTGGCACTTTAACGCCTGAAAAACCGCTGGACTGGAAAAGTTATCGCTATCCGTTCACCTATGGCCAGCCCGACGAAACGCTATTCGATCACAATTCATGGCGGCTTTGCGCCCTGAAAGCACTGGGGCAAAAGGATCAGGCTTCGGTCATCCGCGACCAATATGATCGCGACGATAGCGAACTGACCAGCTTTATCGCCCGCCACATTCTGCCGCGCCGTGGCATTCGCGCCGGACATGATGAAATTCTGGTAACAATGGGGGCGCAAAACGCGCTTTGGCTGGCGGCGCAGGTGTTGCTGACCCAACGGCGCACCGCCGCATTTGAAGACCCGTGCTATTACTCCCTGCGTGATATCCTTAGCCAAAGCCGCTGCCATCTGGCCCCCGTGCCAGTGGATGCAGACGGCCTGCCACCAGACCTGTTACCACCCAATACCGATGTGATCTTCACAACCCCAAGCCACCAATGCCCAACCACATCAACCATGCCTATAAAGCGGCGCAAGGCATTGTTAAAGCGGGCAAAAACCCTTGACGCCTTAATTGTTGAGGACGATTATGAATTTGAAATGTCATTTCTAAAGCCCCCAAGTCCGGCGCTGAAAAGTCTGGATCGCGAGGGGCGCGTGATTTACGTTGGCAGCTTTTCCAAATCATTATTTCCGGGTCTTAGACTGGGCTATCTGGTCGGCGCGCCGGCTTTCATTCGCGAAGCACGCGCGCTGCGCTCAACCATGCTGCGCCATCCGCCCGGCCTGATCCAGCGCATCACCGCATATTTCCTTTCTTTGGGGTATTATGATGCCATGGTTCGCCGAATGGGGGCTGCATTTCAGGCACGGCGCGAAGTGATGGAACAAGCCATCGCCAAACACGGTTTGGATATTGCCGGGCGCGGTGTTTTTGGTGGGTCATCTTTTTGGATGCGCGCGCCTAGCGGCGTTAACACCCAAGTTTTGGCGGATGAGCTGAAAAAAGATGGGGTACTTATTGAGCCAGGCATGGCTTTTTTCACGCCCCCCGCGTCACCGCAAAACTATTATCGCCTTGCCTACAGCTCGATCCCCTCGGAACGCATTGCCGATGGCATCAGCCTTATCGCCCAAGCAATCAAAAAAGCACAAACATAATACCGATGCCCTTCTGGCGCTGCCCGATTGTATCGATTACAAGCAGGGCGACACAGAACGCAGGGCACCAAATGAACCGTTATCTTATTACCTCCGCCATTCCGTATATCAACGGGATCAAACATCTGGGCAATCTTGTCGGCTCGCAACTTCCGGCCGACCTTTTTGCGCGATATCAACGCGCGCGCGGGGCCGAGGTAATGTTTATCTGCGCCACGGACGAACACGGCACACCCGCCGAATTGGCCGCCGCCAAAGCAGGCAAGCCGGTTGAGGAATATTGCGCCGATATGTGGCACGTTCAAAAAGACCTGTCAGACAAATTCCGCCTGTCATTTGATCATTTTGGCAGGTCTTCTTCGGCGCGCAATCGCAAGCTGACCCAACATTTCGCTGGAAAGCTGGCTGACAACGGACTGATCGAAGAAGTCGTTGAAAAACAAGTGTATTCCAATGCCGACGGGCGTTTCTTACCCGATCGTTACATCGAAGGGACCTGCCCAGATTGCGGGTATGAAAATGCGCGCGGGGATCAATGCGAAGAATGCACAAAGCAACTGGACCCAACAGATCTGATCAACCCGCGCAGCGCGGTTTCGGGATCGACTGATCTGGAAACCCGCGAAACCCGGCATTTGTACCTGCGCCAATCAGCCCTGCGCGACAAGCTGGATGCCTGGATTGACAGCAAAAAAGACTGGCCGGTTCTAACCACATCCATTGCCAAGAAATGGCTGCATGATGGCGATGGCCTGCGTGACCGTGGCATCACCCGTGACCTTGACTGGGGTGTTCCGGTACAACGTGGCGACGCCAAATGGCCCGGTATGGAAGGCAAGGTTTTCTATGTTTGGTTCGATGCACCAATAGAATATATCGGGGCCACCGCAGAATGGGCTGATACCAACAAATTGTTGGATTCAGACTGGGAACGCTGGTGGAGAACCGAAAAAGGCGCTGAAAATGTTCGATATGTGCAATTCATGGGCAAGGACAACGTGCCGTTTCACACCCTTAGCTTCCCCGCAACCATCATGGGGTCGGGCGAAGATTGGAAGCTTGTCGACTATATCAAATCTTTCAACTACCTGAACTATGATGGCGGCCAGTTTTCGACCAGCCAAGGGCGCGGCGTGTTCATGGATCAAGCGCTTGAATTATTGCCAGCAGATTACTGGCGCTGGTGGCTGTTAAGTCATGCCCCAGAGAATTCGGATTCAGAATTTACATGGGAAAACTTCCAGCAAGGCGTCAATAAAGATTTGGCAGATGTACTGGGCAATTTTGTTAGCCGTGTCACCAAATTCTGCCGTTCAAAGTTTGGCGAGATTGTGCCAGAAGGTGGCGCCTTTGGCGATGTAGAAAACGCGTTAATCGCTGATCTTACAGCCAAAATTCGCACCTATGAGGCCCACATGGAGGCCATTGAAATCCGCAAAGCCACCGCTGAATTGCGTGCCATTTGGGTTGCGGGTAACGAATATTTGCAAACAGCCGCGCCTTGGGCCGCATTCAAAACGGACCCTGATGCGGCCGCCATGGTGATCCGCCTTTCCCTGAATCTTATTCGTCTTTATGCGGTTTTGTCGGCGCCTTTTATCCCGGATGCGGCGGCCTCAATATTGACCGCAATGCACACGAAAAATACCGACTGGCCTGATAATGTTGCCCAAGCATTAAACACGTTACAGGCTGGGGATACGTTTACGGTTCCGGACGTTTTGTTTGCAAAAATCAGCGATGAAGACCGCGAAAATTGGCAAGAACGGTTCGCCGGAACACGTGATTAAGAAAGCCGAATGTTGCGGCACGTGCCATATTGCGACACAAGATATAGTGAAATTCTTTGATTTCCCCAAGGAAACCACTATCTTAAGGTAATGCTAAGGACATGCTGCTAATTTTATGCGTAAAATTACAGCCGAAAATCGCAGGGCCAAGGATGATACCAAGGTGACACTGGCAAAGATCAAACATCGGCCGATTCAGGTGGCCGGCGCGGATAAACGCGATATACGCACCCAATTCGGGGCGCTGTGTTATCGCATTCACGATAGCAAGGTGAAAATCCTTTTGATCACCAGCCGTGGGCGTGGCAACTGGATCATTCCCAAAGGCTGGCCCATGGCCGGCGAAACCCCGGGCGGGGCCGCAGCAACCGAAGCCCTGCAAGAAGCCGGCGCAATCGGCAAGGTTTCAGATCGGGTGCTTGGGTTTTATTCCTATTCAAAAACACATGATGGTGACAACCTGCCCTGCGTGGTTGCGGTGTTCCCGCTGAAGGTTAAAAAGCTTCAGGAAACCTATCGGGAAAAAAAGCAACGCGACCGAATTTGGGTAAGCCAGAAAAAAGCGATAAGCATGGTGAAAGAACCGGAATTACGGCGAATTATCAAAGACTTCCGACCTGAATTGTAATATCTAAACTGGCATTAACCAAGGGAATCCAATGATCCGCTATAGCCTGAAATGCGCATCTGATCACAGTTTTGAAAGCTGGTTCCAGAATGCGGCGGCCTTTGACGGGCTGATGCAAAAGCGGCTGATTACCTGCCCTGAATGCGGCGTGAACAAGGTTGAAAAGGCCATCATGGCCCCGCGCATCCGACCGGCCCGAAATGCAGTCGAAAAAGCAGACAAACCCAATTTGGCGACACCTGAGGGCAAACAGGAAAACGACTTGGCAAAACTGCGCAAAAGCATCGAGGCCGACAGTGAATATGTCGGGGTGCAGTTTGCCCAAGAAGCCCGCGCCATGCACGAGGGCGACGCCCCCGAGCGCGCAATATACGGCGAAGCAAAGCCCGAAGAAGCAGTCAAACTGATCGAAGATGGCGTAAAAATTGCGCCTCTGCCATTCATTCCAAGCCGTAAAACCAACTAACATCAAACCTGCACCCCAAGGCAGTTTTGTACAACATCACCCCCCTTGCCCTTGCCATAGGACCTCGCGTAAGACTGCCGCGACGGATAAGTGGACAAAATACAATGCCTGTTCTGGTAATGAAATTCGGTGGTACCTCGGTTGCCAATCTGGACCGCATCGCGCGGGCCTCAAAACGTGTGGCGCGCGAGGTCGCGAATGGCTTTGACGTGATCGTCATTGTATCGGCCATGTCAGGGAAAACCAACGAACTGGTCGGCTGGGTCGATGAAACATCGCCCATGTATGACGCGCGCGAATATGACGCGATTGTCAGTTCCGGCGAACAGGTCACGGCGGGATTGATGGCGCTGCGCTTGCAGGAAATGGATATCCCTGCCCGTTCATGGATGGGCTGGCAGGTGCCGGTGCGCACAACCAGCGCCCATTCGGCGGCCCGCATCAATGAAATTCCGACCGACAATATCGCCGCCAAATTTGGTGAAGGTATGCGCGTTGCGGTTGTTGCCGGTTTTCAAGGCCTTGGCGATGACGGGCGTATCACCACGCTGGGCCGGGGCGGCAGCGATACCACAGCGGTGGCCTTTGCCGCCGCATTTGGCGCTGAACGCTGCGATATTTATACGGACGTTGATGGCGTTTACACGACCGATCCGCGCCTGACCAACAAGGCCCGCAAACTGGACCGCATTGCATATGAAGAAATGCTGGAGCTTGCCAGTTTGGGCGCGAAAGTGTTGCAAACCCGCTCGGTCGAGCTGGCGATGCGTTTCAAGGTGCGCCTGCGGGTGCTGTCATCATTCGAAGAATACAATCCAGAGGCAGGCACGCTTGTCTGTGATGAGGAGGATATCGTGGAAAAAAATGTGGTTTCTGGTGTTGCCTATCAGCGCGACGAAGCAAAGATGACCCTGATCAGCATTGCTGATCGCCCCGGCATTGCGGCGGCGATTTTTGTTCCCTTGGCCGAGGCCGGGGTGAATGTTGATATGATCGTGCAAAACATTTCCGAAGAAGGCCGCACCGACATGACCTTTTCATGTCCGGTCAATCAGGTCGCGCGTGCCGAAGCAGCCATGCAGGCCGCCAAGACGTCTGGCGAAATAAATTTCCACGATCTGGTCGCCGATACCGGTGTCGCCAAGGTCAGTGTTGTCGGCATTGGCATGCGCAGCCATGCCGGTGTTGCCGCCAAAATGTTCGACGTTTTGTCGCGTGAAGGCATCAATATCAAGATTATCACAACCTCCGAGATTAAAATTTCTGTGCTAATCGACCGGAAATATATGGAACTTGCGGTCCAAGCGCTGCATGATGCCTTTGAACTAGAAAAGGCAGCCTGACGGGCGGGGTATCCCCCCACCCAGACGGGTGAAGGGTAATGGCACAAAATACCGAAACAGATTCACGCAAGCTACTGCGATCATTGCAAGAAACCTTGTCTGACGCCGAGGCGGGGCAAGAACGCCTTGACCGTATCACTGGCCTGATCGCGGCCAGCCTGCAAGCCGATGTTTGCTCAATCTATCTGTTTCGCGATGAGGACACGCTTGAATTATGCGCAACCGAAGGCCTGAATCCGGAAGCGGTGCATGAAACCCGCATGCGCATTGGCGAAGGGCTGGTGGGGCGCGTCGCCAAAACCGGCACCCCCATCATTTCCGCCGATGCCCCGTCTGAACGCGGCTTTCGTTACATGCCCGAAACCGGCGAAGAAGTTTACAGCTCGTTTTTAGGCGTGCCCATCCAACGGTTGGGCGAAACCCTTGGGGTTTTGGTGGTGCAATCCAAAGCCGCGCGCACCTATCTGGAAGACGAAGTTTACGGGTTGGAAGTGGTCGCAATGGTGCTGGCCGAAATGACCGAATTAGGCGCGTTTATCGGCGAAGGCGCGGCCCTTTCAGCGTTGCACCAACGCCCCGAAACCTTTCAGGGTGGCATTGGTCAGGAAGGCACCGCCGAAGGCCATGTCTGGCTGCACGACCCCCGCGTTGTGGTGACCAATCCGGTTGCCGATGACCCAGAAGTTGAACAGGCCCGCCTGCACGATGCTGTGGAAGAATTGCGCGTTTCGGTTGACGATCTTTTGGCCCTGTCGAAAGGTGCCGACAAGGACCAGATGCAGGTGCTTGAAGCCTACCGCATGTTTGCCAATTCCAAGGGCTGGATGCGACGGATGCTGGCCGATATTGATCGCGGACTTTCCGCCGAAGCTGCTGTAGAAAAAGAACAATCCGCCGCGCGCACCCGCATGAGTCAGGTGCCTGACCCTTACCTGCGCGAACGCTTGCATGACCTTGATGACCTGTCAAACCGCCTGCTTCGCATCCTGACTGGACAGGGTGATGAAACCGGCGCAACCATGCCGGAAAATCCGATCCTTCTGGCCAGTAATATTGGCCCCGGAGAGCTGCTGGAATATGGTCGCAAACTGCGCGGTGTGGTGCTGGATGAAGGATCCGTTGCCAGCCATGCCGCCATTGTGGCGCGCGCGCTGGCAATCCCCTTACTGGTGCATGTTGGCCGCATCACCACTGCCGCGCTGAATGGCGACCACATTCTTGTCGATGGCGATGCAGGCGTGGTGCATTTGCGCCCCGAAGACACCATTGCCACCGCTTTTCGCGACAAAATGGCGATGCAGAAAACCGCGCAGGAAAAATATGCGTCATTGCGCGCCAAGCCTGCGAAAACCAAATGCGGCACCACCATTTCGCTAACCATGAATGCAGGGCTTATGGCCGACCTTCCGTCACTGGAAAGTTCGGGGGCCGACGGGGTTGGCCTGTTTCGCACGGAACTGCAATTTCTGACCAGCGCCAAAATTCCCGGTCGCAGCGAACTTGCGGCGACATATGCCTCGGTAATGGATGCGGCCAAGGGCAAGAAAGTGGTGTTTCGCACCCTTGATATCGGGTCTGACAAAGTGCTGCCCTACCTTAAGCCACAAGATGAACCCAACCCTGCCCTTGGCTGGCGGGCAATCCGTGTGGGGCTGGATAAACCCGGCATTATGCGGATGCAATTACAGGCGATGATCCGTGGCGCAAATGGCCGCCCGCTATCGGTTATGTTTCCGTTTATTGCCCAGTTTGATGAATTTCGCGAGGCCCGCCAGCGCCTGCTGGATGAAATCGAGCATCAGCGTAAACGCGGCCAATCCTTGCCCGA
>DAOUQO010000057.1 GCA_030625565.1 Aliiroseovarius sp. | reverse complement strand
GCCTCGGTCGAGCATATCATGCGTGATGTAAACGGTGGCTGGGCACTTCGTTACGTCCACATGAATGGTGCATCACTGTTCTTCATGGCTGTTTATATCCACATCTTCCGTGGCCTTTACTACGGTTCATACAAAGCACCGCGCGAGATCACATGGATCATCGGTATGTTGATCTATCTGGCAATGATGGCAACCGGTTTCCTTGGCTACGTTCTGCCATGGGGTCAAATGTCGTTTTGGGGTGCAACGGTTATTACCGGCCTGTTTGGTGCGATCCCGTTTATTGGCGAAGGCCTGCAAACGTGGCTGCTGGGCGGACCTGCGGTTGATAACGCAACGCTGAACCGTTTCTTCAGCCTGCATTATCTGCTGCCCTTCGTGATTGCAGCCTTGGTTGCGGTCCACATCTGGGCGTTCCACACAACTGGCAACTCAAACCCGTCAGGTGTTGAAGTTCGCCGTGGTTCCAAAGCCGAAGTCAAGAAAGACACAGTGCCGTTCTGGCCATACTTTGTGATCAAAGATCTGTTCGCACTGGCGGTTATTTTGGCGATCTTCTTTGCGGTGGTTGGCTTTATGCCAAACTATCTGGGTCACCCCGATAACTACACCGAGGCAAACGCGCTGGTCACACCTGCACACATTGTACCGGAATGGTATTACCTGCCATTCTACGCAATTTTGCGGGCGTTCACATCGGATGTTTGGGCTGTTCAGGCCGCAAGCTTTATCACCGGTGGCATTGTTGACGCTAAATTCTTCGGCGTGATGGCAATGTTCGGCGCGATCCTGGTCATGGTATTTGTGCCTTGGCTGGATACCTCCAAGGTTAAATCGGGCAAATACCGGCCATTGTTCAAGTGGTGGTACCGCCTGTTGGTTGTCGACTTCATCGTCTTGATGTGGTGTGGCGCCATGCCTGCCGAGCCGCCTTATTCAACGATTTCACTGATTGGGGCCACATACTGGTTTGCCTATTTCATCGTGATCCTGCCGCTACTGGGTCTGATCGAAAAACCGCTGACCCCACCCGCGACAATCGAAGAAGATTTCAACGCACATTATCCCGGCGCATCCGACGCCGCGGACAAGTGAGAGAAAGGATCGAAATGATGATCAGGAAACTCACAAGCATCGCAATTCTGGCGCTGGGCCTGTCCACAGGTAACGCTGTTGCAAGCGGTGCCGAACAGCATATCGAAGACTTTGCGTTTTCGTTCGAAGGGCCGTTTGGCGCTTATGACCAAAACCAGCTTCAACGTGGCTTCAAGATCTATACCGAGATCTGTTCGTCCTGCCACGGTCTGCAATATGTGCCAATCCGCACATTGGCTGATCCCGGTGGGCCCAGCTATTCCGCAGAAGAAGTACGCCTTTGGGCTGCTGAAAACATCGAAGTGTTTGACGCAGAACTGGATGATTACCGCCCGGGTAAACCGGCGGACCATTTCCCAGTTTCAAACGACCCGAACGCACCAGACCTTAGCCTGATGGCCAAGGCGCGCGCGGGCTTCCACGGTCCTGTTGGTACAGGTATGAACCAGCTGTTTCGCGGCATGGGTGGCGCAGAATATATTGCGTCTTTCCTAGCCGGGTTCACTGGCGAAGAAAAAGAACAGGCTGGGACAACCTTTTATGAAAACACCGCTTTCGCTGGTGGCTGGACGGCAATGCCGCCCCAGTTATACGGCGAAGATGTTGATTTCGACGATGGCCATGCCAACACAATCCACCACGAAGCACAGGACGTTGCCGCGTTCTTGATGTGGGCGGCGGAACCCAAGATGATGGCGCGCCAACAGGCGGGCTTTATCGCGGTGCTGTTGATGACGCTGATGTCGGTTCTGTTGTATCTGACCAACAAACGCCTTTGGTATCCGATCAAGCATCGCAACGACGGCTAAGCCTGCGTTCCAATGGTTATGAAATTTGAAAAGGGCGCCCTTCGCGGGTGCCCTTTTTACGTGCCCATATAGGCACTAAGCGCTTGCGGCGGGAGGCTGAAAATCTCATCCGTATTGTGCGGGCTGTGGGCAATACCCCCATCAACCCAAATTACTTCATCGGCAATCGCCTGTGCATCTGCGGGGTCGTGGCTGACCATCAAAACGCTTGCACCTGTTTCGCGGGCTAGATCAGCCACCAGCGTTAACATTTCTGCCTTCAATCCCGGCCCCAGCGCCCCGAAAGGTTCGTCCAGCAACATAACTGGCCGCGCCCGAAGCAAGGCGCGCGCCAAGGCAATCCGCGCATTTTGCCCGCCAGACAATGCCGCAGGCTTGCGCCGCCCCAGCCCGGTCAGGCCAACCCGCTCCAATGCGGTATCGACTTGCGTCCATTGTTTGGCTGAAAGCCGTAAGGATGGCTCCAGACCAAGCGCCACATTGCTGCGCGCATCCAAATGGGGAAACAGGTTGTTGTCCTGAAACAAAATACTGATGGGGCGTTGCGCCGGTGGCAGGCCTGTCAGATCGGTGCCTTGCCACTGAATATGCCCCGTTTCAACAGGCGTAAATCCAGCAATTGCTGCCAGCAGCGTTGATTTGCCTGCGCCGGACGGGCCTAAAACTGCAACAATATGGCCGGGCGAAATATTCAGATCGGCAGAAAGGGCAAAATCCCCTTGCCGGATTGTTATTGCGTTCAGTTCAAGCACGTTCATGCCCTCCGCCATCAAATAGCCAAAATAAGGTTAGGGAAAGCCCTAGCAGCAACAACCCTGCCGCGGCGGCGTCTTCCATTCGATACGCGCCCATCAGGCGATAAAGCTGTAGCGGCAAGGTTGCTTGATCAGGTGCTGCAAACAAGGTGACAACCCCAAGATCCCCCATTGATAATGCAGCCGTCAGACCCGCAGTAAAGCCCAGCGGGCGCCGCAGCCTTGGCAGCCAAAGGTGGCGCATCCGTGCCCAACCTTTCATTCCCAGCCCGTCAGCAAGGCGGCCAAAGTTGGCCTCGGCCCCCGATAGGGCAGGAAGCAGGGCGCGCAAGGCAAACGGTAGTGCCATTAGTGCGTTGACCAATGCTGTGACCACCAGCGCATATCGGCCCGGATCTGCAATTGGGTGGATGATGATAAACAGTCCAGTTCCGATGACCAATGGCGATGCCGCAATGCCCAGCATGCCAAGTGTTCCGGCAAAGGGTCTCCGGTGTAATACGGAAAATGCAGATATCGACAGGGCCAAGGCCAAGGTGATTGCGACGGCCACCATAGCAACAGCCAGCGATCGCAGGGCGGCAATCCAGACCTCGGCCGGCAGGTTCAATATTCCCGGCAACCCATTTAGAACAACCATGCTTAGCGGTAAAAGTAAAAACAACGCGCCAAATATTATTAGGCCGGTATCGATGATGCGCAGCGCAGGGCGTTGGGCTTCCCAGCGGCGCTCTGGCCGATCAAAACCTGCGCCAAGTCCGGCCTCTGGCAGGGCAAAGCGCATCGCTAGCAGGGCCGCGCTAACACCCAGCCCGAACTGGACCAGCGCCAATAACGCAGCTTTGGCAAGGTCAAAATCCAGCCGCACCGCTTGGTATATTGCCAGCTCGATCGTTGTGGCGCGGGGGCCGCCGCCCATGGTTAGGGCAACTGCAAACGAGGTTAGGCAAACCAGAAAAACCACCAGAAAAGCACCGGGCAGAACACTGCGCAGCATTGGGCGCTCCAGCAAGCGCGATACATTGCGCGGTGAAAACCCAAGCGATGCTGCCAGCCGAAAACGTTCGCCTGGGATTTCCTGCCAGCCTTGCAGGATCAGGCGGGTTGCCAGCGGCAGGTTGAAAAAAACATGCGCCAGAACTACGCCGTGCAGGCCATAGATGGAAACAGGCTCTAACCCGACCCAAACCAGTGTTGAATTGATAATGCCAGATCGCCCAAAGACCGCCAGCAACCCTAAAACCGCGACCATTACCGGCAAGATAAAAGGTGCCCCCATCAAGGTGATAAGCACACCGCGCAATGGAAAGTTGCGACGTGAAAGCGCGCGGGCCAACGGGATGGCAAAACAGACACTAATAAGGGCCGAAAGGGTCGATTGCAGCAAGGTAAAGCGAATGGCAGACCAGTCAGAAGGGCCAAGCCCGCGCAGCATATCCGCGCGCGCCAGCACTGCCAGCATCGTGCCCGCAATCAGACATAAAATGGCGGTTAGGGCCAGCCCGCCGGCCAGCCCCGCCCGTGTTATTTTGAAGATACGGCTAACCATTCGTCCAACGCCACCTCGCGCATTTCGCGGGCTTGTTCCGCCAGATAGATATGTGCTGTTTCTGGCTGGATTAGGGTCTCAAACCCATCCGGAAGGCCACTTGTTGGCGTAACTGCTGGATACATCCAGTTGGTGGTTGGGATGATTGTTTGAAAGGCGTCCGAGGTCAGAAATTCCATAAACATATCAGCAAGTTCTGGCTGTTCAGTATGGGCGATTTTTGCCGCAACTTCGATTTGCATATAATGGCCTTCATCAAATAAAGCCGCGCCAAAACGGGCGTCTTCCTCGGCGATCAGGTGATAGGCGGGGGATGTGGTGTAAGATAAAACCATGTCGGCCTCACCCTCAAGGAATAATCCGTAAGCCTCGGACCAACCCTTGGTTACGGTGACCACGTGGCTGTTCAGCGCGGCCCACGTTTCGCCCGCTTGATTCCCAAACACGGCCTTCACCCACAAAAGCAGGCCCAGTCCGGGGGTGGATGACCGTGGGTCCTGGATGATGATTTTCAAATCAGAGGCAATCAGATCTGCAAAGCTTTGGGGCGGATTAGACACTGTTTCTTTGTTGTAGACGAAGGCAAAATAACCCCAGTCGAAGGGTTGAAAAACCGGATCAGTCCATTCAACTGGCAAGTTGAATGCCGTATCTAATTGGCCATGTTCAGCAAACAGGCCCGTTGCACCGGCTGCTGCGGTAAGGTTGGCATCCAGCCCCAGCACGATATCGGCCTTGGTGCGTGCGCCTTCCAGTCGGATGCGTGCCAGCAATTCAGCCCCGTCGCCGGTTCCGATAAATTGTAAATCACACGCGCAAGTTTCTTCAAATGCGGCTTCGATCGCAGGACCGGGGCCCCAGCTGGAAACAAAGCTGTCATAGGTGTAAACAGTAAGGATGGGTGTTTCAGCGTAAGCTGTGGATGCGGCAAGCATTGCTGCGGCAAAGGTCGTAAGGGTCTTCATTATTATTGCTCCATTCGGCATTTATGCGCTTAGGGGCGGTGTTCGGGTGTGGAAACCACCTTCCCTCCGCCGGTTCTAACCGGTTCAGGTTCTACGGGTTCGCTGACGCATCTCAGCCATGTAAGGCACCCCGAGGTGTGGCCACATTAGGCACCCAGACTTGCCCCCGCAAGTCGAAACCACTAAGCAACCAAGAAAGGAGCGCGTCCATGTCTATCAATACCTTCGGTCATCTATTTAGGTTCACCACATGGGGTGAAAGCCACGGACCCGCGATTGGCGCGACGGTTGATGGCTGCCCCCCCGGCGTGACGCTTGATGCCACAATGTTGCAGCACTGGTTGGATCAGCGAAAACCGGGCACTTCAAAATACACCACCCAGCGTCAAGAGGCCGACGCGGTGCGGATTTTGTCAGGTGTTTATGAAGGCAAGACCACTGGCACGCCCATTCAGTTGATGATCGAAAACACCGACCAGCGGTCAAAAGATTACGGTGATATCGCCGAAAAATTCCGCCCCGGTCATGCCGACATTACCTATTGGCAGAAATACGGCATTCGCGACCCGCGCGGTGGCGGGCGCTCATCCGCACGTGAAACGGCCAGTCGCGTAGCCGCTGGCGGGGTCGCGCGTGAAGTGCTGAAAGCCTTGGTGCCGGGGATAAAAATCACCGGCTATATGGTGCAAATGGGGCCGCATAAAATTGACCCTAATGCGATGGATATGGCTGAAATTACGCGCAACCCGTTCTGGGTGCCGAACGCGGAATCTGCCAGTGAATGGGCCACATATCTTGACGGGCTGCGCAAGGCCGGAAGTTCGGTTGGCGCTGTTTGCGAGATCGTGATTTCAGGCCTGCCCGCAGGGCTGGGCGCGCCGGTTTATGCCAAGTTAGACACTGATTTGGCCGCTGCAATGATGTCTATTAACGCCGTTAAGGGTGTTGAGATTGGCGAAGGCATGAATGCCGCCGCCTTGACTGGCGAACAAAATGCAGATGAAATTTCCATGGGACCAAACGGGCCTGAATATGCGTCAAACCATGCAGGTGGTATTCTGGGTGGTATTTCCACCGGGCAGGATGTTGTCGTGCGATTTGCGGTGAAACCCACCAGTTCAATCTTGACGCCGCGCAAGACCATCACCAAGGCTGGTGAGGCTGCTGAAATTATCACTAAGGGTCGCCATGATCCATGCGTTGGCATTCGTGCGGTGCCTGTGGGCGAAGCAATGGCGGCTTGCGTTGCGCTGGACCATTTGCTGCTGCATCGTGGCCAGATTGGCGCACAAGGCGGGACAATCGGGTAAGCGTTGATTTAACGCCTGTCTCGAACTAATATTTTAAAAACTTTTAACAAGCAGGTATTTTCATGGCCGATTTCTCCGTTTCGACATCCATCAACCTTATGCGTCAAACAGCCCCGTTCGTGGCATTTCGCGTTATCGTTTATTTTTCCATTGCGGTTGCCTATGTGCTGGTTACTGGCGCAGGCGCAGGAATTGGCTGGGGCATCGGCGCGTTTGGCGACGAAGAATTTCGCGCCAGTGCCGCGATGTGGGGCGGTGGCATTGGTTTTTCCGCCACAGCGGCGGTGCTGTATTTCTTGCGTGAATATGTGCTGTACATGGTAAAAGCAGGTCACATCGCGGTGATGGTCGAGGTCTTGGACGGGCGCGAATTGCCAGCAGGTAAGGGCCAGATCGCTTATGCACAAGACATCGTTAAGGAACGCTTTGGCCAATCGAATGTTTTATTCGGCATTGACCAGCTGCTTAAGGGCGTGATCCGCGCGATTACCGGACTGGTCGAAGGCATCGCATCAATCCTGCCGATCCCTGGACTTGATGGCCTGATGAAACTTGTACGTGCCTTTCTAAAGGTCGCGGTTGGCATGATCGACGAAGTAATATTGGCCTATTCCATGCGCATCCGTGCCGATAACCCATGGGAGGCATCGCGCGATGGGCTGGTTTTGTATGGTCAAAACGCCAAGCCAATGATCGGAAATGCGGCGTGGATCGCGCTGATTAGTTATGCGCTTAGCTTTGTTGTGTTCCTGATCATGCTGGCTCCGGCCGGTTTGGTTGTCTACATGTTGCCCGGCGCATGGTCGGCTGGCGGCTTTGTTTTTGCGATTTTGTTTGCATGGGCGGTCAAGGCAGCATTAATCGAACCCTTCGCAATTGCGTGTCTATTACAGGCGTTTTTCAAGGTTACCGAGGGCCAAGAGCCAAACCCTGAATGGGTGGCCAAACTTGACGGGGCAAGCGCCAAGTTTGGTAAGTTGACCGAAAAAGCCAAAGGCTGGGTTAGTGGCAAAGTTGGTGGCAAAACAGCCTAGGCGGTTGCGGCGGCCAATGCTGTATCCATCAGGCCTTGGATTTGTGTCTTTGCGGTGCCTGCAACGATGCGCCCTAATTCTTTGTCGCCTTTCAGCACAATCAGGGTTGATCGGCGCGGGATGTTGTTCATCACCGTGATAGCGGCATTTTTGTAGGTGTCCCAGTCGACCTTGATGAAGGTAACGTTGGCGGCGTAATCGGGATTTTCATCCATCAGGGCGTCGATAACGCGTTCTTGCGCCTTGCAGGTGCCGCACCATGTGGCGCTGTAATCGATGAACACGGTTTCGCCGCGCGCTAGGGCGTCATCGACTAAGCCGTCGGTGTAATCGGTAAAGCCTGCGGCCTGCGCGGTGAACGGGATTAGGGTGGCAGCGACGGTTAAGGCCATGAATTCACGACGTTTCATTGGGAAAACTCCTTTAGATTGAGACAGAAAAATCAGTTAGCCAGATGGGCAGGTGGTCCAGCATCCAGCCTTCGATAACGTGGTGGAATTTGAATAGGATCATCACGCCAACAGCCACAAAGATGACACCCATAATCGGGCGCGATTTTTCGGCGATGATGCGCATACTGGCCTGACGGCGCATGATTGCGGCGCGCGCGCCATAACCCAGCACCAAAATAATTGTGGAAACACCCATGGCAAAAGCAACCATGATTGCAGTGGCGCGCAGCATGCTTTCGCCCTGACTGGCCAGTGCAATTGCCCCGCCCAGCGTTGGGCCAACGCAGGGACTCCAAACAGCACCAAGCAAAAGACCAGCGATAAACTGGCCGCTTAGGCCTGAACGATCAACCTTGTCCAGCCCGTCATCAGCGCGACTTGCAAGCCCGCCCGTGGCGCTGGCAAACACATCAGACAGGCGCGGGATCAGTAAAATTAGGCCAAAGCCGATCATTAAAGTCGCGCCACCATTGGCAATTGTGTCTTCGGTAATGCCAAAAGATCGCCCAACGGCTGTAACAACAATGCCCAGAAAGACGAAAGACAGGCTCATGCCGGCGGCCAACATCAGCGGGCCCCAGCGGCTGGCCTGCAACGCGGTGGCCAACACAATCGGCAGCACCGGCAAAACGCAGGGGTTGATCAGGGTCAGTAGGCCCGCGCCATATCCAAGTAATAATTCCATAAATGCGATGTATTGCAGCGCGGGTTATTTGTCATCTCACGTTAGGCTTACGCGCCTTCACGTCCGCGTGGGCTTTGTTTCGATAATTGCACCGCTAGAATGCCTGCGGTGATGATCAGGACGCCGATAATGTCCATCCACCCCAGGGCTTCGCCCAGTAAAATTGCGGCAACCGCGACCCCCAGAAACGGGTTCAGGAAATGAAATGTCGATGCCTTGACTGTGCCAATGCGCCCGACCAGCACGAACCAGACCCACGTGGCCAACAGGCCTGGCACCAAAACCGTATAGCTAAACGCCAGAATAAACCTTGGCGACCATGCGATTGTCAGCGTTTCAAGCGATAACGCAAAAGGCCAAAGCGCGGCCGAGCCAACCAGCATTTGCAGCCCGACAACCATCAGCAGATTTCCCTTTGATGTGGCACCGCGAACCGCCAAGGTTGCGAATGCCAGTGCCAGCGCTGCGACACCGCACAGCAATACCGCAAACATATCGGTGCCGCCGGTAAGGCGTGCGCCCATGATTATTGCGACCCCCGCGACCCCCGCGAACAACCCGACCATGCCCATAAGTTTGATTTTTTCGCCAAAGATCAGCCAGCCAGCCAGTGCCACAAGCAGCGGCATGGTCGAGGCAATGATTGCTGCCAAGGATGCCTCAATTGTTTGCATGGCGACGAAATTCAGACCCAGATAAATTGCGTTCTGGCAAATGCCGAATAAGACAACTGCGCCCCACTGGCGGTGTGAAAGCCGCGCGCTTTGGCCCAGAATGGCGGCCAATGCCACGCCAATTGCGCCCGAAATGGCAAAGCGGATCGCCAGTGCCGTCAGGGGGGGGGCTGATTCAACAATTATCCGTGCCGAGGTGAAGGCCGAGGACCACATCAGGGCAAATGCCAGCCCCATCAGTATTGCGCGAATATCCACAAAAGCCTCCAAAATGAAAAAGGGTCGCCTGTTAGGGCGACCCTTTCGGAAATTTCATCTGGGCACAAGCCCAAGTGCCTTAGCCGTTCACGCTGTCTTTTAGCGCTTTGGCGATAGTCATTTTTACAACCTTGTCGGCATCTTTGGCAATTTGTTCGCCAGTGGCCGGGTTGCGTACCATACGCGCAGGGCGTTCACGGCAATAGATTTTGCCAACGCCGGGCAGGGTTACAGCACCGCCGCCGGAAACTTCGCTGGTGATAACTGCGATGATTGCTTCCAGCGCGCTAGTCGCTGCTTTTTTGTCTGAGCCCATTTCTTCGGCCAGTGCTGCCACAAGTTGAGTCTTTGTCATTGGTTTCGCCATGTATATTCTCCTCAGGTTTTACCCAGATTGGGATTCATTGATTGTATTTAACTGAATAATGCCGCCTGACACAACAATTTGTGACTAAAATCAGCAGAAAATCCCCATTTTTGTTGGGGTAAGCGTGTTAAAGGAAGGCAGTTTCCTCAAAAGAGCGCAATTTCCGGCTGTGAATTTTCTCTAGCGGCGTGTTTCGCAGGATTTCCATGGCGTGAATACCAATCAACAGATGGCGCTCAACTTGATCTGTATAGAAATCCGATGCCATGCCGGGTAGTTTTAGTTCGCCATGCAGCGGCTTGTCTGAAACGCATAACAGCGTGCCATATGGTACGCGGAACCGAAAACCATTGGCGGCAATTGTGGCGCTTTCCATATCCAGCGCCACCGCGCGGCTTTGGCTTAGGCGCTGCACGGGGCCGGATTGATCGCGTAATTCCCAGTTGCGATTGTCCAGTGATGCAACTGTGCCGGTACGCATTATTTTTTTCAGGTTGAACCCATCCAGCTTTGTGACCTTTGCAACTGCCTGTTCCAGCGCAATCTGGATTTCCGCCAGCGGCGGTACAGGCACCCATCCGGGCAGGTCATCATCCAAAACCTTGTCTTCGCGCAGGTAAGCATGTGCCAAAACAAAATCGCCCAGCCGTTGTGAATTCCGCAGGCCGGCGCAATGGCCAACCATTAACCACGCATGTGGCCGAAGCACCGCAATATGGTCGGTCGCGGTCTTGGCGTTTGACGGGCCAACACCGATATTCACCAGCGTAATCCCCGAACCATCGGCGCGTTTCAAATGATAGGTCGGCATTTGCGGCAGCTTGGCGGGTTCTTTCATTTCACCGGTGCCGGTGGAAATCTCGCAATTATTAGGCCCGACAAAACTGACATAGCCGCTTTCGGGGTCGGCCAGCACTTCGCGGGCGTATTCTTCAAATTTTTCCATGTAGAATTGATAATTGGTGAACAAAACATGGTTTTGGAAATGCTCGGGTATGGTGGCGGTATAATGCGCAAGGCGGGCAAGTGAATAATCAACGCGCTGGGCGGTAAACGGCGCCAGCGGGCCTGCACCATCTTTGTATTGAAAGCCCAGCCCGTTAACGATGTCATCATTTGTGGTGGCAAGGTCAGGCACATCAAAAACATCGCGCAGCGGGTACGTCATTGCGCCGTCTTGCGGGACCGTAACATCAGGGTTTCCAGCAACCGCAAAATGCACCGGAATGGGTGTAACAGATGTGCCAATCAAAACAGAAATTTTGTGGTTATCCATGACCAGCTGGATTTGCTGTATCAGATAATTTCGAAAAAGATCAGGCCGTGTGATTGTTGTTGAATAGGTGCCCGGTCCGGTGACATGACCAAAGCTAAGCCGTGAATCCGTTTGTGCGTGGCTGGTCGTGGTTATCCGTATTTCAGGATAATAGGCCCGAAATCGTGTATCTGGTTGCGCGCCGTTGGCGTGGTGCGAAAAATTCTGGCTCAGGAAAGTGCAGGCTTTGGTGTAAAGCTGTTCCAGACGATCAACTGCCTTGGCGGCATCGGTGAAGGACTCATGCTCGATCAGTTCGGGGGCGTTAATTCGCATCAGGTTTCCTTAAACAGGTCGGTAACTTCAAATTTTGTGACGTCGATCAGGCCCAGATCCGAAATTCGGATTTCGGGGATCACCACTAGTGCCAGCAATGAATGCTGCATATAGGCGTTGTTAAGGTCACAGCCGCATGCCGCCATTGCGCGCACCATTGCATCGGCCTTGGCTGCAACATTCGTGGCTAAATCATCCGACATAAGACCGGCAATTGGCAGCTCGACCAGTGACAGCTCAATTCCGTCTTGCCAAACCGTAATGCCGCCGCCAACTTCGCCCAGCCGGTTTGCGGCCAGCGCCATGTCTTTGCGACTGGTACCAACAACAATCATGTGATGGCTATCATGGGCCACGGTTGAGGCGATCGCCATGCGTCCTTTGTACCCGAAACCGGACACGAAACCATTAACCACACCGCCAGTGGCCCGATGGCGTTCGACAAGGGCAATTTGGCACACATCGGCGGCCTCATCCCCCTGCACAATGGTGTCTATTACAGGCAAATCAGCGGTTAAGGCCTTGGTCGGCGCCTGATTTTCCACCACGCCAATAACCCGTGCTGTGACTGAATTTGCCCCGTCGGGCGCCTTGATTTCAAAATCAGTGCCATTCAGAACCTTACCCATATGTACAGTATTTCGGGCTTTGTCAGGCCAGTTTAGGTGCGGGAAATCAACCGTTGCTTTGCCATTTTCGGCCACGGTTACGCCGCGTGCAAT
>DAOUQO010000048.1 GCA_030625565.1 Aliiroseovarius sp. | reverse complement strand
GCTGAAAAAGAATGGCTAATGGCCGATGGCGCCACGGGCACCACGCTTTTCAATATGGGGCTTACTTCGGGGGACGCGCCGGAATTGTGGAATGTCGACCAGCCCGACAATATTCGCGCGCTTTACAAAGGTGCGGTCGATGCGGGCAGCGATATGTTCCTGACCAACAGCTTTGGCGGCAATGCGTCGCGCCTGAAACTGCATGACGCCCAAGGGCGGGTGCGCGAATTGAACCGCGTCGCGGCCGAACTGGGGCGCGAAGTTGCTGATGCTTCGGGGCGCAGCGTTATCGTTGCCGGATCCATCGGGCCGACCGGCGAAATAATGGAGCCCATGGGCTCCCTGACCATCGCCAGCGCAACCGAAATGTTCCACGAACAAGCCGAGGGCCTGAAAGAGGGCGGCGCAGATGTTTTGTGGATCGAAACCATTTCGGCCCCCGACGAATATATCGCCGCCGCCGCCGCCGCCAAGCTGGCCGGAATGCCATGGGTTGGCACGATGAGCTTTGACACAGCCGGGCGCACCATGATGGGAACCACATCCGCACAGCTGGCCAAGCTGGTGGACAAGCTGGACCATAAACCATTGGCCTTTGGTGCAAATTGCGGGGTTGGATCATCTGATTTGCTGCGCACTGTGCTGGGCTTTGCCGCGCAAGGCACTGAAATTCCGATCATCGCCAAGGGTAATGCCGGCATTCCAAAATATGTCGATGGCCACATCCATTATGACGGAACCCCCGAAATCATGGCCGATTATGCGGTGCTGGCGCGCGATTGTGGCGCACAGATCATTGGCGGCTGCTGCGGGACGTTGCCCGAACATTTGGCCGCCATGCGCAACGCACTGGAAACCCGGCCCAAAGGACCACGCCCGTCGCTGGATGAAATCGCCGCACGCCTTGGCGCTTTTTCGTCCGCCAGTGACGGCACCGGCGATGATACACCGCCACCCCGCATACGCCGCCGCAGCAGGGCGCGCTAAATTCGCCTTAACAGTCGGTTAGCGGCACAAGTCTGTCGCAAACCGCCAACCTTAGCCGCGACAATCTGACCAAATACAAGAACCCCCTGATAATTCCAACAGGGGCAACAGACCGGAGCAAGCCATGTCTGACGACGCACAAGACGACATTATCCTAAGCGAGTTGAGCGACGAAGAACTGACGCTTCAGATGCATGACGACCTTTATGACGGCATGAAAGACGAGATTGAAGAATCTGTAAACATCCTGCTGGGGCGCGGCTGGGCACCATACAAAGTGTTGACCGAAGCACTGGTTGCCGGCATGACCATCGTTGGTCAGGATTTCCGCGACGGTATTTTGTTTGTGCCCGAAGTGCTGCTGGCAGCAGGTGCGATGAAGGGTGGCATGGCGATACTCAAGCCGCTTTTGGCCGCTACAGGCGCGCCACAAGTTGGCAAAATGGTCATCGGCACCGTCAAAGGCGACATTCACGACATCGGTAAAAACCTTGTCGCCATGATGATGGAAGGCGCCGGATTTGAAGTGCTGGATCTGGGCATCAACAACCCGGTCGAGGATTATCTTGACGCCCTTGAACGCGAAAATGCCGACATTCTTGGCATGTCTGCCCTGCTGACAACCACCATGCCCTATATGAAGGTGGTCATTGATACCTTGGTCGAAAAAGGTATTCGCGATGATTATATTGTGTTGGTTGGTGGTGCGCCGCTGAACGAAGAATTCGGCAAAGCAATTGGCGCTGACAGCTATTGCGCGGACGCGGCCGTCGCGGTGGAAACCGCCAAGGATTACATGGCCCGCAAACATAACGCCATGAATGCCTAACCCATGGGCAGGTTTAGGGCTTTTCTTTTGTGTTGGGCGACCCCACATTAAAACGAAGGGGAAACGCCATGTCGAAACTGAAATTCACAATATTGCTTGCGCTGGTCATTGGATCGGCTGGAATAAGTATTTTGGTGGCCTATATGGCATTGCAGGCGGACGCACTTGATGGGGCCGTTGGGCGCGCTGTGTTGCCGCTGCTTTTGCTTGGCTCGATCGCGCTGCGCCTGCTTTTAAAAGCCCGGTCGCAATAATGGCCAAGATCCGCACACGCACTTCGCTTTATGGCGAACCCTTGGCGCGCATCCACAGCGAGGCCTATAGCGACACCTTTCGCGCCGGATTTCCGTGGCTGGCAAAACAGATAAAAACCGCACCGGGGCCGGCACGCCTGTTTGATATTGGCTGCGGGGATGGCACATGGATGCAGGCCGCCAATAACATGAAGATCACCACAGAAGGCATTGATGTAAGCGGATATTTTGTGGATAAATGTCAGAAAAAAGGCTTGCAGGTTGCCCTGAATTCCGCCGCCCAGACGGTGGTTCCCAAAGGCACAAATGCGGTCACGGCCTTGGGTGAAGTGTTGTCATATAAGCCCGCCAACCTATCGGTGGTGGCGTTTAATACCTTCAGGGCGCTGCCCAAAGGCGGGGTCTTTATCTTTGATGTCCCCAGCCTTGAAATGACCCCGAAAACCCATAAATCAGAAGGCGATAATTGGCAACTTGAGGCGCGGACATTTGTGTCGGGCAACACCATCAGCCGCCACATCACCATGATGACACCCCAAGGACGGCAGGAAGAAACCCATTTCCAACGCCTGTTTTCACCGCATGAAGTAACGGGAATTCTGACCGGATTCGGGTTTTCATTGGAGATTATTGATCATTACGGCGACTGCGCGCTATTGCCCGGCCGATTTGGCGTTTTGGCGCGAAAACCATGACGTTGCCCCCAAATACGGATCAGGTTCTGGTCATCGCCTGCGGGGCGTTGGCGCATGAAATAACCACGTTGATCAACCTGAATAACTGGCACCATATAAGCCTGACATGTCTGCCTGCGATCTGGCATAATCACCCTGAAAAAATTGCAAACGGGGTTGAAGAACTAGCCATAAAGCACGGAAATCAATATAAAAATATCTTTATTGCCTATGCCGATTGCGGCACTGGCGGCGCGCTTTCTAAAACCTGTGAGCGCTTGGGGCTATCGATGGTCCAAGGCCCGCATTGTTACAGTTTTTTTGAAGGCCATGATACATTTGCAGCCCACGGCGAAGATGAAATAGGCGCGTTTTACCTGACTGATTTTCTGGCCCGCCAATTTGAGGCTTTTGTGGTCAAACCACTGGGTTTGGACCGCCACCCCCAATTGCGCAACATGTATTTTGGCAATTACGAAAAACTGGTTTTTCTAGCCCAGACCAACGACGCAAAGCTGGATGAAAAAGCCCGCGCTGCGGCGATGCAGCTGGGTTTGAAATTTGAACGGCGTTTTACCGGATACGGCGATCTTGCCACAGAACTTGCGGCGTTAAGATAGCGCCTCGGCAGCAAGTTTGCGAGTGCGTTCAACCATCGCCCGCAACCCGTTTGAACGCTGCGCCGACAAGTGATCATTCAGCCCAAGGCGCGCGAATTCAGCCTGCGCATCAACCTTGCCAACATCGGCCAGCGCCAGCCCGTCATAAAGCGCAAACAAAACCGCGATCAGCCCGCGTACAATCATTGCATCGCTATCACCACGAAAATGGAATTTCCCGTCAGCAATGGCCGGTTGCAGCCAAACCTGACTGGCGCAACCGTCAACCTTGGTTGAGGCGACCTTGAAGGCGTCTTCAAGCGCAGGCATGGCCTTGCCCAAATCGATGACGTGGCCATAACGGGCCTCCCATTCATCAAGGAATTCGAAATCTTCAGCAATTTCTTCGAAAGCGGCGGATGCCATCATACTCTCCTGCAGTTTTTTCATGCCAAACGGCGTGCGCCGCCCGCTTTAGGCCGCATAAGCGCAAAGGTCCAGTGCTTGAGGCTTTTCAAAGCCAGCACTTTGCGATAACCCATATATATCAATTTAGGGGGATACAAATGTCGGGCCGTATCATTATAGCATTTTCACTTGTTCTGGGGCTGTCAGCCTGCTCATTAGGGTGGAACCCACTGAATTGGTTTCAGGGCAGTAAAGAAGACACAATCGCCCTTATTCCCGAGGGCGGCTTTACCGATACAACCGAAAGGCGCACTATTGTTAGTCAGGTCACTGATATGCAGGTTTTGCGCACCCCCGGCGGGGCAATTATTCAGGTCACAGGCCTACCGCCACGTCAGGGATACTGGAACGCCGAATTGGTTGCCGAAAATGGCGAGCGCCCCGTGGATGGTGTTTTGACTTATGTGTTCCGCATCCAGGAACCTGCTGTCACCACCGGACAAGGCGCACCTTATGCGCGTCAAGTATTTGTGGCGCATGTGGTTTCAAATGTCATTCTTGCCGGAGTGCGCCAAATTCGGGTTTTAGGCACTGAAAACAGCCGTGTCGCCCGACGCTAACAGGCGCTAAGACGCGTCAGGTACCGGTATCGTTTCAACCCGCGCGCCTTTGGCCACCAGCGCGACCTTGCCATCGCACAACAGGCACGCATCGTCACCAAACACCTGCGCACGCCAGCCTGACAGCGCTGCAATGTCGCGTTTTCCCGCGGCCATAGCATCCAGATCGGCGGCATTAGCGATTAATTTCTGCGCAACTTTTTCCTGCTCGCAGCGCGCCTTAAGAAGCACACGAAGCAAATCTGCCAGCGCTGGATTCACCTGCAGTTTTTCACGACCCGAACGCGCAGGGCTGGGCTGCTGGTCTTTGGGAACGGCCAGTCCGGCCTTGATGGCCGCCAAAATACCATCAGCAATATCGCCACGCCGGGCTTCGCGCAAAAGCAGCCGCGAGCGGCTTAAATCATTCATATTTGCAGGCTTGGTTGAAGCCAGCTCCATCAAAGCATCATCTTTAAAAACCCGATTGCGCGGCACATTGCGCCCTTGGGCGTGGGATTCACGAAAACGCGCCAATTCGCGCACAATCGCCAGAAATTGCCCCGAATTTGTGCGCGTTTTCAGGCGCCTCCAGGCTTCGGCAGGCTCAATAATATAGGTGGCGGAACTGGTCAGAACTTTCAGTTCTTCCTGCACCCAACCAGCACGACCGCTGCGTTCCAGTTCTTCGGCCAAAAAGGTATAGACGCCGCGCAAATGGGTCACATCACCAACGGCGTATATTTTTTGCGCATCGGTCAGCGGGCGGCGCGACCAATCAGTGAACCGCGAACTTTTATCAACCTGTTCACGCATAATTTTGCGCACCAAGGTTTCATAACCGGCTTGGTCGCCAAAACCACAGACCATCGCCGCAACCTGTGTGTCAAATAACGGTTTGGGAAACACGCCTGCCTCGACAAAGAAAATTTCCAGATCCTGACGCGCGGCATGGAATACCTTGACCACGCTTTCATCACGAAACAGGTCATATAAAGGCTCAAGCGACAGACCATCGACAAGGGGGTCAACCAAAACCGCGTCTTCTTCGTCATCACTGCCCGGCACGGCAAGCTGCACAAGGCACAGCTTGGAATAATAAGTGCGTTCGCGCAAAAATTCGGTATCGATTGTAACAAAGGGGAAGGTCGCGGCCCGGATACAATATTCTTCCAGCGCCTGTGTCGTTGTTATTGTTTTCATTTCAGCTTTCGTTCACGGCAGGATTTTTTGTGTTGATAGGACTTAACGAACAAAAAGGAAAGGCTTAGGGCAAGATCAGGGGCAAAGTGTCGCCACCAGCAAACCGGCGCAGCACCGCCGGATACAATTGATGCTCAAGCGGCAATATCCGCGCAGCAAGGGTTTCGGGGGTATCATCGGGGGTGATTGGCACGATTGCCTGCCCCAAAATTGGCCCGCCATCCAGTTCTGCGGTGACCTCATGGACCGAACAACCAGCAGCTTTATCGCCAGCGGCAAGGGCGCGGGCATGGGTGTTCAGGCCTTTGTATTTAGGCAGCAATGACGGGTGGATATTCAGGATTTTTCCGGCCCACCGCTGGGTGAAATCCGCCGTTAGCACCCGCATGAAACCGGCAAGGCAGATGATATCGGGTCGGGCAGCGGCAAGCACAGTATTCAAAGCGGCCTCGAACGTGGCGCGCCCCTCGTAAGATTTATGGTTAACAATAGCGGTGGGAATGCCCATCGCGCGGGCCTTTTCAAGGCCGCCAGCATCGGGGATATTTGACAAAACCAGACAGGGCCGCGCCGGATGATCCCCCGTCATGCTGTCAGCCAGCGCCACCATGTTCGAGCCGCCGCCCGAAATCAGGATGGCGACACGTTTGCTCACAAAAGCGCGCCTGAATAAGTGACGCCTGCCCCCTTGGTGACATGGCCCAGTCGGGTGACAACTTCGCCCTCGGCCTGCAATATGGCGCTAAGCGAATCTGCGGCATCAGGCGCAACAACCAGCACCATCCCCTGCCCTGAATTGAAGGTTTTCAGCAGCTCGGATTGCTGCATCCCGCCAGTTTGGGCCAACCAGCGAAACACTGGCGCCAATTCCCATGCGTCCAGATCAACATGGCAGCCCAGCCCGTCGGGCAGCACCCGTGGCAGATTTTCCGTTAGTCCGCCGCCAGTAATATGCGCCAGCCCATGCACCCCGCCCGCAGCAATCGCGGCAAGGGTGGATTTCACATATAGGCGCGTGGGTGTCAGCAGGGCCGCGCCCAGATCGCCGTCGCCAAACGGGCAGGAATCACCCCAACCAAGACCAGAGATTTCAACAATCCGGCGCACCAGCGAATAACCGTTGGAATGCACCCCGTCACTGGCAAGGCCCAGCAGCACGTCGCCCTCGGCGACATTTGCAGGCAAGGTCGCGCGGCGCTCCATCGCGCCGACGCTAAAGCCTGCAAGGTCAAAATCACCGCCCGCATACATGCCCGGCATTTCAGCCGTTTCGCCGCCAATCAGCGCCGTACCGGATAATTCACAGCCCTTGGCAATAGAGTTGATGATTTCGGTTGCCTGATCCAGCTCCAGTTTGCCTGTGGCGAAATAATCAAGGAAAAACAATGGTTCAGCCCCTTGGCAAACCAGATCATTAACGCACATCGCGACCAGATCAATGCCAATTCCGGCAACGTTTCCAGTATCAATAGCGATGCGCAGCTTGGTGCCAACCCCGTCGGTGGCAGCGACCAGAACCGGGTCACTAAACCCTGCAGCCTTTAGGTCAAACAAGCCGCCAAATCCGCCCAGACCGGCCATAACACCAGCGCGGTTAGTGCGCTTGGCAGCAGGTTTTATCCGTTCAACCAATGCGTTTCCAGCGTCAATATCAACACCCGCATCGGCATAGGTTACCCCATTGTTTCCAGAAGTCATCAGGCAGCACCCCTTTGTTTGGAACCAGTTACGGGCGGGGTATCAACCCTTGCTGCCGGAGTCTATGGTCAAGTTCCACTGATTTCAAACAAGCCCTTGACCAAAGCCGCGCGGCTGAATACCCATGCGCCTGATGTTACAGTGGGCCTGTAGCTCAGTTGGTTAGAGCAGAGCGCTCATAACGCTTTGGTCGTAGGTTCGAGTCCTACCGGGCCTACCATTTTCACACCTGCCTTTTACCCCTTATCAATCGGCATCAATCGTCGCGTTCAGGGGCGTCGGGATCTACCGGCATGCGGTGGGCTATGCCTTTGTGGCAGGTAATACAGGTTTTGCCTTGTTCGTGGCCCTCTTGCATTTTTTCGCTGGCGCGGCGGCTTTGCAGCGCGAAATTCATGGCCTCATACGAATGGCAATTACGGCATTCGCGGCTATCGGTTGCTTCCATCACCGACCAAACACTGTTGGCCATTTCCCAGCGGTGGGCTTCGAATTCTTCGACGGTATCAATCTTGCCTGTCAGCGCACCCCAGATTTCAGCGCTGGCCTGAATTTTGCGAATTACCTTTGGCCCCCAATCATGGGGTACATGGCAATCCGAACAAATCGCGCGCACGCCGGAAGCATTGCTATAGTGGATAGATTCTTTGTATTCTTGGTAAACGACCTGTTCCATTTCATGACAGGAGATACAGAATTCCAGTGTGTTTGTGGCCTCCATCCCGGTGTTCAGCCCGCCCCAAAAGACGATACCACCGCCAAAGCCAACCAATATAACCGTTCCCCAAGCAAATCGCGCAGTCGGGGCCCAAAACCATCGCCACATTCGTTTTATAAAGCCAGACATGATATTCCCCCATATCCACAAAATGGCCGCCCCACAGATTTGCGGGGCGAACAAATTACATATTTGCGATCATTCAGCCAACGGCAGGGTTTGCAGATAGGCCAGAATGTCAGCCGAAACCTGAGTATCAAATGCACGCATTGCCGGCATCTGTTCTGCAGGTTGGCCATTCATGATTTTCTGGATGATTTCCCATGGGTTTTTGTTGGATAAAGTCCCAAGGGTGGTTCCCAGATCTTTGGGCTGATCCCCATCAGCGCCGTGGCAATTGGCACAAACAGTGTTGTAATATTCTTCGCCTTTGCCAATATCACCGATCGCCATTTTTGTGGTGCGATCAATATAGGCATCGATATCAAACTGCCCGGCAGAAACAAAATTGGCCAGATCAACGTAATCGCCTTCATCCATCATGCCGCCAAATCCGTGTACGTCATCTTGGATGATTGCCACGATGTCGGCGGTAGGCGCGCCGATCATTGCTTGCAGGCCAATGATGCCGGTCTGGTACGAGCCAGACGCATAAGCGCCATCCGCCCCCATCATATCCCAGCCATGGCACGCCTTACAGCGCTGTGTTGCATCGCCGGTTTTATTGGTGTTGCTGGCAGGCCATGAAATGTGGGTTTCTTCGGGCTTGGGGGCCCGAATGACCTTGTACCATTTGTCATAAAGCCGCCCACCACGGGCAATAGATGAAACCATTTCATCGGCACTGGCCGGTATTACACTTGCGGAAAATCCGGTGGCTGCAACAATAGAAATAACGACCCCAGAAACCAAAGTTCCTTTGTTTTTATTCAGGTCAAACATAGCTTTCCCCTTTAAATTTTTTGATGATATCACGCTCTGGTGATGCGCAAAACATGCATGCCTGCGCCTTATCTGTCTATGACATGGATCAATAACATTTTGGTTTGCCTATATGCTAGACGATTTCACGTTTGCCCGACACCTGTTGCGCGGCCCCGATAATGTGTTTGTCTGCGGTGGCGACTACATCTGCGATTTCTTTGACTTGGTCGGCATCTGGCAAGCCCTTGGGCAGGTCAGCCGCGATCAGGTGCAGGGCTTTGTCGCGCGCGGCCTCCCATGCCCCCATGCGTTCGCCTTTTTCGTAATCATCGCGCCCCACCCGTTGGAATATTTCGGGGCGGTATTGGCTGCGACAATTGGCCAAGGTATGGGGGGCATCCAGAAAATGCGCGCCGATGCCGATCTGGCTGGCCTGATCCCAGTTCATGGTTTCGTCATTGATAACCGGTTTCTGGATTAAGGCGCGCAGGTATCCCCCCGCCTCGTCATCCAGAACCGCCTGCACAGGGCAAAACACGGTTGCGCATTCCAGCTGGCCGACTCCGCCCATAATATCGACCCCGGACATGGCGACCGACTGGCCTAACGCCATGCGTTCCGCCATGCTTTGATGGTCGCTGTCGGGGGTATCCGAGCCCATTCCATAGGTATGCGTGATCAGGCCCAAGCCCTGCCGGCCCAGCACTTCGACCGCCAGCGCCTTGGCTTGCAGGCTTTCGGGGCAGGCCTGCAACGCCTGTCCTGTGGCCATGTCCAGCGTGAACATAAGCGGCGTGGCAATCACCGGCGTGCCCGGCGCCAAAACATGCGCCAGCGTCACCATCGCCATAATTTCAGCCACCGCCATCAGCACGTTTCCCGCAACCGACAAGGGCGCTGTTCCGCCCGCCGATGGCAGGCTGCATGCATGCACAGGCAGGCCCGCGCGGCCTGACTGAATCAGTGCCTCAATGTCCATTACCTTGAATTCAAGCGGGGTAAAGCTGCACATGATAGTCGAGGCGATGGGGCGCGCGCGCAGGGCCTCTTCTCCGCCCGCAGCCACGGTGGCGATTTTTATCAAATACTCAACATTTTCAACGTTATAAGGCTGCAACCAAATGTGTTTATCAGTGTGGGCTATCAGCTGTGACACCCCATGGATATCAGACGTAAGTTCATGCACGCCATAAGCAAACGGGTGCGCAATAAAGCCAACCTGATCCAGCCCATTAGCCAAGCGCGCAATCGTCTGCACATCGGTTATGTCCATGTTTCTATAGGCGCGGCTGGTTGGATCGATAAAGCCATGCCCACCCGTACCTGTGCGCATAATAAAGCCGTTATCGCCACGCGGCAGATGCACATCGCGCGTAGGTGTTTTACCGCACAGCGTGACCTGTTTGGGGGTGGCGGCCAAGGCCGCGCGAACCATTTCACGCGGCAGGCGCAGCCGGCTTGCGACAGCGCCTTTTTTGGCACCGGCCTTTAGCATCGCGTCATATGCACCGGGATGCACCACCGCAACGCCATGATCAGCCAAAAGGTCAAAGGCGCGTTTGGTAATATGGGCGCGTGCGTCATCACCGCCAAACTGAAAATCGGGGCGCGGGCGTGGATTTTCGGCCTGTCGAAAGGCCGTTGCAGGTTTCGGGGCTTGGGCTTTGATGCGGGATCTACGGGCCATAAGGTTACCGGGGCTCCTTGTGTCAGGTTACACAATACACCTTTGCTTTTGCGGGTCACATGTGCCCACATTCATGGTGTAACGACGCATTAGACCTCGGGCGCAGCTGTTACAATGGCAAAACCAGTTCAGCCCTTAGGCCGCCCAAATCCTGACTGTCGCCTAAAATCAGCTGACCACCATGGGCGCGCGCAATATCAGCGGCAATAGCAAGACCCAGCCCGACACCGCTGCCTTTATCTTGGTTGCGCGCTTTATCAAGGCGGGTAAACGGGCGCACGGCCTCGGCGCGATTTTGGGGGGCGATGCCCGGCCCGTCATCTTCAACCACAAATACCATATGCCCGTCGCGCGTCGCAAACCCGACCCGTGCACGCGAGCCATAGCGCGCAGCGTTGCCCAGCAGGTTTTCAAGGGCACGAATGACTGGAATCAGGCGCAAGCGCACTTGGCCACATGCCGCCATTTCCCCCAAACGCACCACCTGCCCCGCGCGATTTGATTTTTCGACCAAATCCACCAGCATATCATGCGGGTTAACCAATATTCCGTCGCCGTCTTGCGCGTTTACGCGGGCGAAATCCAGAAATTCATCCAGCAAGCGTTCCATATCGATGACATCGCCAATCAGCGCGTCCCGATCCGCACAGGCATCCAGCATTTCAAGGCCAAGTTTCAGGCGCGTCAAGGGGGTGCGCAGATCATGGCTGACGCCTGAAAGCATCAAGGTGCGCTGTTCGATATGGCGTTCAATCCGGGCACGCATATCCAGAAAAGCGCGGCCAGCGGCGCGTACTTCGGTTGATCCGGCAAGGTGGTATTGCACAGCCTGCCCTTTGCCGAAAGCCTCGGCTGCGCGGGCCAACCGTTTAATCGGGCGCAGCTGGTTTCGTAAAAACAGGAACGAAATAACCGTCATTAAAATGCTGAAAAACACCATTAAAACAAGTAATTGGTGCGGATTTGTTGCTGAAAGACGGGCCCGGTCAAATGACAGGTTCATACGTCCTTGGGTGGTTAAAATTCCCAACATGACCTGTGATCCAGACGCCAAGTCAACGCCGGACAGCCCAGCCACCCCATGGTATAAAACCCGTGTAACCCGCGCCCCTGTCAGGTCATCAAAACGTTTGGCATCAAAAATCTCAGCCTCGGCTGGGAATACAACATTCAAGGCCAAGGCTGGGGCAAGGGTTTGCATGATTTCGCGCGCCTGCCCTGGCCCCTTGGCCAGATTAACCTGCGCCGTTAGATACGCAATTTCATCCGCCAAAGCCCCGGTCATTTGTTCAGTTATTGAATTGAAATGCCGCTGGATAAACACCACTGAAACCACCAGCTGGATCGAAACGATCGGCACCAGCATAATCAATGCGGCCCGACCATACAAAGACCGTGGAAGGAAGTTTTTAAGCCACTTAAAGAACATATCTTGACCCTAGCGGTTTTGAAAGAAAGTGGATACGCATAAATCAACAAAACATAAAAAGGCAATCGGTAGATGGCAAAACACGAAAACACCCCTGTTTCTGGCCCCGCTGCTGGAAAAGTCACCCAGATTACCCCGGATATTCGCCGCATCATTGCGCCGAACCCTTCGCCAATGACCTTTTGGGGCACCAATACCTACCTTTTAGGGCAAAGTGACATAGCCGTGATTGACCCCGGCCCCGATGATCGCGCACATATGCAGGCCATTCTGGATGCTCTGACACCGGATCAGCGGATCAGCCACATTCTGGTGACGCACGCCCATCTTGATCATTCGCCGCTGGCCAAACCACTGGCGCAGGCAACCGGGGCCAAGGTGCTGGCCTATGGCAATGCCATGGCCGGGCGCAGTCAGGTTATGCGTGACCTTGTGGCCCAAGGACTAACCAGCGGCGGCGAAGGTGTGGACCATGACTTCACCCCCGACATTTGCCTTTCCGACGGCCAAACCGTGTCGGGTAATGGCTGGGAGGTCACGGCGATATGGACCCCGGGGCACATGGCCAATCACATGAGCTTTGATGCGCAAGGTTATGTTTTTTCAGGAGATCACGTCATGGGTTGGGCCAGTTCATTAGTGTCGCCGCCTGACGGGGACCTTGCGGCGTTCATGGCGTCATGCACGCGGCTGGCCGCACTTGAAACCACGGCCTATCTGCCCGGTCATGGCGATCCGGTCCGTGATCCCGCCGCGCGTATTGCATGGCTGATTGAACACAGAAAATCGCGCGAGGCTGAAATTTTATCTGCCCTGAAAGGCGGCGCCAGCACAATTTCGACCCTGACCAAACAGATTTACACCGATGTCCCTGCCGGCCTTTTACTTGCTGCCGAGCGCAATGTTTTCGCACATTTGATCGACCTTGTGACCCGTTCCAAAGCCACAGCCCATCCGCAACTTAATTCCGCTGCCAGCTTTAGCCTGAAATAAGCTGACAAAAACCAAAAAACCCTCTGGACGTCACCTTATGCCCTTGGTATTAGCGCCTCAGTTCCGGCGTAGCTCAGTGGTAGAGCAGTTGACTGTTAATCAATTTGTCGTAGGTTCGACCCCTACCGCCGGAGCCAAAGAATTCAAGGGTTTAGCGTGCAATCGCTAGGCCCTTTTTCTTTGTGATTACACTTTGGGGCGCAAATAGGGCGCAGTCCAACCCTATAATTTAGGGCATATTCGTATAATCTGGGATGTGAAATCGGACAATATGCCCCAGCCTTTTAATCGATAGGTCGCTGGTTCGAACCCAGCACGGCTCACCACTGGGCGGCATGCTAGCAGCGTTCCCCTAGAACGGCCTAAAGCTATCGTTTGTGGCTAAATGCTTCTAACGACAAATCCCAGATCCAAAACCGACATGGCTGTTTCAGGAGAACAGTTACGTGCAAGGCACACCCGCAAGGATCACTCCTGCAATGCAAAAGGCACCATGGGCGTCCTGCGTGATGGCCTGCATGGGGCGTAATGGGCAGGTAGGGCAGCAAAGTCGCTGCAATCGATTGCAAGAGCCGCTTGAGGCGTGCAGCGACTTCTTGGGCAAGACCAGACATCAAAGGGATTACTTACCTATGGGCTTTGCAGAAATGTAATTTGGAAACAGCATTGATAACGGTGGCTTTCGGCCCAAAGCGGACCTTCGGACAATGTGCAGCTAAAGGCGGGTCAGAGCCCATTGTGTCGAATGCTGCAAGTTGCATGAAAGGGAGCGAGCAGTACTGACCTGCCACGAGTAATTTCC
>DAOUQO010000253.1 GCA_030625565.1 Aliiroseovarius sp. | reverse complement strand
ATGGTAACAACGTGACGGCTCATGACGCCAGTCATTGAAATCAGGCCAACATTTTGGCTGAACGATGTGTTTGGCAAGCCGCCAAAGATACCGGCAATTGCGGTACCCAGACCGTCGGCATATGTCGCGCCCTGAATTTCTTCGTCGGTTGCTTCGCGCCCTGCGCCACCTTTGGTGATGCCGGAAACGTCGCCCACAGTTTCAATCGCTGAAATAAACGCCATCAGGCACATGCCGATGATGATCGCCCAGTTGATCTCGAAACCCCAGCGGAACGGGTTAGGCAGCTCGAACATAGCGGCTTTGCCAACATTGCCCAGATTTACCTGACCCATGAAATAGGCAACGATGTAACCCGCGATCAGTCCAAGCAGAACCGCTGCGATGGACATGAAGCCCTTGGTGAAGAACTTGATCGCCAGTGTGACAACGATCACAACCAACGCCGGAGTCCACATTGCAAGAGAACCAAATTCAGGTTTGCCTTGCAACGGAACACCGCCAGCCGCGTATTGAATACCCACAGCAACCAGCGACAGACCAATCATCAAAACAATCAGGCCGGTAACCAGCGGCGGCAGGGCGAAACGGATTTTACCAATCACTGTGCCCAGCAGAAAATGGAAGATCCCGCCAATGACAATACCCCCCATCAGGCCGGCCATACCAGCGGTGCCCATGCCAACAACAGCAGGAATCATTACCGGCAGAAACGCAAACGAAGTGCCCTGCACAATCGGCAAACGTGCGCCAACCGGCCCCATGCCAATGGTTTGGAAAAGCGTGGCAATACCGGCAAACAGCATCGACATCTGGATCATATAACGCATGTCAGGAAAGCCCAGCGCGCCTTGGTCTGAACCAAAACCAAAGCCGGCAGCGCCGGCAATAATGATCGCTGGTGTAACGTTCGAGGCGAACATCGCCAGAACATGTTGCAGGCCAAGCGGTACAGCTTGCCCTAGCGGTGGCATATAATTCGGGTCCTTCAGGTCGGCCCCGTTTGTTGCGTCAGTCATCTTCGTCCCTTTCTGTTGATACGCCCATCTGTGTAGGCTTTATTGCGGCCCAACTGGGCCAGTTTAGTTATTCTATAGCAGTTTCTACCACATATTGTGTTTTCAGCCAATGTTCTTCTAGGTTTTTGATGTCACCAATCCAGTCAACCACCCCAAAAATTGCGGGTTCAGACAGTGGCGTCAGCACGCCGTGCCATGTGCCGCGATGGTAATTCACCCCTTGGCCGGGCTTTGTCAAAAACGCACGCGGCATACCCGGCGCGCCGTTTTCATCAGGTGCGACAATCACCAAAAACGGCGCGGCCTGCATCGGAATGAACGCTTGGCAGCCGTGGGGATGGCGCTCCATCATCGTAAAAGTATAGGGTAGGGCGCGGGGCTGGGCCTGAAATATTGAAAGGCCCGCGCGCCCGCCACGAACCAGTTCCAGCTGGGCGCGATCATGGTAACGTTTGCACTGGCCATCATTGATCAGCATGTCGGCGTCGCCCGCTGCCTCAAGCACATCACCAAAGGGTGCAAAAGCATCCTTGGTCAGGGCTTCGGTATATATAGTTGCGGTGTTCACGGCAGCACCAAATCAGGGTGGCGGTTCACGTCTTTATACAGCAAATACCGAAATGGGCTGTCGCCGGTGGCAATGCAGGCCTGCGGGCAAAACGCGCGCAGCCACATGAAATCACCGGGGCCAACATCAACCCAATCTTTGTTCAGCAGGTATTTTGCTGTGCCTTCCAGCACATATAAACCGTGTTCCATCACATGGGTTTCGGCAAACGGGATCAGGCCGCCGGGCTGAAACGTGACGATATTAACATGCATGTCATGGGCCACATTGGCCGGATCAACAAAGCGCTTGGTTGACCATTTATCTGTGTCTGGCATCGGGTTGTCGCTAACTTCGGCGTCCGAAGTCACAAACGCCTTGGGTGCGTCCACGCCTGCCACCGCCACATAACGTTTGCGAATCCAGTGAAATTGCAGCGCGCCATTGCCAAGATTAACCACCGACCAGTCGATGCCCGCAGGAATATAGGCATATGTGCCAGCCGACATTTCATGTGTCTTGCCAGCAATGGTCAAACGGCCCGTGCCGGATGCAACCAGCAAAACCGCCTCGGCGCCCGCGTCAGGTTCGGGGGTGTCAGAACCACCGCCGGGTGCAACTTCAACCGCGTATTGCGCGAAGGTTTCGGCAAATCCGGTTAAAGGCCGCGCCAAAATCCAAGTGCGCGTGCCCTGCCATCCGGGCAAAACCGAGGTCACGATATCGCGCATCGTGTCGGCAGGTAAAAATGCATAGGCTGGGGTGAACACCGCGCGGCCTTCGGGGTTGTCAGATTGCGGCGGCAACCCGCCCATTGGAAATGCATAAGAAGTCATGAAAAAAGCTCCTGAAGACGTAACATGGCGATGCGTTCAACCTGCTTGCAGGCCTCGGCAAATTCGACTTTGCTATCATTGGAAATGCGCCGTTCAAATGCGGCCATAATGCCCGCTTTGTTGTGGTCACGCACCGCGATAATAAAGGGAAAACCGTGCTTTTTGACGTATTCGGTGTTAAGCTGGGTAAACCGCACGCGTTCATCGTCCGTCAGGTGATCCAGACCGGCACTTGCTTGCTCCAAGGTGCTTTCGTCGGTCAATGCCTTGGCCGCCGCCAGTTTGCCCGCCAGATCAGGGTGCGCATTCAGTACGCCCAGCCTTTCGGCCCAACTGGCCGACCGGAATATTCGCGCAAGCGCATTATGCAGCCCCACAGC
>DAOUQO010000248.1 GCA_030625565.1 Aliiroseovarius sp. | reverse complement strand
CGGTTTTATCAGCCGTTCGCCGCAACAATATATTTGCCGCTTCGGCGCTTATACGGCCATCCAGCACATTGGTTAAATTCGGATGCTCGCTTAATATGACCGCCAGTTCACGATAGCGAAACAGATGCCCGCTTAGCCGATCCGAGGCCAGCGTTAGATCACTTTCGCCCTGTTGTGAAAGCTGGGTCAAGGCTGCGCGGTAGGCCAGCGCCCAGACGCCACCGGTCAGGGTGGCGACAAGGGCCAAAAAGGCAAAGGCCCAAAATATGCGGCGTGGCGTGAACATGGCCGAAGGATAGACCGCTATGGTCTGAGTTTCCACCGCCTAAGGCAAAGGTCTAGCCAAATCTGGCAGGTGACAGTGCCGCGCGGCTTTGCGGGTCAATTTCCGACTGTGTCCCACCGGCAATATCGGCCAAAAGCTGACTGGCGGCAGGGGCGGTTTGAAATCCATACCCGCCTTGGGCTGCCATCCACAAGAATGCGCCATCGCTGGGGTCTGCCCCGATCACCAGATTACGGTCGGGCGCGAAACTGCGCAGCCCGGCCCAGTTTGCAACCATGCGGGTGACTGGTTCGGTCACGTATTCTTCGTACATCGCGATGCCTTCGGCCAGCGTCATGTCTTCGGCCCATGCATCATGGGGATCAACCGGTGTTTCATCGGCGGGCGAGACCAGCAAACAGCCCGCGTCAGGCTTCGCGTACCATGCTTCTCCAGGGCCAAATAATATCGGCCAATGGTTTACGTCATGGCCTTCGGGGGCCGAAACCCGCGCGATTGAGCGCCGGTAGGGCTGAATGCCAATCGGGGCAATCCCTGCCATTGCGGCCACCTGATCGACCCATGCGCCAGCGGCGTTAACCAAAATGCGCGTGTCATGAACGGTGTCGCCAACCTGAACCTGCCAACCAAGGGCTGTGCGGGTGATTTCGCTGACTTGTGATTTCGTCACAACCTGCCCGCCATTTTTGCGGATTTCGGCGGCAAAGCGTTGCATCAACAGATCAGTATCAATGTCCCATGCTTCAGCGTGATAACCAGCCATCTGGATTTTATCAGCATCCAGAATTGGAACAAAATCGCAGGCTTCCTGCACGGTAAGTGGGCGCATAGACATTGCTTTGGCGTCTTTATCAAACGCGGCTTCTTCGCCCTTCATGCCGACCAGCATCAGGCCACGCGGGCTAAGCAAATCAGGGCCATTGTGAAAGAAATCACCGTTGGCCTCGTTCAGCGCCACGGTTGAAGGCAGGCCGTAAGTGGGCTCGTACAAAGCAGCCGAGCGGCCGGAGGTGTGATAGCCAAGGGCGCTTTCGCCCTCAAGCAATGTGACGCGCCCAAGGTGGCTAAGTCGCGCCCCGGCGCTGAGGCCGGCAATGCCGCCGCCAATGATCAAAAAATCGTTCATGGCCGGACCTTGGCATATTGTTTTGTAAATAAAAAGGCCCGGAATTCACCGGGCCTTAAATTGGCGTACAGGCAGGTTATTCTTGATAGGTGCCAAGCATATAGACGCTGCCTTTGCAATCAATGGCGGTGCTGCCTATGCTGATTTTCATATCGACAAAAGCATGCACAGTTATCGATGTGCGGCTATCAACCTGAAATTCGTATTTTATCAAAACTTCTGCCCCTTCGGGCAGGTTTGGCATGGCGTCTACTGTTGCGTTCCATTGGTGCCCATTGATGCGTTCATAGTCAAATTCAAACGGGAACTGGGTTAGCATGTCTTCGGGGTGGAAAGCAGTTTCCCAAGTGAATTCCTGAACCGAAGTCATGCCGCGTGTGGGGTCCAACGCATCGGGGCAGCCAACCAAGGTTGTGTCAAGCGGCTCAAAGCTCCATGTGCCTGAAAGCGGCTTGTTTTGGCGGTAATAAACATCTTCGCAATAGGTATTTTCGATGTAGCCGCTATGGTCGGTGTTCCAGTGGTAATATGGGGTGGATCCGTATTCATCGTTCTCAAACCGCATCAGGTTTGCACCTTCGGGGCGGGCTGGCAAACGATCATAAAGTGTGGCAATCGCACTGGCGGTAAGGCTGCGTTCCTCAACCTCGAAATTCATGCCGTTGCAGCGGCCAATGGTAATGCTTTCGGTGGAGGATTGGGCAAATGAAGCGCTTGGTGTCAGAACCAAAAGCAGGGCTATGATTGATTTTTGCAAAGGATTTCCTAGGAGATAAAGGGTTCAAATATGAACCTGCACCTTACCGACTGTAATAAAGGAAACAAGCATTTGCTGTATCGAATGGTACTTATCCGCCGATAGCGGCATAGGCCCTGCGGGGCCTATGCAGTTTTTTGGGTTAGCTTCGCGGGTTAGTTGCCGCGCGGGCCAAAATCTTCCGTGGTAATCACGCCGTCGCCATTGCGGTCTTTGCCTGCAAACCAAGCGTCGGTGGCGGCCTGAAATTCCTCAAGCGTAACTTGGCCGTCGCCATTCAGGTCGGTGACTTCGCGCGTCATACCTTCGCCTTTGTCGCCTTTGCCTTGGCCGCCTTCTTGGTTGGCTTGGTCAGCTGCACGGGTTTCGTCAAACATGTCGTATTCTTCGCTGGTTAAAATGCCGTCATCGTTGGTGTCAAACATATACAAAATGTCGCCGCGTTTTTCGCGTACTTCGGCAAGGGTTACGATACCATCGCCATTATCATCAAAGTTTTCTACAAAATGCGCGCCGGGTGTGCCACCACCCGAGGCAAAAGCCGGGACAGTCAGGGCGATAAGAACGAGGGCGGGAAGGGTGATCAGGGATTTCATGTGCAGTCTCCTTTGTTGCCTACTACACTTAGTGAGTGATGAATCACATTCAATACCT
>DAOUQO010000123.1 GCA_030625565.1 Aliiroseovarius sp. | reverse complement strand
CCAAACTACATACCTATGTCAAGCTATTTTTGGCTAGTTAAGTATATAGGCCCCTATAATTATGCTAGCGAGATTTGACGGGGTTTGGCTGGACTTCGCAACAAAACAAGGTCTTTTATCTTTCCCTTAAGGCCGCGCGGGGGCAGGATTTCACGACTCATTTCAAACACCGCGCCGTTCAGCGAACGGTCATGCCACAGGGCCAGCGCGGCCCCCCATTTTGCCGAAATCGCTGGGTCCAGCCCGTCGGCAATTCCCATATCAGTTGCCAGCATTCCGGGCATCCAGTCGGATATTACAATATCGGGGAAACGGTCGCCAAGGTCGGCCACCAGTGCCCGCGTCAGTACCCGCGCAGCACCTTTTGATACTGAATATGCCGAACTGGCCGCAAGCGGGGCAATGTCGGCAAAGGTTGCAACATTGATGATCCGGCCAATGCCCGTTTGAACCATGCCATCAAGGGCGGCACGGCTGCACGCAACAACTCCGCCCAGATTAACATTCACCGAATGCATGAAGCTTTCGCCTGTTTCATCCAGAAAATCACGACGCGGATAAACCGCAGCATTATTCACCAGCAGGCTGACCGGCCCAATTGTCTTGAAGGTGGCGGCTACAGCAGTAGGGTCAGCCACATCGCAGATATGCGCGCTAAAGCCGGCACCAGCCAAGGCGGCTGTTTCATCCAGCGCGGACTGCCTGCGCCCAAGGCCCGCAACACGCACGCCGCGAGCCACCAGCGCAAGGGCAATTTCACGCCCCAAACCGCCACCGGCCCCTGTTACCACCGCCTGCCCGGCACGAATTATTTCTGAAGGGCTCTGCCTAGTCATGTGCGCGGTGTCCTTTAATAATATGGCCAGCCACACGCAACGCATTGGCCGCGATTGTCAGGCTGGGATTAACCCCAAGCGAGGTCGGGAAAACTCCGGCATCGACCACATACAGGTTTTTCACCCCATGGGCGCGGCACGTGGAATCAAGCACACTGTTTTCAGGGTCATGACCCATGCGAACAGTACCCGAAGGATGGCCGAAATTCGGTTCGGGTTGGCGCCCCAGAAACATCCGTTGATGGCCGCGAAAGGCATGGCGCATCGCTTTGCGAAAGACACGGCGGCGCACCAGAAGTTCGGGTGCGAAATCATAGTTAAAGGTAATCTGGTCAGGGTTTTGGGCGTCATATGTAACGCGGTTTTCGCCATAAGGCAGGTCTTCGATCAGGCCAACAAACACCTTGGCGCTACCAAATATACGCCCCGCGACCATGGCCGGAAGGCGGGCAAGCTGCCCAATGCCCGGCAGGCGCGAAAGAATCTTTGAGCGGGCAATCATCTGGCGCAGGTAATGCAGGATTTCACCGTATGACGCATCCATGCCCATGGCCTGAACCGTACCAAACCGCTGGCCTTGGCGGGTATATAAATCACGAAACGACACTGCCTTGGAAGGGCCTTCGAAATGCGCCGCACGCGCGGGCCAAACCGCCAGCATTTCGTTCAAATGAAACATCAAATTACGCCCGACCTGACCGGATTTATTGGCAAAACCATCGGGCCATTCCTTGCTTGTGGATCGCAGCAATAAGTGCGGTGATCCAAACGCCCCACCTGCCAGAATATAGGTTTTAGCGCGTAAATCATGTGCCTTGCCGTCGCGCATGACCACAAGGTGGCTGACATTTTCACCGCCGCGAATGGCCGTGACCTGCGCCCGATCAAGCAGCGTTGCATTGCCGGTTGCAAGCGCTGGCTCAACCCCGGCGGAACGCCCATCCATTTTGCAGGCGCGCGGGCATTTATGGCCCAGACACCCCATGCAGTCCGGCAGGTTTTTTATCGCGGCATGCAGCTGGTAAGGATGCAGCCCGTTTTGGCGCAAGCGGTCCATAATCCGCCGGTCTCCAGCCGAAATTTCAGGCCCTCGTGCAAGGTTTGGCGCAGGGATTTTCGAAAGCGGATCAAGCTGGCCGCTAACATGGTACAGGGCTTCGGCCTGATCAAAAAACGGCTGCATTTGTGCGTAGCTAACCGGCCAGCCGCCAGTCGGGTGGGCAATGGCGTCACTGTCATCCAGATCATGTGGTTCAGGCCGTTCAAGGGTGGCGGCGTAAAAGGCGGATGACCCCCCGACACCGGCACCAAGCGGCGCAAAGAAACGCAGATCAACACCACCAACGCGCGCCGTGACCGGTTTGGGCCAAAAACCACGTAGCGCGCGCGCCACCGGATCAGCCATTTCAAGGTCCAGTGGCGTTTGTTCGGCACGGTATCCAGCAGGGCCTTGTTCAACAAACAAAACCTTTAGGCCCCCTTCAGCCAAGGCGCGGCCGATTGTGCCGCCGCCAATACCGGTGCCAATAATGATCGCATCCCAGTCTTGGTTTTTCACCCTAGAAAGCATCTTGGACCCCCGTCAGGATCGGGTAAAATACGCGGCGCAAACGTATCCCCGCACTATTGGTAATATGGTTGTTATCAAAGTATTGCGCCTTGCCATCGCGCATCGCCGAACAGGCCTGTGCGTCGCAAAAATAGGGCCACGTATCAATCAACCGAACAAGGTCTGTGGCCATCGCCTGACGCAAAGGCATCTCGCCTAAACGTGCGCGATCAAGGGCTGTAGCCAGTGAAATATTTGTCAGCTCTGCCAAATCATCCAGCCGCCCATGCGCCACCTCGCGGGCGATAACACGACTGCCATAAAGCGGGATTTCCGGCGGTTGGCGCACCACTTGCACGTCATCAAATACGCCCGCCATAAAGGTCAGGCTTTCGCTAAGAGTCGCCGTGTAAATCCCTTGTTGTGTGGTGGCCGCAAGCGAGCTGCCTTCGGCTGGGCTGAATACAATTTCATAATCTTCGTCCAAGCCAGTTCCATGACCAATGGCATAATAGCTCCACCGTCCAACAAGCAGCAAGCGGGGCGGCACCTGCCCGTTTTCCATTGCCGCATGAATGCGCGCATTGGCTGTGGTACAGGCGGCATCTTCAGCCGCAGAGGTGCTGTTTTCAACCTTGGTAATTCCGAAAATTGGCGGGCAGCCCGCGTTCCAGATGATCAGCGCCGGAGTGGCTGTTTCATCAGCGGCCAATGTCAGACCAGCATGCAACATTCGCAGATGGCTATCGCCCCAAATCAACACTTGCGGCTTGCCTTCGGGGCCAATCGGGCAGACCTCGACCCCGATAAAAGGGCCGCTTTCAGGCACATAACAACGTGACCAGTCCTGCAAAAAATCAGCCGAGGCATCGATATGCGTGCGGATCTGCGGCGCAAAGCGGCCCGGCGCGCCATTCTTAAGGTATATTGCCCCGCCTGCCCCGACCAAGACAAGGGATATAAGCGCCCAGCTTAGCAAAAGAACACGGGGCGTAATGCGCGTGGATAAGCGCACGGGTTGCTCAATAAAGCGCCATGAAAAGACCGACAAGGCACAGGCCGCAAGCAGCCAAAACGCCAGTTCAGCCCATGATGCATATTGCCCGCGCCAATACAGCGACAGGGTCAAAACCGGCCAATGCCACAGATACAGCGAATAGGATATACGCCCGAAAAACACTGGAATAGGCGACGAAAGCGCCCTGTTCACAAGGTTGGAATTTTGGCCACCGGCCAGCACCAGAACCGCACCGAGAACCGGTACTGCAACTTGCCAGCCCGGAAAATTCATGCCCGGTTGCACCCAGATAATACCGCCAAGCATTAGCACCATACCAACCCAGCTGGGCCATGATTTCAAGGGCGACGCGCGCCCTTCGGCCCAGATTGCCAGCAACACACCTGCCAGCATTTCCCATGCGCGAAACGGAAATAAATAAAAGGTGGCGGATTGGTTTGTGCGGGTCAACCAGACGCATGCGACCAGAGAAAGCACAAAAATCAGCACAAGCGATGATTGCAAAAGGCGCTTGCTAAAGCCAAGCGCCAAAATCACGAATGGCAAGAAAACATAAAATTGTTCTTCGACCGCCAGCGACCAATTATGCAGCAGGATTTTGTTTTCCACGCCAATGTCGAAATACCCTGTTTCGCGGAAAAAATGCACATTGGCCAGATAGGTGGTCGAGGCAATCAGAGCCTTGCCGAATTCGCGAAATTCAAACGGCAGTAAGATGGCCCAAGCAGCAACCAACGACACCACCGCCATGGCAAAATAGGCAGGCGCAAGGCGGCGAATGCGGCGCAGATAAAACCGGCCCAGCGCAATATGCCCGGTGCGCCCATGTTCGCGCATCAAAATGCCGCCAATCAGAAAACCGGAAATGACAAAGAAAATATCGACGCCAACCATGCCGCCGCCAATTCCAGCACCGCCAAACATCGCCCCCGAAAAATGGAAAAATACCACCGCCAGCACGGCAATGGCGCGCATCCCATCAATTTCAGGCCGATAGGTCGGATGAGGATCGTATGTTTTCATTACATTAACCAAGGTTAACCTGCTCTCCCTTTGAATTAGCTGGCGATTGGGGCATTTATGAGGAGGTTATCGCAAAAATCCGGCCTCTGTCTTGTTTTTCCCCCGCCCATTATCTCAGTAGCTTTAATCCTGATTTAAAATATGGTCGGCAGCTTTCTCCCCCACCATAATCGATGGCGCATTCAGGTTGCCATTAGGAATACGCGGAAAGATTGAGCTGTCGGCCACCCGCAGCCCATCAACGCCAATCACCCGGCATTTCGGGTCAACAACCGCCCCCGGATCATCCACGGCACCCATTCGGACAGTGCCGCAGGGATGAAAGGCGCTTTCTGCATCGTTGCGAATAAATTCATCCAGCTCATCATCCGTTTGCAGGCCATCACCGGGCTGAATTTCATCACCGGCAAAGGGCTTGAATGCGTCCTGCTTGAAAATACGGCGGGTCAGGCGGATGCAATGTCGAAACTCGACCCAGTCATCAGGGTGGCTCATGTAATTAAACCGAATTTCGGGGGCCACATTTGGGTCCGCACTTGCCAACGTTACCGCACCGCGCGACTTTGAACGCATCGGACCAACATGGGCCTGAAAACCGTGCCCATGCGGCGAAATCCGGCCATCATAGCGCACAGCAATGGGCAAAAAATGGTATTGTATATCGGGGTATTCTGCCCCGGGGGAACGCAAAAATGCAGCACTTTCAAACTGGTTAGAGGCGCCAAGGCCAGATTTAAAAAACAACCATTGCGCGCCGATTACGGCCTTTGAGAACAAGTTCCAGTGTTTATACAATGTGATCGGTTGCAGGCTGGAGCGCTGGATATACAGCTCCAGATGGTCCTGCAAATTTTGGCCAACCCCGATGCGGTCGGCCACCACATCAATGCCATGTGCGGCCAGATGCGCAGCGTCCCCGATACCCGACAACATCAAGATTTTTGGCGAATTAATCGCACTGGCGGCGATGATCACCTCACGCCGGGCGGTGATGGTTTCAATCGCGCCACGACGCTCAACCTCGACCCCGACAGCGCGGCCGTCCTTGATCACCACCTTGCGCACAAAACAGCGCAGAATGTCGCAATTTTGCCGCCGCAACGCAGGCTTTAGATAGGCATTTGCCGTAGACCAGCGCCGCCCGCGCCAGACTGTTTGCTCCATTGGGCCAAAGCCTTCCTGAACTGCGCCGTTATAATCGTCGGTCAGGGGGAAACCGGCCTGCGCGCCCGCCTGAACAAAGGCAGCATGAAGCGGATTATCGCGCGGCCCACGGGTGACATGCAGCGGGCCACTATCACCGCGCCAAACGGATTTTCCGCCGTGCCAATGCTCCATCCGCTTAAAATACGGCAACACATCATCATAGCCCCATCCGGTCGCACCCCGCGCGGCCCAATGGTTAAAATCACCAGGATTACCGCGCACAAACACCATGCCGTTAATGCTGGACGAGCCACCGATAACCTTGCCGCGTGGTGTCACCAATTGGCGCCCGTTCAGGTGCTGCTCGGGCATAGTTTTAAAGCCCCAGTCATAACGTTTCATGTTCATCGGATAAGAAAGCGCTGCGGGCATCTGGATCAATGGCCCGACATCAGAGCCCCCGTATTCCAGCACCAGCACGGAATATTTGCCGTTTTCCGACAGCCGGTACGCCATGGCCGACCCAGCCGACCCCGAACCAATAATGACAAAATCCGCCTGCATATCGCGCTCCGATTTGATTGGCTGATCAGTCAATCAAAAAACAAGCCGAGCAAATATGTCAATATTATTCGTGATTTTAGCAAGCCAACAGGTGCAAAAATATGGATATTGGCGATCCCGGGAGGGCTCGAACCCCCAACCCCCTGCTTAGAAGGCAGGTGCTCTATCCGGTTGAGCTACGGGACCGCTGGCGTTTGGATAACGCCTGCAGCGCGGCCCCTCAAGGCGTAGTTTATAAATTGATCAGCTTTTTGGTAATCAGCCACGTGACCGGCACCCCGACAAGGAAGCCGACAACAACAGCCGAAACAACATATTGCAGCGTGTCATAGCCAGTGGCCAAAGCAACGATCATGACAATCCCCGCCATGGTTGTGCCGATGACCGCATAAAGCAGTGAAAACAAGCGAAGCATTTCAGGCCCTTTCAGTTTTGAATTTGACACCCAGATGGCCAAATATATGTGGCCCGTCTTTGATCCGGATCAAAGCGGCCTAATCGCGATCAGGGGTGCGCATCCGGTCCAGCAGGTTGTTTTTCAGGAAAAACTGGTGATACAGCGCCCCGACGACGTGCAGCAGCACAAACAAAATCAAAACAAGGCGCATCACCGAATGGCCGGCAGCGGCGGCTTCGACCCCGCCAAACCACGCCATAGCACCGGAAACTGGCAGCAAAAGCAGCAAGGCATACAGCGCCAAATGCGTGCCATGGGCCGCAAGTTTCGTGATCCCGGCATCTTCGGCAGGCAGCGATGGCGCGCCGCGTTTCAGGCGCACAGCAATGCGCCACAGCATCAAAACAAACACAAGAATGCCGCCGAATACATGCGCGGCAACCAACGGTGAAAACCCGACCTCGGCCCCTTCAGACATTTTTTTCCATGCGTCCACGATGGGTTCATGCAGGATATATTGCGCGGCAATCAGGATGAAAATGATCCAGTGCAGGCGGATCTGGGTGCGATTGTAACCTTTGGGCATTGTGGGCTCCGGCTTTATGATGCTTGTTATCAAGTCATAACTAAGGGTTTTATCGCGGATTATAACCACCTATTTCCGGATAAATTGTCGCGGCTACTTTTTCTTCACGAATTCGGTCAGGATCACGATGCGCTGGCCTTCGACGCGACCTTCGATATGGCCGTTATTTTCCGCGACCAGTGAAATTGACCGCACAGCAGTGCCCCGCTTGGC
>DAOUQO010000249.1 GCA_030625565.1 Aliiroseovarius sp. | reverse complement strand
ACCAGTCCGAAGGCTTGCCAACCTTAGGGGCGATGCTAAAGGAAATTACTTCGGGTGAATTTGACGGCAAAACATATGATCAGGAATGGCCGGACAAGGCGGCAAAAACTCTGTGGTAAGCAAATAATGCACCTGAATTTAAAGCCTGCTAACTTCCTCTTGCTGAAAATATCCTGGGGTCCGGGGCAAAGCCCCGTATTTTAGGCCGCCAACCCCTTCGCGCCGATTTCCAGAAATTTCTTGCGGCGGGCTTTCATCAATTTATCGCCCTTGGCCTGCTTCATCAGTTTTTTCAGCTCGTCGTCCAGCGCAACTCCGACTGCGGCAATGGTTGCGTCGCGGTCGCGTTGGGCGCCGCCGGTGGGTTCTGCAATGATGTGGTCGATAACGCCCAGCTCATGCAAGTTTTGCGCAGTTAGGCGCATGGCTTCGGCCGCTTCGCGCATCTTTTCGGCGTCTTTCCATAAGATTGACGCGCAGCCCTCTGGCGTGATCACCGAATAGATCGAATGTTCCAGCATCATCACCTTGTTGGCCGTGGCAAAGGCCACCGCCCCGCCGGAACCACCTTCGCCAATGATCACCGAAATCACTGGGCTTTTGATTGTCAGGCATTTTTCGGTTGAACGCGCGATCGCCTCGGATTGGCCGCGTTCTTCCGCGCCTTTGCCCGGATAGGCACCGGGCGTGTCCACCAGCGTAATCAGCGGCAGGCCAAACCGGTCAGCCAGATCCATCAGGCGGATGGCCTTGCGGTAGCCTTCGGGCCGCGCCATGCCAAAATTGCGCGCGATGCGGCTTTTGGTGTCGTTACCTTTTTCCTGACCCAGCACCACAACAGGCACCCCGCCAAGGCGCGCCAGCCCGCCCATAACCGCGTGGTCATCGGCAAAGTTTCGATCACCAGCAAGCGGCGTGTATTCGGTAAACAGCGCGTTGATGTAATCCTGACAATGGGGCCGCTCGGGGTGGCGTGCCACTTGGCATTTGCGCCACGGGGTCAGGGTTGAATAAAGTTCTGCCAGCATGCCGGCGGCTTTTTGATCCAGCGCGCCTGCCTCTTTTTCAATGTCAACATCGTCTTCGCTGGCGCGTGCCATGGCGCGCAGTTCTGCTGCTTTGGCTTCGATTTCGGCAAGCGGCTTTTCAAACTCAAGGTAACTAGACATATCTGCTCCGGTTTTCGTTCTTGCCTGTATGGCCCCGCTGCCAAGGATTTGCAACATATCCCCCGATATAGAAAGCTGCGCAAAGCCGCCGGCAAACATGGGTTGCTTTACGTGTTGGTTCACGAAAGAATGGTCGCAATCACATAAAACATTAGGAGCCCCCATGCGTTTATCCATTTCAGTTGTTGCCCTTTTGGTGCTTTCAGCACCGGCATATGCCCAAGATGTTGATTTTGGGGATGATTCCAGTCGCTGGGCCAATGATGGCCAATGCGATGATCCGCGCTTTGAAGGCCCCGGAATGACCACAACCATGTTGCTTGATAGCGATATTGGCCATGACGCGACCGATTGCGCGACCGCCTTTAATGCCGGCACGCTTACGGTTGTTGGCTCGGGCACACCCACATCCACACCGACTCCCACACCTCCGGCTTCAACCACCACTTCGACCGCTTCGGTCGGGGGCAGCACCAAAGGTGGATCTGAACGCGAACAGCCCGGCAGCGGCGCAACGCCTGAAATGACCAGCGTGATGTTTGACGGCATTAACTTTGGCGATGACGAAGGGCCGTATGTGGCCGATGGCGAATGCGATGACCGCCGCTTTGTCGGCGCAGGTATGACCGCATCCCTTAGCTGGGAACATATGGGCCATGACGCAACCGATTGCCTGTCGGGTTACCAAGGCGGCGCACTGACCCTGTGGCATACCCAAGATTCCCTTGCCGCCACGCAATGCACCGCGATTGATTTTGGTGATGATACCGGCGAATACCCAACAGATAGCGAATGCGATGATTACCGCTTTGAGGGCCGCGGATCAGCCCTGAACCTGCGCTTGGATGCCGCCGGAACAGACGCCACGGATTGCCAAAAATTGTGCACATTCGGCGTGATATCCCTGCGCGATTATTGATCGCTTTACTTAAAAACCAGCTTGCGGCCACCCCGATGGCCCCAAGCTATAGCACCGCCCAAATAACCAAATAAGTAATGCACGTGGCCCGGGAGCTTGCGGCCCGCCCCACGGATTACTTGACCGGCACCGCCGGTCAGCGCCCGACCCTCCCCATCACGCCAAAGGCGTGTTTCCAACACGACAGGGCGCTTCGCACCCACCGGTGTGCATGACGTAGTCATGTGCGGGACTTAGGCTCAGGCGCTGACCTATGTTTACCTGAAACTTGCTTTGAAACTTGTTGGCATTAATTCCACATGCTGGCTTAATGGGGGGCGTAATTCAAAGGCACGCGGGGTTTTAGATAAATTCCAAACACGCAAAAGCAGCCAATCATTTGGGTTTCTCTCAGCTACGGCTAATTCATTTTGGGAAATGTAGAAGGGTGTTCGCTCCCATCCTTTTGTCGTTTTTACTTCAATTAACCGAGTGTCTCCTTCGGGTGTGAAGCTTTGAATGTCATAGCCGGCACCATCCCCATCTTCTTCTGATACCCAGCGCACTGCACGCGCCAAATTTGGCTTCCCTGCATCTCTCAAAACTTGTTTTTCATGTGCTAGGGCAAGTTGTTCACCCGCGCGCCCCAAAGCTTTATTTCGCGCCTGTTGGGCCGCCACATCGAACTTTAGTGCAATTTTTGCAAGCTTTTCTGCTTCGTCAGGGGGTGGGGTATTTGCGATAGTAGG
>DAOUQO010000008.1 GCA_030625565.1 Aliiroseovarius sp. | reverse complement strand
TGGGCATGGTAGTGGCCACGCATTAAGGGGGCGGATCAATGATCAACGCCGATATTCAAACGGTAATGCCCGAACTGGTGCTGGCGGTTTTCGCCATGCTGGCGCTGCTGGGGGCTGTGTATACAGGCAAGGACAAGGTCGCCCGACTGCTGGTCTGGGCAACTGCGGCGGTAATGCTGGCGCTGGCTTTGTGGATTGGAACCAATGATGCAGGGGCCAACAGCGCCTTTGCCGGATCATTCACCGATGACGCCTTTTCGCGCTTTGCCAAGGTCGCAATCCTGATTTCAGGCGCGGCGGTAATGCTGGCTGGGCGCGCCACAATGGAGCGTCGCGGGCTGCTACGGTTTGAATACCCTGTGCTGATTGCGCTGGCCAGTGTTGGCATGATGGTCATGGTTTCAGCGGGCGATTTGATGGTGCTTTATATGGGGCTAGAGCTGCAATCGCTGTCGCTTTATGTCATTGCGGCCCTGAACCGCGATAGCACCAAATCAAGCGAGGCTGGCCTGAAATATTTCGTGCTGGGCGCGCTGTCTTCTGGCCTGTTGTTATATGGTGCGTCACTGTCATACGGCTATGCCGGGACCACGTTGTTCAGCGGCATTATTACATCTGTTAATGACGGTCATGTAGGCATGGGCCTGCTGATTGGTCTGGCCTTTGTGGTTGCTGGACTGGCGTTCAAGGTTTCCGCTGTGCCGTTCCATATGTGGACGCCGGATGTCTATGAGGGTTCGCCCACACCGATCACTGCATTCTTTGCCACAGCGCCAAAGCTGGCGGCAATGGGCCTGCTGGCGCGGGTGCTGTTTGATGCCTTTGGCGGGGCAATTGCCGATTGGCAACAGATCCTTGGCCTGCTGGCAGTGCTAAGCATGTTCCTTGGTGCGGTCGCCGCGATTGGCCAGAAAAATATCAAACGCCTGATGGCGTATTCGTCGATTGCGCATATGGGCTTTGCCCTGCTTGGCCTTGCGGCGGGTACTGTGTTTGGTGTGCAGTCGATGCTGGTTTACATGGCGATTTACCTAACGATGAATGTTGGCACCTTTGCCTTCATCATGTCGATGGAGCGTGACGGCAAACCTATCACCGACATTTCCAGCCTGAACCTGTATGCGCGCACCGAACCACTTAAGGCGCTGGCGATGCTGGTCTTGCTGTTCAGCCTTGCGGGCGTGCCACCAATGGTTGGCTTTTTCGGCAAGTTCTATGTGCTGAAAGCTGCGGTTGAAGCGGGGCTGACATGGCTGGCTGTTGCAGGTGTTATTGCGTCGGTCATTGGCGCGTTTTACTATCTGCGCATCGTTTATTTCATGTATTTCGGTGAAGAAAATGACGGGGTCGAAACCAATATGTCACCTGCGGCATGGGTGGCTCTGGTCGGATCTGCCGCGATTATGATCCTTGGGGTTGTGAACTTGTTGGGCATCGAAGGTGCAGCAGCAACAGCGGCGGCGGCACTTGTTAACTGACCGGGGCACTGACCCGATTTTTTCACAAAAATCGAACCAGAATTTTCGAAAATTCCGGGGTGTATAGCAATGAACGTTTGGCCCGATGGGTATGGCTGCATTGAGCTGCAAAGCATTGACAGCACCTTGGACGAGGCCGGGCGCATTGCGCCTGACCTGTCCGGCCCCACATGGATTTTCGCCCATGAACAAACTGCCGCGCGCGGGCGCCGTGGCCGGCCTTGGGTGTTTCCCAAGGGCAATTTTGCCGGCACGCTGGTCTTGCCAAATGCGGGTGTGCCTGCGGCTGCCGCGCTGCGTTCGTTCATTGCCTCAATCGCGCTGTATGACGCGTTGGTTTCGGTAACCGGCCAACCTGCATTATTTGCATTGAAGTGGCCTAATGACGTGCTGCTGAATGGTGGCAAGCTGGCCGGAATCTTGCTTGAGGGTCTGCCAAATGGTGGCCTTGCCATCGGGGTCGGCGTTAATCTTGCATCCGCGCCCAATGCCGCCCAAGTCGAAGCGCGCGCCTTGCCACCGGTTTCATTATATGATGCCGTTGGCACTAAGATTGCGCCGCTGGATTTTTTGACCATATTTGCCACCGCTTACGCCTTGCGCGAGGCACAGTTCGCTGATTTTGGTTTTGCCCCGATCCGCCATGCATGGATGGCGCACGCCGCGCGGATCAAAGAGCGCATTACCGTGCGCTTGCCAAATCAAGAATTGCACGGCATCTTTCAGGATATAGATGTAGACGGGCAACTTATTCTATTAACGGATCAAGGCCCGCGCAAAATTGCGGCGGGCGATGTGTTTTTCTAAACGGGGGCAGGCAATATGCTTTTGGCCATAGATTGCGGTAATACAAACACGGTTTTTTCCCTGTGGGACGGCACGGAATTTCTGTGCACGCTTAGAACCTCGACCCATCATTCGCGCACAGCGGATGCCTATTTTACGTGGTTTACAACGCTGATTTCCCATTATGGCATTACGCCCGACATTACCGATGTGATCATTTCATCGACTGTTCCGCGCGTGGTTTGGAACCTCAGGGTGTTTTGCGACACCTTCTTTGGTTGTCGTCCGCTGGTGGTTGGCAAACCCGATTGCCTGTTGCCGGTTAAGCCGCGGGTTGACCCGGGAACGGCTGTTGGATCGGACCGGCTGGCAAATGCTGCGGGGGCCTATGCACGCCATGGCGGTGATGTGATGGTGATTGATTTTGGCACCGCCACCAACATTGATGTGGTGGCCCATGACGGGGCCTATGTCGGCGGCGTCATCGCCCCCGGTGTTAACTTGTCGCTTGAGGCCCTGCACCAAGGGGCGGCTGCGTTGCCACATGTGGATATTGGCCAGCCTGAAAAAGTCATCGGCACCAACACCGTTGCTTGCATCCAATCCGGAATTTTCTGGGGCTATGTTGGCCTGATCCAAGGGTTGATTACGCGGGTGCGTGCTGAATATGGCACAAGCATGAAGGTGATCGGCACGGGGGGGCTTGCACCTTTGTTCGCGCAAGGCGAAAACCTGTTTGACAAAATTGAGGGCGATCTGACCATGCATGGTCTGACCGTCATTTCCGATTACAACAAAAAGAAGCGCAGTATATGAGCAAAAATGAACGCCTGATTTATCTGCCGCTGGGCGGCGCTGGCGAAATTGGCATGAACGCCTATGTCTATGGTTGGGGCAAGCCCGGCAAGGAACGCCTGATTTTGGTGGACCTTGGCGTGACGTTTCCAGATATGGACACCACGCCAGGCGTGAACCTGATCATGCCTGATATCACGTGGCTGGCGAAAAACGCTGACCGGCTTGAGGCCGTTTTTATCACCCATGCTCACGAAGATCATGTCGGTGCAATCGGGCGTTTGTATAACCAGATCAAAGCACCGGTTTATGCGCGGCCCTTTACTGCCTATCACGCTAAACGCAAGATGGAAGAGGCGGGTCAAAACCCTGACGAGATCATCGTTGTTGGCACCTATCCCGAAGAAATTCAGGCTGGCCCGTTCAAAATCTCATTCCTGCCGCTTAGCCATTCAATTCCGGAAAGTTCGGGGCTGGTTATCGACACGCCAGCGGGCCGCCTTGTGCATACGGGGGATTTCAAGCTGGATAAAACGCCGGTACTGGGCGATGCCTTTGACGAAGGGCTGTGGCGCAAGGTTGCTGCAGGCGGCATCAAGGCCCTGATCTGCGATTCGACCAATGTATTTTCTACCAAGCCCGGCCGCTCTGAAGCATCAGTCGGCCCTGAACTGATCAAACTTGTCAAAGGCGCTGACCGCATGGTTGTAGCAACGACGTTTGCCTCAAACGTGGCGCGGGTACAGCAATTGGCCGAGGCCGGCGCTGCGGCGGGCCGTTCGGTTTGTTTGCTCGGCCGCTCTATGCAACGCATGGTGCGCGCGGGTGTCGAAACCGGCATTCTGACGGATTTCCCAACCATAACTCCACCCGAAGATGCCCGTACTATTCCGCGCGAAAACCTGATGCTTTTGGTGACAGGATCACAAGGCGAACGCCGGGCGGCATCTGCGCAATTGGCGCGCGGGAAATATCTGGGCCTGACAATGGCCGAAGGGGACATGTTCTTGTTCAGCTCAAAAACTATTCCGGGCAATGAACGCGGGGTTGCGCGCATTATGAATGCCTATAGCGAAATGGGCGTTGATGTGATTGCCGAAAGCGACCTTTACCACGTTTCTGGCCATGCCAATCAACCTGACATTCTGCGGGCGCATGAGATTTTGAATCCAGCGATCGTTATCCCGATGCACGGCGAACACCGGCATTTGCGCAAACATGCGGGGCTTGCCGTTGAAAATGGCCGTAACGCGATGGTTGTGGTTAATGGCGCGGTTTGTGACCTAACCGGCGATGCGCCGCGGGTGGTTGAACATGTAGAAGTCGACCGGATTTATCTGGATGGCAACATCTTGATCGGCGCCCTTGACGGGGTGGTGCGCGACCGTATCCGCATGGCATTGAATGGTCACGTTTTGATCAATGTAATTGTCGAGGATGGCGCGCCCTTGGGCGAGCCTTGGGTTGAAATCATGGGCCTGCCGGAAACTGGGAATTCACGCGCTGCCCTGATTGAGGTTCTTGAAGAGGATCTGGGGCAATTCCTTATGCGTGCTGGACGTAAAACATTGGCCGATGACGATAAGCTGGGCGATGAACTTAGGAAAATTGCGCGCAAAGCCACTATGGCCGAAACTGGCCACAAGCCTGAAACCACAGTAATTATTTCACGCTTGGAAGGCTAGATTGCGCCACGGGCAACAGGTGTTGTGAAAAATACAATGACAGCAAGAACTTGCCTGAAAGCAGGCTGGGTGCTATCGTTATCGCAAGATGCAAATACAGGTATTGTGCAGGGTAAAATATGACGGATATTTCCGAGCTTGAGGGCAGGATCACAGCGGCTTTAGACCGGATTGGGCAAGGGCTTGAAACCCTTGGGCCAAAACCCGAGGCCAGCTTAGAAGAACAGATGACAGCCCTAAAGGCGTCTTTAGAGGATGAAAAAACCGCTAATGCGCAACTGCAAGAACGGGTTAAGTCGGTAAAATCCAAACAAAAAGACAAGATTCTTAACCTTACCGCAGAAGTCGAACGCTTGCGCGGCGAGGTTGATACCGGCGATGCAAGTATTACCCGGATGCGACAGGTCAGCAGTGAATTGCGTATGAATAACAAGGCGTTGCGCGAAGCCGTCAGCGCAGGCGTGGCTGATCCGGAATTGATTAATCAGTCGATGATGGCTGAACTGGAAACCTTGCGCGCGGCCCAGGCTGCAGACAGGGCTGAACTGGATGCGATCCTTTCGGAACTTTCGCCAATGATTAAATCCACCAAAGATGCCGATACCACCACTAACGAGGAGAGCGGCAATGCCTGACGTAACGATTTCAGTGGGCGGACGGGATTTTGACGTGGCCTGTCAGGAAGGCGAAGAGCATTTTCTTAAATCAGCCGCCGCAATGCTGGATATAGAAGCAAGCGTTTTATCCGGCCAGATTGCCAATTTGACCGAAGCCAGAATGCTGTTAATGGCTGGGCTGATGTTAGCGGATAAAACCGCGGGCATGGAAGATAGCCTGAAGATATCAGAAGACAAGTTAGCCAAAGTTACGGCAGAACTTGAAGCCCTAAAAGCCAACCCTGCGCAGGTCGAAGTTCCGGTCATTCCTGATTCTGTAACCGATACCTTGTCCGAGATCGCCGCGCGGGCTGAATTTATCGCCACATCGTTAGAGGCAAAAGCCGAAGCAAGTTAGAAACTTGTGCGTAGGGGGCAATGCCCGTCACAATCTGATGTTGTGACGGGGCTGCTGTATGGTTGCTTAGCCGTTGGCTTCGCGGATTTTGTCGGCAGCTTCCTGATTGAACGCAATATTTTCTTTGGTGAAAAGCGTATCAAGTTCGCCTGACAGGGTCATTTCGGTGATGATATCGCAGCCACCGACAAATTCGCCTTTGACGTAAAGCTGCGGAATGGTTGGCCAGTCGGAATAATCCTTGATGCCTTGGCGCACGCCTTCGTCTGCCAGCACGTTTACATCGGCAAATTCAACGCCCATGAAGTTCAAAACCCCGGCCACGCGGGATGAAAACCCACATTGCGGCATATCTTTCGTGCCCTTCATATAAAGCACCACATCGTTGGCTTTTACGGTTTCTTCGATTTGTGTTTTTGCGTCAGTCATTTTTCTTACTCCGGTGCTTTTGTTGTCAGGGCCAAGGCGTGTAGTTCGCCATGTGCGCCATCCATTTTGCCCTTAAGGGCGGCATAAACAGCGCGTTGTTGTTGGACGCGGTTTTTTCCACGAAAGCTTTCGTCAATCACTTCGGCTGCAAAGTGGGTGCCGTCTTCGCCCTGAACGTTTACCGTTGCTTCGGGGAAGGTTTCGAGGATCAAGTTGGTTATTGTTTGGGCATCGATTGCCATGCGCGCGTCTCCGTTTTGTTTAAAAAGATGTAATGTGCAGGGCGGGGCTGTGCAAGGGGCATGGCCGTGTGATATTTTTTGGCCTAGGTGGCCTGCCGGGCAAAAGCGGTTTGGTGGATTTCAGACAGTTCCGATAAAGGGCAAGTGGCCGCCCCGAAAGTGATTTCATCACCCGAAAATGTACCAACCGATCGCAACGGCACCTGAGCCTGACCAGCGGCAACCATAAGGGCCTCGGCCTCGTCAAAATTGCAGGCAATCAGGTAACGCGCCTGATCTTCGCCAAACAAAGCCGGGGTTTCATCGGTATCAAGGCGGATGCCAACCCCGCCGGCTTCGGCCATTTCAAAGGCAGCCATGGCCAAGCCGCCATCCGACAAGTCGGTGCAGGCTTTGATCAAGGTATGGTTTGCCAGAATGAAATCCCCATGGCGTTTTTCTGCGCCAAGGTCCACATGCGGGGCGTCGCCATCTTCACGGTTGAAAAATTCAGCCAAAATCGCGGATTGGCCCAGATGCCCACCCAAAGGATCACTGCTTTCGCCAAGTAAAAGCGCCACGTGACCGTCGCGTGCAACCCCGTCAATGATCGTGTCTAGATCCTTTAAAATCCCAACGGCGCCAATGGTCGGGGTGGGTAAAATACCTGTGCCGTCAGTTTCATTATACAGTGAAACATTTCCCGAAACGATGGGCATATCAAGGGCGGAAACTGCTTGGCTAATGCCTTTTATCGCGCCGACAAATTGGCCCATGATTTCGGGTTTTTCCGGATTACCAAAGTTCATATTATCGGTGGTTGCCAGCGGTATGGCGCCAACCGAAATCAGATTTCTGTATGCTTCGGCCACGGCTTGTTTGCCGCCTTCAACTGGATTTGCCATTACATAACGGGGGGTTACGTCTGATGTGAAGGCCAGCGCTTTGTTGGTTCCGTGCACGCGCACAACGCCCGCGCCCATGCCCGGCATGCGCATGGTATCGCCCATGACTTTCTGGTCGTATTGTTCGTATACCCAGTGTTTTGACGCGTAATTTGGTGATGAAAGCAGGGCGCGCAGGCCTTCCATGGGGTCAATTTGCGGCGTGTCACCCAAGGGGGCGGCTGCGGGTGTTTCCACCCATGGCCGGTCATATTCGGGGGCTGAACCTGATAGGGTCGCCAGTGGCAAATCGGCCTTGCAGACGCCTTTGTGCATGATCACAAAGCGGTCTTCGGCAATGGTTTCACCGACAATGGCAAAATCCAGATCCCACTTTACGAATACGGCGCGGGCTTCGGCCTCAAGTGCAGGGTTCAGCACCATCAACATGCGTTCCTGACTTTCCGAAAGCATCATTTCATAGGCGGTCATATTCTGTTCGCGCTGGGGCACGTCATCAAGGTTTAGCCGTACGCCAAGGCCGCCCTTGTCGCCCATTTCCACCGCTGAACAGGTCAGGCCCGCGGCCCCCATATCCTGAATTGAAATGACTGCGCCGGTCGCCATGAGTTCAAGCGTGGCTTCCATCAGGCGTTTTTCGGTGAAGGGATCACCTACCTGTACGGTCGGGCGTTTTTCTTCGATCGTGTCGTCAAATTCGGCCGATGCCATGGTCGCGCCGCCAACGCCATCACGTCCGGTTTTCGCGCCAAGATACACCACTGGCATGCCCACACCTGAGGCGGCGGAATAGAAAATTTTGTCAGTATCGGCCAGCCCGGCGGCAAAAGCATTTACCAGACAATTGCCGTTATAGGCGGCATGAAAGCGGACTTCGCCGCCCACCGTGGGTACGCCAAAACAATTGCCATACCCGCCAATGCCATCAACCACACCGTTCACAAGCTGGCGGGTTTTGGGGTGCGTGACTTCGCCAAAAGAAAGCGAATTCATTGCCGCAATCGGGCGCGCGCCCATGGTGAAAACATCGCGCAGAATGCCCCCCATGCCGGTTGCCGCCCCTTGGTAGGGTTCGATATATGAGGGGTGGTTGTGGCTTTCCATTTTGAAAACAACGCATTGGCCATCACCGATGTCGACAATTCCGGCATTTTCGCCGGGGCCACAAATAACCTGAGGCCCTTGGGTGGGCAGGGTGCGCAGCCATTTTTTAGAACTTTTATACGAACAATGTTCGTTCCACATGGCGGAAAATATTCCCAGCTCGGTGAAATTCGGTTCGCGATTCAGGATACGGATAATTTCGGAATATTCGTCCGCGTTGATCCCGTGTTTGGCGATCAGTTCTTCGGTAACTTTTGGTTCAGACATGGTGGCCCCCTCTGACGAGAGCCTTGTAATGGGTCGGTCCTGAAAGGGGAAGGCCAAACGTTGCTGCCTGATGATAAGTGTTGCCAATTATTGCAATAAAAAAAAGGCCGAGCATAAAGCTCGGCCAAGTTCAACAGGGAGGTAAAAACTAACAATTGCCAGCTTTGAATAAGAATTAGGGTTGCTTTGATCATTTTTCAAGATTTGTGTGCGCATTGCCGATATGCGCCCATTGCATACCTTGGGGTACTGTTTGAAAACATACAATAAACCGTAAGTTTTAGGTTATGCAGTTTTTGGTCAGGCTTCGATTGCGCGGCGCCTGCGGCGTTCTTCCATGATTTCCTCAAGCACAAAATCGCGGAAGGCTGCGATGCGCTTTGATTGGCGCAGTTCTTCAGGGTAGGCCAGAAAAACCGGAATGTCAGTGCTTTTCAGGTCAGGTAATACGTGCTGAAGGTCGGGGAAGTCGGCCGTAACATAATCAGGCAGCACCCCAATGCCCAACCCATTAATGGTTGCCTGCAGCACGCCAAAATAATTGTTTACTGTCAGCAGGGATTGCACATCAAACGAAAACAATTGCTGCGAAAAGCTAGAGGCAGCAGACACCTGCGCCGAGCGCGAATTTTGGCAAATAAGCCGATGATTTCCCAAGTCTTTAGGGGCCGTTAGCGTGCTGTGTGAATCCAGATATTTCGAAGACGCATACAGGCGCATATTTACATTTATCAACCGTTTACGAATTAGGTCGGCCTGGCTGGGTTCTTTCATGCGGATGGCGACATCGGCCTCGCGCATTGGCAAGTCCAGAACGCGTTCTTCCAACATCAGGTCGATTTTCAGGCCGGGATGGGCCTCGTAAAGTTTATGAAGCCGCGGGGCCAGCCACAATGAACCAAAGCCGATGGTCGTTGTGACGCGCAGCTCGCCCATCACCTTGTCTTTCGAATCGCGAATGCGCGCGACCGCGGTATCCAGCCTTTGTGACATGGTTTTTGCGGCGTCGAACAATAATTCGCCCTGTTCAGTCAGAATCAGTCCGCGCGCATGGCGGTGAAACAGCGTGGCGCTTAGGCTTTCCTCAAGCGCTTGAATCTGGCGGCTGACCGCGGATTGGCTTAGGTTAAGCACGTCCCCCGCATGGGTAAAGCTGCCCGCATGAGCAACTGTATGAAAAATTCGGAGCTTATCCCAGTCCATCCCAAAAGAACCTATTGCTGATTTCCTGCTTCTCTATAGCACTGATTAATGTGCCTTCGCGAGCGATAATGTTTAGGTGCTTTGCAAGATTTCGCTTGGTAGGTCATAGTTTTTGACCTAAAATGCCCCATGGTTCATATTCGGAGGGCGCTATGGCCAAGCCAGATATCACATTAAACGACAGGTTTGATTTAGATAAATCACAGGTTTTGCTGAACGGCACGCAGGCGTTGGTGCGCCTTATGCTGATCCAGAAAGCGCGCGACAAAGCCGCCGGGCTGAACACTGCTGGGCTGGTCACGGGCTATCGCGGGTCCCCCGTCGGGGCTGTTGATCTGTGGATGCAGCGCGCTGAAAATCAGCTTTCGGCATCAGATATTTTGTTCCAGCCCGGCCTGAACGAAGACCTTGCTGCCACCGCCCTGTGGGGCAGTCAGCAGGCCGAGCTGCGCGGCGAAGGCACCCATGACGGCGTTTTTGGCCTGTGGTACGGCAAGGGGCCGGGGGTGGATCGTTCGGGTGACGCACTGCGCCATGCCAACATGGCCGGCACCTCGCAACATGGCGGTGTTTTGATGGCATTGGGCGATGATCACACGGGCGAAAGTTCAACGGTGCTGCATCAAAGCGACTGGGCGATGGTCGATGCTTACATGCCACTGCTCAGCCCTGCTGGCGTGCAGGAAATCCTTGATTACGGGCTGTATGGCATCGCGCTTAGCCGCTTTGCCGGGGTCTGGGCTGGCCTGAAATTAATGAAAGACACGGTTGAGGTAACGTCGGTTGTTGATGGGCGACCGGACCGGATGCAGTTTGTTACGCCAGACTTTGATATGCCCGAAGGCGGGCTGAATATCCGCCTGATTGATGACCGCATTCCGCAAGAGGCACGGATGATCGACTATAAACGCGTCGCTGCCGAAGCCTTTGCAAACGCTAACAAAATTGACAAACGTGTTTGGGGTAAGGCAGGCGCAAAAATTGGTTTTGTCGCCGCTGGCAAAAACTGGCTGGACCTTGTGCATGCGCTGTCGCTGCTGGATATTGATGCGGATGAGGCCACGCGCCTTGGCATCACCACCTATAAAATCGGCCAAACATGGCCGCTGGATATGCGCGGGTTTCAGGAATGGGCCGAAGGGCTGGACTTGATCGTTGTTGTCGAAGAAAAACGAAAATTGATCGAAGTCCAAATTAAAGAAGCCATATTCGACAATCGCCAAGGGCGTCGGGTGTATGGCTGGCGCAATGATCGTGGCGAAGAATTGTTCCCGACCCGTTTTGCGTTGGAACCCATCATGATTGCCGAAAAAATCGGTGGAATTTTGATTGAAGAAGGCCGCGATACTGACGGCATAAAAGCTGGCCTTGCGGCGCTGTCTGCCGCGCAAAAGGCCGATAATGCACCGGAAATTGCAGCGCGCTTGCCATATTTCTGTTCAGGCTGTCCTCATAACAGCTCAACCAAGCTGCCCAAGGGCGCGCGCGCCTATGCGGGAATCGGCTGTCACTTTATGGTGCAATGGATGGACCGCGAAACCACCGGTTTCACCCATATGGGGGCCGAGGGCGCGAACTGGATTGGCGAAGCACCATTTTCCACCCGCGACCATGTTTTCCAAAATATTGGCGACGGCACATTCAACCATTCCGGCATTATGGCAATCCGCGCGGCACAGGCTGCAGGCACGACCATGACCTATAAAATTCTGTATAATGACGCCGTTGCCATGACCGGTGGGCAGGCCAACGAAGGCGGATTGACAGCCCCGCGCATTGCGGCCGAAGTGCTGGCCGCAGGCGTGCAAAATCTGGCGCTTGTTTATGATGATAAAGAAGATATTAATCTTGCCGATTTCCCCAAAGGGATTAGCGTACACAAGCGCGATGCTTTGCTGGAAGTCGAAGAGAATCTAAGCAAAATCAAGGGTGTGTCGGTCATCCTTTACGTGCAAACCTGCGCTGCCGAAAAACGGCGCCGCCGTAAACGTGGCCTGTTTCCCGACCCGGATCGCCGCTTGTTTATTAACCCTGATATTTGCGAAGGCTGCGGCGATTGCGGCATAGCCTCGAACTGTGTTTCGCTGGTTCCAATTGAAACCGAACTTGGCCGCAAACGTGGTATTGATCAGTCCAGTTGCAACAAGGATTATTCGTGCATTAACGGCTTTTGCCCCAGTTTTGTCAGCGTTGAAGGTGCCAAGCTAAAGAAAACCGCCAGCGCGACCTTTGATATTCCTGACCTGCCTGATCCCACTCTACCCGCCATAAATGGCACATTTAACACCGTGATCACCGGGGTTGGCGGCACTGGCGTTGTCACTATCGGGGCCATTATGGCGCAGGCTGCCCATATCGATGGCAAGGGTGCCGGAATGATGGAAATGACCGGCTTGGCCCAAAAAGGCGGCGCGGTTCTGGTGCATCTAAGGCTGGCAAATCAACCCCAAGACATTAATGCAATTCGCGTGGCTACCGCTGAATGCGATGCCATTATCGGTTGTGAATTGGTGGTTTCAGCCGGTGCAAATACCCTTGGCCTGACCAAAACCGGCCGCACCGGCGCCGTTGTTGACAGCCACGAAACTGTCACTGGTGATTTTACCCGCCAGCCCGATTTCACCTTGCCGGGCGCACGCCTGACCTTGGCGCTTGAGGCCCGTTTGCGCGACCGCCTGTCAATGTTTGACGCAACCGATCTGGCGCGCATTTTGCTGGGCGACAGCATCTTTTCCAACATGATGGTGCTGGGCGCTGCATGGCAAAAAGGGCTGGTACCACTTAGCTTTGATGCCTTAATGCAAGCGATCGACTTAAACGGGCAGGCCGCCGACAAAAACCGCCGCGCATTCGCGCTGGGACGCTGGGCAATGGAACATCCGGCCAAGGCTGCCGCATACCTTGATGGCGAAATCACTGAACTTCCTAAGTCATTGGAAGATAAGATTGAATTCAGGGCCAAGCACTTGGAAACCTATCAGTCAAAGCGCCTATCAAAACGGTATCTGGCCTTGGTTGGCCGCGCCAAAGATGATGACCTGAAACAGGCCATTGCGCTGGGTTATCACAAAGTTTTGTCATACAAAGACGAATACGAAGTCGCCCGTTTGCTTAAGGATAGCGCTGCCAAGGCGGCGGCTGAATTCGATGGCGAACTGAAACTAAGTTATCATCTTTCCCCGCCAATATTTGCCCGCAAAGGCCCTGATGGGCGACCCAAAAAACGCAAATTCGGGTCGGGCATGGTTCGCATGATCACGTGGCTTGCGCCGTTGAAACGCCTGCGCGGTACGCCTTTTGATCCATTCGGCTACAGCCATGAACGTCGAATGGAGCGCGACTTGGTTCATGCTTATGAATCCGACATGGCCGAGGTTTTGCAGGGCTTTAACGATGATAATCGCACCGCCGCGCTGGCGCTGGCGGAATTGCCGCTTGGCATTCGTGGCTTTGGCCCAGTAAAAACGGATAACGCCAAAAAAGCCCGGATCAAACGCGATGGCCTGATCAAGGCGTTTCGCAACCCCAATGATGCCGGTTCGGGCTTGAAAGTGGCGGGTGAATAGGGGCATAGACGCGTCATGGCAGTAGGTATTTTTGATAGCGGCCTTGGCGGGCTTACGGTTTTGGATGCAGTTGCAAAGCGGCTTCCGAACCTGAATCTTGTCTATTTGGCTGATTCTGTACATGCGCCTTATGGGGTGCGTGACGCGGACGATATTTTGAACCTGACCCGCAATGCCGTTACGCGGTTGTGGGACGAAGGTTGTGATTTGGTCATTTTGGCCTGCAACACAGCCAGCGCCGCGGCCCTGCGTCGGATGCAAGAAGACGGATTGCCCAAAGGTAAACGGGTTCTGGGTGTTTTCGTGCCATTGATCGAGGCCCTGACCGAACGCAATTGGGGCGATAATTCACCACCACGCGAAGTTGCGGTGCAAAATGTGGCGGTTTTTGCCACCCCTGCAACCGTAGCTGCCCGCGCGTTTCAGCGTGAATTGGCGTATCGCGCGATTGGCGTCGATGTCGAAGCGCAGGCTTGCGGCGGGGTGGTTGACGCCATTGAAGACGGCGACATGATTTTGGCTGATGCCCTTGTGCGCAGCCATGTGGACGCATTGATGCGCAAAATGCCAAAACCACAGGCCGCAATTTTGGGGTGCACGCATTATCCGTTGATGGTGGATGTGTTTCAGGACGCGCTGGGCGCGGATGTTAAGGTGTATTCGCAGGCTAATTTGGTTGCCGAAAGTCTGGCTGATTATTTGGTGCGCCATCCGGATATGTCGGGGCAGGGTGACGCCTCAATTTTTCTGACCACGGGCGACCCGGTAAAGGTCAGCCAACGCGCCACGGCCTTCCTGCGACGAAAGATCACTTTCGCGTCTGCGTGATTGCAGTGGCCCGACAAAACACCTACATTCTTATTGAAACAATACGAGGTCGATATGACCACTAAAGCACCGCATAAAATCGCTATTCTGGGGGCCTCTGGCTATACTGGGGCCGAACTTGTGCGCTTAATTTCGACCCACCCAAATATGGAAATTGTTGCCCTTGGGGCCAATTCCAAGGCTGGGTTAGCGATGGCGCAGGTCTTTCCACATTTGCGCCATTTGAACCTGCCGGTGTTGGCTAAAATCGCTGAAATTGATTTTTCCGACGTTGATTTGTGTTTTTGCGCCCTGCCGCATGCCACCAGCCAAGAGGTCATTCGCGACCTGCCTAAGCACTTGAAAATAGTCGACCTTTCTGCTGATTTCCGCCTGCGTGATCCGGCGGAATATACCCGTTGGTATGGTGGCGAACATGCGGCATTAGATGTGCAGGCCGAAGCAGTTTATGGCCTGACCGAATTTTACCGTGATGAAATTTGCACCGCGCGCGTGGTTGCTGGCACCGGCTGTAATGCGGCAACCGGCCAATATGCGCTGCGGCCTTTGATTGCGGCTGGCGTGATTGATCTGGATAATATCATAATCGATCTGAAAACCGGCGTATCAGGCGCAGGACGCGCACTGAAAGAAAACCTTTTGCACGCTGAACTTAGCGAAGGCGCACATGCTTACGCCGCTGGCGGCACACACCGTCATTTAGCCGAGTTTGATCAGGAATTCAGCCTGATTGCCGGGCGTGATGTGCGGGTGCAATTCACCCCGCACCTAATTCCGGCAAATCGGGGAATTTTGGGCACGGTTTATGTTCACGGTGACCCTGAAATTATCCACCAGACCTTAGTCGACGCCTATGGGGATGAACCCTTTGTGGTGACGCTGCCAATGGGCGATCTGCCCTCGACGCGACATATCCGCGGATCGAACTATTGTCATATCGGTGTGACTGCGGACCGTGTTAACAATAGGGCAACCATCGTGGTTGCGCTGGATAACCTGACCAAAGGTTCCAGCGGCCAAGCGCTGCAAAATGCTAACCTTATGTTGGGCGAGGACGAGGCAACGGGCCTTATGCTTGCCCCTGTATTTCCCTGAGGAGGGTTTAAAATGGCCGGAATGAAGGGGCTGAAAAAGCAACGTCGTATTCAGGTGATTGTGCTGGCATTCGTTGCCATGGCTGTGGCCACGGGGTTGATTGGATACGCGATGCGCGACGGAATTAACTATTTCCGTTCGCCCGCGCAGGTTCTGGCGGAACCACCGCAAGCCTCCGAGGTGTTTCGCATTGGCGGGCTGGTGCTGGAAGGCAGTCTTGTGCGTGGTGATGGCGAAGCTGTTCGTTTCACTGTAACTGATGGCGGCGGCGATGTGCCTGTGGTGTTCGCGGGGATTTTGCCTGATCTGTTTGGCGAAGGCCAAGGTATGATCGGCACCGGATCTTATGTCGATGGCATATTCCAAGCCACTGAAATCCTTGCAAAACATGACGAAGAATACATGCCTGCCGAAGTCATCGATGCCCTGAAAGAACAGGGTTATTATGAAGAGCCGGACGCCTGATTTCTGATTTGTTAACGCTCTGATAGCAGCCTTACCCCCGTGATTATCACGTGAGGGCATTGGCTGATGAAGACTGTTATTGAAATCGCAGATGAAATTATTGCCCGCGAAGGCGGTTATGTGAATGACCCTGATGATCCCGGTGGGGCCACCAATTTTGGTGTTACAATTCACACCATGCGCCGCCTTGGGCTGGATTTGGATGGGGATGGTCGGGTCACCGAACAAGATGTGCGCCGCCTTAGCCGGACCCGTGCGCGCGACATATTTGTCGAACATTATTATCAGCGCCCACAGATCAGCAGCTTGCCGGAAAGCATTCAGGCATCGGTCTTTGACATGTATGTCAACGCAGGCGGCGGGGCTGTTCGCATTTTGCAAAAATTACTGCGCCAAATGGGTCACGATATTTCTGTTGATGGCGCGATTGGGCCACAGACCATCGCTGCAGCCAAGGCGGCCTATGATGGCGCCCCAGATTTTTTTGTCGATGCTTACGGTATTGAGCGGCGGAATTTTTATTACCGCTTGGCTGACAGGCGCCCCGCCAGTCGTAAATATGCGCGTCGCCGCGATGGTGGCAAAGGTGGTTGGATTTTGCGCGCCGAGGCCTTTATTTCCCCCGAATATCACCTGACTGACGGCGAACATCGCGCGCGGGTGGCCACATGGGGGTAATCGAAGCATTCTTCAGCCTGTTATTTGGCAACGGGCGCAATGTAGTGCGTGAAACCACTGAGGTTTTCCGTGAAAACGCCGAAGCAGCTGGACAGCGCGACCTGTCTTATCGCAGTGCTGCGCTAAACCAGTTTGCCGCTGAATTCACGGTGCCACGTCGCGGGCGATTTGACCGTTTCATGGATGGTCTTAATCGGGTGCCGCGCCCGGCTTTGGCGCTTGGAACCCTTGGAATGTTCATTTCGGCAATGGTTAATCCGGTCTGGTTTTCCGCCAGAATGCAGGGAATATCGTTGGTGCCTGACCCGCTTTGGTGGCTGCTTGGCGCAATTGTCAGCTTTTATTTCGGCTCCCGCCATCAGGCAAAAGGTCAAGAATTTCAACTCTCTATCGCCGATACTATGGCGCGTGTCGGGGATGTTACGAAAAACTTGCGCGCCCTTGAGGCGCTTGAAGCCGGATCCCAATCTGTTCAGGTGTCCGAGCCTGAACCAGATGCGGCCCCAAACGCGGCACTTGATAAGTGGAGGCAAGACGGTGGGCTCTGATCTTATCTTGAAATTGGTTGCCGAACATGGGCCTTGGGTTCTTTTGGTGTTCTACCTTTTGTGGCGCGATATGCAAAAAGACATCGCCACACGCGCCGTTTTGGACAAAAATTCAGCTATATTGATCGAAATAACAACGATCATTCGTGAACGCCTGCCAGTCAGGGGGGGCGGATGAAAAAACCGGGCATATTAGAAGCATTTCGCGCCTTTTTGCGTCGCATATTGGGCGGCATGGCGCTGCAAAAATCATTGGAACGTAATGAAAAAGCTGCGCGTGATCTGGATGCCGCAGTCAGAGAGGTCTTGCTGAAATGAAACAGGCATTCATGTTGTTGATGTTTTTAATGGCGCTGTTTCAGGTTGGTCACCTGATGTTGGGCTATCAGGCGGTTTATCAAGTGGCGTATGGCGCGATTACGCTGATGGCCATGATGATCGCGGCCACGTTCTTATGGCTTTTTATCGTCCGCGCGACCCCGCTTGCCTTAGGTATGGCCTATTCTTGGGCGGGGGCAGGGTTTGTCATGGGCTGGTGGTGGTTTTACAACCTCAGCGGTCAACCTGACTGGCTCAGCGAAAGCCCGATTCTGTTTAATTTTCTGCCGTTTTATTTTGTCGGCGCAGTGCTGCATTTTGCGGTTATTCACCGTTCTTTTGGCCTGCATGGTGCCGCATTTTTGTTGCCAATTGGCGGGGCTGTGGCCGTTTCTGCCGGGATATACATATTGCATTAGTCAGGGTTCGCGCCATCCTGTGTTTTTGCGGCCAATATGGCATCAATTCACCGTGTCAGACATGTTTGGGACTGGTCAATTATGTGTAAAACATTAATGTTACCTTATGATTACAGAACTCGGACATTTCGCGCTGGTTTTAGCGTTGGGCGTGGCCCTGATACAGGCGGTTGTACCCCTGATCGGCGCGCATAAGGGGTGGGAAAACTGGATGGCGTTGGCCGTTCCTACCGCCATATTGCAATTTTTACTGATTGCGGGGGCGTTTGCGGCGTTAACATATGCCTTTGTAACTTCGGATTTCTCGCTTCAACTGGTGACGATGAATTCGCATTCCCTGAAACCGATGCTGTATAAAGTCACCGGAGTTTGGGGCAATCACGAGGGGTCGATGTTGCTGTGGGTGCTGATTGTTGCACTGTTTGGCGCGACGGCGGCGCTGTTTGGCGCCAACCTTCCGCCCAGCCTGAAGGCACGCGTTTTGGCGGTGCAAGGCGCAATCGGCGTCGCGTTTTTGGCCTTCAGCCTGATCACCTCCAACCCGTTTTTACGCCTTGCCCAACCGCCCTTTGATGGCCAAGGCCTGAACCCGTTATTGCAAGATGTGGGCCTCGCGTTTCACCCCCCGTTTTTATATCTTGGTTTCGTTGGTCTTTCGATGACGTTCAGCTTTGCTGTCGCCGCTTTGATCGAGGGGCGCGTTGACGCTGCCTGGGCGCGCTGGGTTCGCCCATGGACATTGGCGGCATGGATTTTCCTGACTATTGGCATCGCGCTTGGCGCTTGGTGGGCCTATTATGAATTGGGTTGGGGTGGCTTTTGGTTCTGGGATCCTGTTGAAAACGCAAGCTTTATGCCGTGGTTGTTTTCCGCAGCCCTGTTGCATTCCGCCATCGTTGTCGAAAAACGCGAAAGCCTGAAAAGCTGGACAGTTCTGCTGGCCATTCTTGGCTTTGGCTTTTCGTTGATCGGCACGTTTATCACCCGTTCCGGCATCGTGACATCGGTACATGCGTTTTCCAGCGACCCAACGCGCGGTGTGTTCATCCTTGGCATTCTGGCGGTATTCGTCGGCGGTGCTTTGATGCTGTACGCTGTGCGTGGCCGCGCAATGGAGGCCCGCGGGGTCTTTGCAATGGTCAGCCGTGAAAGCGCGCTGTTGCTTAATAATATCCTGCTGGCAGTATCGTCGATCGTGGTCTTTATTGGCACTATCTGGCCGCTCATGGCGGAAATGTTTTTTGACCGCAAACTATCGGTTGGCGCCCCATTTTTTGAGGCCGCGTTCACCCCCTTCATGGTGGTGTTGGCGATTGTTTTGCCAATTGGCGCAATGCTGCCGTGGAAACGCGCGCGCCTAGGGCGTAGTGCAAAACCCCTTATGGGGGCTGCAGTGCTGGCTTTATCCGTCGCGGCCTTGGTTTGGGCGATGCAAAGCGGAAAATCCGCCCTTGCACCAACCGGAATGGCGCTGGGGGCATGGTTGATTTCGGGCTCAATTGTTGACTTGTGGAAACGCACGGGGCGCGGTGGGGTTGCCGGCAGGTTTAGCCGCCTGTTCAAATTACCACGTGCCGACTGGGGTAAGGGGCTTGCCCATTCTGGGTTAGGCATTGTTTTCATTGGCATATCTGGATTGCTTGCTTGGCAGGTCGAAGATATTCGTGTTGCAAAAATCGGCGAACCTTATGTGGTCGCAGGGTATGAGGTGACGCTGGAAAGCGTTAATCGCATTCCGGGACCAAACTATATTTCAACACAGGCAGAAATGTCGGTGCGCCGCGATGGGCGCGAAATTGTCCGGCTTTACCCCGAAAAACGTATCTATCCGGTGCAGGCTATGCCAACCACCGAGGCTGCGATTGCAAACGGGTTATGGCGTGATCTGTATCTGGTTATTGGTGATCCGCAAGATAACGGTGGCTGGGCGGTGCGTACCTTTATTAAACCGCTGGCCAACTGGATTTGGGCGGGTTGCATCATCATGGCCTTGGGTGGTCTGGTCAGTCTGACCGACCGGCGTTACCGCGTCGCGGCAGGGGCTGCACGTCGCAAATCTGTACAAAAAGGAGTGGCGGCAGAATGAAACGTCTGGCCCTAATATTTGCCCTTATCGCAACGCCGCTTTTTGCGGTTAACCCCGACGAGGTGCTTCAGGATTCCGTGCTAGAGGCTCGCGCGCGCGCGCTAAGTCAGGAATTGCGTTGCGTGGTTTGTCGGGGTGAAAACATTGATGAAAGCAACGCCGATATTGCCCGCGATCTGCGCTTGCTGGTGCGTGAACGGCTGGTGGCGGGCGACAGCGACGCCCAAGTGCTTGATTTCGTGGTCGAACGCTATGGTGAATATGTGCTGATGACGCCAAAAACCGATGGGGCCAATATTATTCTTTGGGCGCTTGGTCCAGTTTTATTTCTGACGGCCTTGTTGGGTGGGGTGTTGTATACGCGCCGCCGTACCGCTGCCAACACTGGTAATAGTGCCGCCCTTAATGATGAAGAGCAGGCGCGCCTTGCGGCAATCTTAAAGGAATAATACGCCATGACGGCGCGTTAAGCTTCCCTTCGGCGCAGGGTCAGTTAGGGTGGCGCAAACTTCAGCGGAGGCGACATGCAATACACAACAATCACCCTGACCATTGATAATGGTCTGGCAGTTCTGACCTTGAATCGCCCTGATGTTATGAATGCGCTAAACACCCAAATGCGCGCCGAAATCGCCGATGCGGTCAAGGCAGCCGGAGCCAAAGCGCGGGTGCTGGTTATCACCGGCGCAGGGAACCGGGCATTTTGTTCGGGGCAGGATTTAGGTGATCGAACCAACGTTGATAGTGTCAATTTGGAACGCACTTTGCGTGATGAATATGAACCAATGTTGCGCGCTATTTTTGACAGCCCAATTCCAACTATCAGCGCCGTAAACGGGGCTGCGGCCGGTGCCGGTGCCAATCTGGCCTTGGCCGCGGATGTGGTCATTGCCTCGGAAAATGCGGTGTTTATGCAGGCGTTCAGCAAAATTGGCCTGATCCCGGATGCGGGCGGCACATACTGGCTTCCACGCCAAATGGGGTTTGCCAAGGCGATGGGGGCCGCGTTATTTGCCGAAAAAATCACCGCGCGTCAGGCTAGTGATTGGGGCATGATTTGGGAGGCCATTCCAGAGGCTGAATTCGCGGCCCATTGGCGCGCGCGGGCTGAAACTTTGGCCGTTGGGCCAACTGCGGCTTATGCCCGGATCAAACAGGCAATGCGCGAAACTTACGATAACGATCTGAATGCACAGCTTAAATTAGAGGCCCGCTTGCAAGGCGAGTGCGGAAAATCACGTGATTTCAAAGAAGGTGTGCTTGCGTTTATGGAAAAACGCAAACCACATTTCGAAGGCCGGTAGGTAATTGTTGGGCCTGTAAAATATCAGGCCCAACAGTTTTCAATCTTAAATATAGAGAAGAAGATCTTCCTCTTCGTCCTCGGGGCATTTTTCTTCGGGCAGGTCTATGAATGGCAGAATGGCTTCTGGTTCGCCACCTTCCTCACTATTGTCCTTTTCCTCATCTTCCTTTTCTTGGTCTTCACGGCAGACGAATTTTGTTGTTTCACCGTATATTTTCAATGAATCTTCGCGGTCACCATCTTCTTCGCCAACCGAAGTCAGGCGCACGGCTATATCCATTTCGGCAAAATCTTCTAGTGTTAGAGCGTCGGTTTCATGGCTCAGGATAAAGGTTGTGGATTGAATGTCGTCTTCGCCCATCCCCGGCGAGCCAAAGCTAATTCCGCCATCATAGGCGCCGGCATGGTTTCCACCGTGACCATGGATATTATTACCATGGCCCATATTTGTTACGCTATTTGCATCAAATTTTTGGCCGGTTACGTCATCGCCCGTGACACTCATTGCGTCCAGCAGGCTTTCGTCACCAATATCAAAAAACAACCCGCGAATGTCACCTGTTAATTCGTTGTCGTCGTGAACTTCCATGGTTACCTGAATGTCGCCACCCTCTAGTTCGGTGAAGGTGAATGAAATATTCACGTCGCCCTCAAGGATAAAATTCAGGCATTCATCCGGGTTGTCTGTTTCTGGTATGTCCGTCATGATTTTATCCGCCCCACTTGAATCCAAAGATAATTGTGGTGATTATGAGGCGAAAAATAGAAATATTTTAGACAATTCTTGGAAAAACACTGTTTCTAAGCGTGCAACTGGCCCGCCTAACAACAGTTTTGTATTCTGTTTAGGGGCCCTTTTATGGGCTTATGCCTTGCGAAAAACTGCAACCCATGTGTGTGAGGCCTGTAAATCAGCCGTCGCATTTTCACCATATCCGGCTTTTTCGATAATTTCGAAATCAGAAATTTGGGTTTCCAGCTCGGCAAATTTTGCGGCGAAACCACCGCTTTCATAGATTACATCTTTAATGCCCAGAATGAACAGAGCGCCGGGGCTGGCAATGCGCATAAGCCCGTTAATCGCATCCGGTCCAACATGGCCATGGGTGAAGGTGCCTGTGGATGTAATGCCGCCATAGGTGTTGTTGGCAATGTCCAGATCGGCATTTAAATCGGCAATAATCAGGTTTTGATAATATCCCTTGCGCTTGGCCACATCCAACATCGGAACCGAGATATCCAGCGCATCAATATTTGCAACTCCGCGCTGAATTAGCCCTTCGCCAACCAGTCCGGTTCCGGCGCCAATATCCAGTACGCGCGCGGTCTTGTCCTGCGTGCGTTCCGCGTATAATTCGGCAATTATATCCGGGGTGTTATAATCATGCGCCTTGGCAAAACCTTCGTCATAGGTTTCGGCCCAATCATCATACAGTTTTTGTGAATCTTCTGTTGTTTTCAAAGCATAAGCATCTTTGAGGAATATTTTTTTGTTAGGTGTATTGCTGTCTGGCACGGGGCGCGCACTCCTTAGGTTTGCGCGCCCCGTGTAGCGAATTTCTTAGCGGTTTTCAACATCCACATAATTGCGTGCTGTTGCACCCAAATACAGCTGCCTTGGCCGGCCAATTTTCTGTGCTGGATCGCCCAGCATTTCTTTCCATTGTGAAATCCAGCCCACAGTGCGCGACAGGGCAAAAATGGGCGTGAACATCGATGTTGGAAAGCCCATCGCATCCAGAATAATACCGGAATAGAAATCAACATTCGGGTACAATTTCTTGGACACGAAATAGTCATCCTCAAGCGCGATGCGTTCCAGTTCTTTGGCGACTTTTAGGGTCTCGTTATTTTCAATTCCCAACAGGTCCAGCACTTCGTCAGCTGATTCTTTCATCACCTTGGCGCGGGGGTCAAAGTTTTTATAAACGCGGTGGCCAAAGCCCATTAGGCGGAACGGGTCGGATTTATCCTTGGCGCGCGCCACATATTCAGGAATGCGGTCAACTGTGCCGATTTCTTGCAGCATGTTCAGCGCGGCCTCATTCGCACCACCATGGGCAGGGCCCCACAAACACGCAATACCGGCGGCGATGCAGGCAAACGGGTTCGCGCCCGATGAGCCAGCCAGGCGCACGGTCGAGGTCGACGCATTTTGTTCGTGATCCGCATGGAGCGTAAAGATACGATCCATTGCGCGGCTGAGAATCGGGTTCACTTCGTAATCTTCGGCAGGCACCTTGAAGCACATGCGCAGGAAGTTCGATGAATAATCCAGCGAATTTTTGGGGTACACAAAGGGCTGGCCCATGGAATATTTGAACGCCATCGCCGCAATTGTTGGCATCTTGGCAATCATGCGTACAGCGGCAATTTCGCGCTGTTCTGAATCGTTAATATCAAGGCTGTCGTGATAAAACGCAGACATCGCCCCCATCACGCCGGTGATGATTGCCATCGGGTGTGCGTCGCGCCGGAAGCCCGAGAAAAAGCGCATCATTTGTTCATGCACCATGGTGTGGTTGGTGACGCGGTTTTCAAAATCTTCAAGTTGGGTGGCCGAAGGCAGTTCGCCATACAAAAGCAGAAAACAGACCTCTAGAAAGTGGGATTTTTCCGCTAACTGATCAATTGGATAGCCGCGGTACAGCAATTCGCCGGCGTTGCCATCAATATAGGTGATGGTGGAATCGCACGACGCGGTCGAGGTGTAGCCGGGGTCATACGTGAAAACACCGCCCTGCTTATATAGCGTGGTGATGTCGATGACATCGGGGCCGACCGTTGGGGAATACATTGGTAATTCAATGTTTTTATCGCCAAAGCTTAGGTGCGCGGTGCCGGTCTTTTCTGCCATTATTTATTCCTTTTCATCCCACCGGCATTCCCGCCTGTTTTCAGGCTAGGTGTCCGATTCCATATTGGTCACATCATCCAAGCGCGCGATTGTTTCTTCGCGCCCAAGGACAAGCATCATATCAAAAACGCTGGGTGTCGCTGTGCGGCCCGCCAGGGCTGCGCGCAGGGGTGCTGCAAGCTTGCCAAAAGAAAGATCATTAGCTGCGGCAAGGGCGTTCAAAACGCCCTCCAACGTATCACGGTCCCAGCTAACAGCTTGCAGCTGTGGCGTCAATTCATTCAGTATACCGCGGGATACAATATCAAGATTCTTCAGCGCCTTTTCTTCGACGTCCAGCGGCCTGTCAACCAGTACAAATCGTGCCTTATCAATGACTTGCCCAAGCTTCTTCGCGCCGCCGCGAATACAATAGGCCGCTTGTTCCATTACGTCACTTTTCTGCGGTTGCAGCATTGGTTGGCCTGTTGCCGCTAAAAAGCCCTGAACCTCGGCCACAAGCGCCTTGTCAGACATGGCGGCGATGTGTTTGCCGGATATATTATCAAGCTTTTTGAAATCAAAACGTGACGGAGATTTCCCGCACCCCGACAAATCAAACCAGTCGCGCGCCTGTTCGTCACTGAAAAATTCGTCATCCCCGTGTGACCAGCCAAGGCGTGCCAGATAATTACGCATCGCTGCCGCAGGATACCCCATTTCGCGGTAATCAACCACGCTGGTTGCGCCATGGCGTTTTGACAATTTCTTGCCGTCGGGGCCGTGGATCAGCGGGATATGTGCATAGGTCGGCAGTGGCCAGCCCATGGCATTATATACCGTAATTTGGCGCGCGGCATTGGTCAGGTGGTCATCGCCACGGATTACATGGGTCACGCCCATATCATAATCATCAACGACAACAGCCAGCATATAGGTGGGTGTACCATCAGAACGTAAACAAATCATGTCATCCAGCTGATTGTTTTTAATCACTACGCGCCCCTGCACCTGATCATCGATCACGGTTTCACCGTCGTGGGGCGCCTTTAGTCGGATCACAAAGGGGGCGTCGGGGTGCGTATCAGGGTCAGCATCACGCCACGGGCTTTGATACAGGGTTGAACGTTTTTCGGCGCGGGCCTGTTCACGAAATGCGGCGATTTCATCTTGCGTCGCGAAACATTTATAGGCGTTCCCTGCGGCCAGCATTTCATGGGCCACCTCGGCATGGCGTGGGGCGCGCGCGAATTGGCTGATTGCGTCGCCGTCATAATCCAGCCCCAGCCATGCCATGCCATCCAGAATGGCCTGTGTTGCTTGGGGGGTGGAACGCGCGCGATCCGTATCTTCGATGCGCAGCAGGAATTTTCCGCCGCGCCCACGGGCATAAAGCCAGCTGAACAAAGCAGTGCGGGCAGTACCCACATGCATATAACCGGTTGGCGAAGGGGCGATACGGGTGACGATTTGTTTGTCATTAGACATGGGCGCGTTAACCTTTTGGAAACTATGAGGGAGCTAGCTTGTGACGTGGTCTATTCAAACGTGAGCCATAGGACAAGTCTGGCCCCGATAAGGTGGGCCTTGGCGCGCATCGAAATGATGCGTGGGCGTGCATTTATGTGGGCTCCGGTTTTTCTGGGTGGCGGCATTGGCACCTATTTTTCATTGATGGTTGAGCCTTCGGTCGCAACTTTAACGCTGCTTTGGTTTGGCGCGGCTTTGCTGGCTTTGATCGGTTGGCGCATATCGGGCGGTGCTGGAATGCTGCTTTATGCCATCGCACTGGTTACTGCGGGGTTAAGCCTTGCGGGGACGCGCGCGGTGATGCTGACCACGCCGGTGCTGGAATACCGTTTTTATGGCGCTGTCGAAGGCCGCATTGTGATGATTGACCGCTCTGGCTCCGAGGCCGTGCGCCTGACGCTGGACCACGTGCGCCTTGACGGGGTGCGCCCTGAAAAAACGCCAACATATGTGCGCCTGTCTTTGCATGGGCAACAGGGATTTATTATGCCCGAACCGGGCTTACGCATTATGACCACCGCGCACCTGTCGGCGCCTTCCGGCCCAGTTGAACCGGGGGGCTTTGATTTCCAGCGATTCGCGTGGTTTCGCCAGCTTGGCGCCGTTGGTTATACGCGTGTTCCGGTGCTAACGGCGGCCCCTGCCGTGGACGGGCGCGCGGGGCTGTTTTTGCACCGTTTACGCATGCGTATTTCATTGGCTGTGCAGGCCCGAATGCCGGGCGAAGCGGGGGCCTTTGCTGCGGCAATAATGACGGGGGATCGCGCTGCTATGGGCACCCAAACCCTTACCGCCCTGCGTGGGGCTAACCTTGCGCATTTATTGGCTATTTCGGGTTTGCATATGGGGCTTTTGACCGGTTTTGTGTTTGCGGCCTTGCGGTATATACTGGCGTTATTTCCATGGCTTGTCTTGCGCTATCCAACCAAAAAAATCGCGGCGGTTCTGGCGTTGCTGGCGGGGGCCTTTTATCTGGCGCTTTCGGGGGGGAATGTTGCCACACAGCGCGCCTTTATTATGGTCGCGGCGATGTTTATCGCCATTTTATTTGATCGGCGTGCCTTAACCCTTCGATCTGTCGCTATGGCCGCCCTTATTGTCATGATCTTGCGACCCGAGGCCCTGCCTGGGCCGGGTTTCCAGATGTCGTTTGCGGCAACAACCGCTTTGGTCGCGGTGTTTGGCTGGCTTCGAAATTGGCAAGGTTGGCAAGCGCCGCGTTGGGCGCGGCCTGTTTTG
>DAOUQO010000118.1 GCA_030625565.1 Aliiroseovarius sp. | reverse complement strand
GGGTGTCTATCCCCGCTCTGTTTCGCCGTGTGCTTGAGGTAAGTGACCCTGATTGGACCGAGGGCTTGAACCCGAACCTTGTCATTGTTTACGGCGATGAGCGGCGCAAATACCTTGAATGTTATACAATGGAAGCAATTTACGAGGTTGACGCCGAAATCGCCTCAATGCCACGCGGATCAATTGAACGCGGCATGCTTGCGCGCCTGATAAACGGCCAGTCGTTTCCAACAAGTGTTGATGAAACCGGTCGTTTGGTTTTGCCCGCGATGCTGCGCAAGAAAATCGGACTGGAGGACAAAGCGTTCTTTATTTCGTCCGGTGATACCTTCCAGATTTGGAAGCCCGAAACCTATGAAGAAGTTGAAAATGCCCGCGTCAAGGCATGGCTGGAAACCCAGCCAGATGACTTTGACACGCTTTCACTGCTTCCCGGCAATCAATAGCGGTGGCTGAAATGGCCCCTGAACCCGTTGATCAAGCCCCACATGTCCCTGTTCTTTTACGTCCGCTTTTAGAGGCGGTCGCGCCGGTTTCCGGCCTGTGGCTGGACGGCACGTTTGGCGCAGGCGGTTATGCACGCGGGCTGCTCAAGGCGGGGGCCGATTGTGTTATTGGCGTTGACCGTGACCCTGCGGTTTTTGAAATGGCACAGGAATGGGCCGGTGAATACGGCGACCGGCTGGTGTTGAAACAGGGTACATTTTCGGCGCTGGATGAATTGGCCGGCACGCTGCTTGATGGCGTTGTGCTGGATCTTGGCGTTAGCTCGATGCAGATTGATCAGGCTGAACGTGGCTTTAGTTTTATGCGTGACGGCCCCCTTGATATGCGGATGAGCCAAACAGGGCCAACTGCCGCCGATCTGGTAAATGACGCTGAAGAAGAAACCCTGGCCGATATTTTATATCATTACGGCGAAGAACGCGCCTCGCGCCGGATTGCGCGCAAGATTGTGCGGATGCGCGCGGCCCAGCCATTTACAAACACACTGGAACTGGCGGCTTTGATTGCAAGCTGTCTGCCGCGGCCAAAGCCCGGCCAAAGCCACCCCGCAACCCGCAGTTTTCAAGCCCTTCGCATTGCTGTGAACGATGAATTCGGGCAACTTCTGGCGGGCCTTGAGGCCGCAGAACGTGCGCTTAAGCCCGGCGGAAAACTGGCGGTTGTAACCTTTCATTCGCTTGAAGACCGCGTTGTAAAACGGTTTTTGCAGGCGCGTTCAGGTGGCGGCGGTGGCGGTAGCCGTTATGCCCCTGAAATCATGCCCCCGCCGGCAGGGTTTAGGCTAACGCCGCGCCGTGCGATTGGCCCTGACAAAGCTGAACTGGCTGAAAACCCACGTGCGCGTTCGGCAATATTACGCGTTGCAACACGCACCGAAATTCCCGCAGCTCCCGCCCCGAGGGCCGGTCTTGGTCTGCCTGATATTACCTTTAAGGATCAGCTCTGATGCGCGCTTTTCTATACGTTTTTTCTGCTGTTTTGGTCATGGGTCTTGCCTATTGGGCTTACCATGAAAATTACAAAACCCAAGCCGCTTTGGGCGAGGTTGAAGAGCTTCAGCGCGATATCGGGCATATGCGCGAAGAGCTGGCGATGCTGCGCGCCGAATGGGCCTATCTTAACCGGCCAGATCGCCTGCGTGCCTTGAGCGAGATGAACTTTGACCGGCTGGGCCTGATGCCATTACGCCCCGAACAATTCGGACGGGTCGATCAGGTTGCCTATCCTGGCATGACCAATTTTGAGGTAACCGGAACTGTTGATGTGGTGGCCATCGAAGGGCAAAATCAATGACCAGAATTCCCCTTCGCCCACTTGCGCGCATTCTTGAGGCACGTTCCAAGGGTGAAAACCCCGACCGGATTGAACGCGATAATCTGCGTCATCGTCATGAGGAAATGCGCGGGCGGTCCCGTCTGCGTGCCGAAGGGCGCCTTGTGGTTTTGGCGGGCTTGTTTTTATGCGCTTTCATCGTAGTTGGCGTGCGCATGGGGGTGCTATCCCAATCCGAGCCGCGCGAAACACAGGGGGCCGCTTCGGGGGTGTCGATCGCTACAGCGCGCGCTGAAATCGTGGATCGAAATGGGCGAATTCTGGCGACTAATATGGCCACACATGCGTTATACGCGCAGCCGCCAATGATGGTTGACCATGAAGTGGCCGCGCGCGAATTGGTGAAAATATTTCCGGATATGGATGAAGAAAAGCTGTTGGCGCAATTTGGCGGAGAACGTAAGTTCTTGTGGTTGCGCCGAAAAATCAGCCCCGAACAGCAGCAACTTGTCCATGACATAGGTGAGCCGGGCCTTTTGTTTGGCCCACGCGACATGCGCCTTTATCCCAATGGCAATCTTGCAGCACATATTTTGGGTGGCGCAGGATTTGGCCGCGAGGGCGTTTCAGCAGCCGAGGTAGTTGGCGTTGCCGGTGTCGAAAAACGTTTTGACGATTGGCTGGGAGATCCGGAAAATAGCGGTCAGGCGCTACAGCTTTCGCTGGATTTAACGGTGCAGGCGGCTGTTGAGCAGGTTTTGGCCGGCGGCATGGGGATAATGAGCGCCAAGGGCGCGGCGGCGGTCTTGATGGATGTTTATACCGGCGAAGTGATCAGCCTTGCCTCGTTGCCGGATTTCGACCCGAACAATCGCCCGCGCCCCTTAACCCAAGGCGACGCGGCTGACAGCCCGCTGTTTAACCGCGCGGTGCAGGGCTTGTATGAGCTGGGTTCAACCTTCAAGATTTTTGCCGCCGCACAGGCGATTGAACTGGGGCTGGTTAATCAAGGCACGATGATCAACACCCGTGGCCCGATTACATCGGGTGGTTTTCGGATTAATGATTTCCATGATTATGGCCCTGAATTGTCGGTCACAGATGTAATTGTCGAAAGTTCAAATGTGGGAATTGCACGGATCGCAATCCAGATTGGCGCCGAACGGCAACAGGAATTTCTGGCAAGCCTTGGCTTGCTGACAGCAACGCCTTTGGAGCTGATAGAAGCCCCGGGCGCACGCCCCCTAAAACCCCGCAGGTGGCAAGAATTATCAACAATGACAGTGTCTTATGGGCATGGTCTGTCAACGTCTCCGCTGCATTTGGCCGCCGCTTATGCGTCGCTTTTGAATGGCGGAACCTTAGTCACACCAACGATCATTCGCCAAGAAGGGGTGGCACGCGGCGCGCGGGTTATTTCGTCCGAGGTATCCGCGCAGGCGCGCGATATGCTGCGTCAGGTCGTGGTGCGCGGCACTGCCAGTTTCGGCGATGTGCAAGGCTATCAAGTAGGCGGAAAAACCGGCTCCGCCGACAAGCCCAAGGAAACCGGTGGTGGCTATTATGATGATAAGGTTATCGCAACATTTGCCAGTGTTTTTCCGGCAAATGACCCGCGTTATGTACTGGTTGTTATGCTGGACGAACCCGAAATTTTCGCCAGCGGAGAGCTGCGCCGCACCGCTGGCTGGACAGCCGTGCCAGTCGCGGCCGAGATCATTCGCCGTGCCGCCCCTTTGCTTGGGCTTAAGCCCGAGATTGCAAGTCAGGGGGCAAGTGGCGTAACACTCACTTCAAACTAAGGCGGCGGTGTTATGACAGATTACGATACTATAAAATCACTGGCGGGGCTGGGCCTGCACGCACGCCGCGGGGCCGAGGCCGACATTACCGGCCTGTCGGTCGACAGCCGCTTGGTCAAACCGGGGCATTTATTTGCAGCACTTCCCGGCACGCAGGTACATGGCGGCGAATTTATCACATTCGCCTTGCGCATGGGTGCTGCGGCAATCTTGACCGACCGTGAAGGCGCGCGCATTGCCAAGGACGTATTGGAAACATCGGACGCGGCCGTGGTCATTGCCGAAGATGCGCGGCAGGCGCTGGCCTATGCGGCGGCGTTGTGGTTTGGCGCACAGCCCGAAACCATGGTGGCAATCACCGGCACCAACGGCAAAACTTCGGTTGCGACATTTACCCGCCAAATCTGGGCAGCAATGGATTTGGCTGCGGCAAATTTAGGCACCACGGGGGTTGAGGGCGCGTTTGCCGCCCCGCTGGCGCACACAACGCCTGAACCGATCACCTTGCACGGTTTATTGGCTGATATGCACAAAGCAGGCGTCACCCACGCCGCAATGGAGGCCTCCAGCCACGGCCTTGCCCAAAGCCGTCTGGACGGCGTGCGCCTGAATGCGGCCGGCTTTACCAATTTTACCCAGGATCATCTGGACTATCATCTTGATTTTGATGACTATTTCAATGCCAAGGCGGGGCTGTTCACACGGGTTTTACCCGAAGATGCCAGCGCGGTTGTGAACATCAATGATGCGCGCGGCGAACAGGTTGCTGGACTGGCGTTTGAACATGGATGCCACGTGCTTACCGTTGGGCATCAGCATGGCGCGGATCTGCGCATAACCAACCTGCGTTTTGGCAATACCGGTCAGGAAATCCGGTTTCACTGGAAGGGCAAGGCCTATACTTCGCGGCTAAATCTGATCGGCGGTTTTCAGGCTGAAAATGTGCTGCTGGCCGCTGGTTTGGCGATTGCCACGGGGTCGGATCCGCAAGAGGTATTTGACACTTTCGAGGGCCTGACCACGGTGCGCGGCCGGATGGAGCTGGCGGCAACGCGCGAAAATGGTGCCGCAATATTTGTTGATTACGCCCATACCCCCGATGCGCTGGCAACCGCGCTTCAGGCGATGCGCCCGCATGTGATGGGGCGCTTGCTGGTGGTATTTGGGGCAGGCGGCGACCGCGACACCTCCAAGCGTATATTGATGGGGCAGGCGGCGGCTAAACATGCCGATGTGGCCATTGTGACCGATGATAATCCGCGCACAGAAGATGCAAGCGCCATCCGCGCCATGGTGATGGCCGGCTGCCCTGATGCAAACGAAGTTGCAGACCGCGCCGAGGCAATTTTGCGCGGTGTCGATTTGCTGGAACCCGGTGACGCCCTGCTGATTGCGGGCAAGGGCCATGAAAGCGGCCAAATCGTTGGCGATGACGTGCTGCCATTTGATGATGTGGAACAGGCCAGCGTTGCGGTCGCCGCATTGGAGGGACGTTTGGCATGAGCCTTTGGACAGCAACCAGCGCCGCACAGGCAACAGGCGGGCGCGCGCAAGGCAACCGGAAAGATAACTGGGTCGCAAACGGCGTTTCAATCGATACCCGCACAATCCAGTCCGGTGATTTATTCGTGGCCCTGAAAGATGTGCGCGACGGCCATGATTTCGTGGCGCAGGCCTTGGAAAAAGGCGCTGCGGCGGCTTTGGTCAGCCGCATTCCTGATGGTGTTGCAGATGATGCGCCACTGCTGGTTGTGCCTGACGTGTTGGCCGCTTTGGTTGCACTTGGCGTGGTCGCGCGCACCAGAACAGATGCGCGCGTGGTTGCGGTAACCGGGTCGGTCGGGAAAACGTCGACCAAGGAAATGCTGCGCGTTGTGCTGGCCAAACAGGGCCGTACCCATGCGGCCGAGGCCAGCTATAACAACCATTGGGGTGTGCCGCTAACCTTGGCGCGAATGCCCGCAGATACAGAATTTGCAATTATAGAACTGGGGATGAATCACCCTGGTGAAATTGGTCCTCTGGCGCGCCTTGCGCGTCCGCATGTGGCGATGATTACGACTGTCGCGGCCGCCCACCTTGCAGCCTTTGATGACATCAACGCCATCGCCCGTGAAAAAGCCGCGATCTTTCAGGGACTTACCACTGGCGGAGTCGCGGTTGTAAATGGGGATTTGCCCAGCAGTGATCTGTTGAAGCAGGCTGCAGGGGTGCATAGCTGCCTAAGTTTTGGCGCGGGCGCGAGCAACACCCACCACCTTGATCAGGTTGATCTGACCGGTGATGCAACCATCGTGCAAGCCAGCCTTCCTGACGGGGGGCAATTGTTTAAACTTTCTTGCCTTGGCCGACATTTTGCCATGAATGCGCTGGGGGTTTTGGCTGTTGTAGATGCGCTTGGCGCTGACGTGACGCTGGCGGCGCGCGACCTTGTGCTGTGGCAGCCACCTGTCGGGCGCGGCACGCAAGAAAGCGTTGTGTTTGACGCGGTCGAGCGTCGCGCGCTTACCTTGTATGACGATGCTTTTAATGCCAATCCTGCCTCGATGGCGGCAGCACTTGAGGTGCTGGGTGCGACCACGCCCGGCGCACGCCTTGCCGGAACTGGACGGCGCATCGCCATTCTGGGCGACATGCTGGAGCTAGGCAAAGACGCGCCGATGATGCACGCCGATCTGGCCAATCTGGAATGGATGCGCGACATTGATGTAGTGCATTGCGTTGGCCCCTTGATGCACGAATTATGGGCAGCACTTGGGGTTGACCAGCAAGGGCGCTGGTTTAATTCTGCCCCCGAAATGGCCGACTGCATTGCAACCTTGGTCGGGCCGGGGGATGTGGTGCTGGTGAAGGGATCAAAGGGCATCAAGGTCAGCCTTGTGGTTGACGAATTGCGAAAATTGGGCCATCGCCTTGGGACACAAACGCGAGGGATTGAATAAATGCTGTACTGGCTTGTTGAATATTCAGATGGCGGGGATTTTTATAACCTGTTTCGCTATATCACTTTCCGCGCGGGCGGGGCGTTTTTTACAGCGCTGATATTCGGCTTTATATTTGGTAAGCCATTGATTAACCTTCTGAAACGCAAGCAAGCCAACGGACAGCCAATTCGCGATGATGGCCCGCAAAGCCACATTCTGGACAAGGCAGGCACGCCAACTATGGGCGGTGTTTTGATCCTTGGCGCGCTGCTGTTTTCCACCCTTTTATGGGCCCGCTGGGATAATCCATACGTTTGGATGGTGGTTTTTGTGACCCTCGGCTTTGGCCTGATCGGGTTTGCTGACGACTATTTGAAGGTCTCCAAAAACAACCACAAAGGCGTGTCGGGCCGCATTCGTATCGTGCTGGGTCTTGTGATCGCGGGCATCGCTGGCTGGTGGGTCGCGGTGCATCATCCCGAGGCGCTTTCAAACCAGCTGGCCCTGCCGGTTTATAAAAACACACTGATCAATCTGGGCTATTTCTTTATCCCGTTTGCGATGTTTGTCATCGTTGGTGCCGCCAATTCGGTCAATATGACTGATGGCCTTGACGGGCTGGCAATTATGCCGGTGATGATTGCCGCAGGCACGCTGGGCTCTATCGCCTATATGGTGGGCCGTGTTGATTTCACCGAATATCTGGACGTGCATTATGTGCCGGGAACCGGCGAAATCCTGATCTTTACCGCAGGCCTTATCGGCGGCGGCTTGGGTTTTTTGTGGTACAATGCCCCACCCGCAGCGGTGTTTATGGGCGACACAGGATCGCTGGCATTGGGCGGCGCGCTGGGCGCAATCGCGATTGCGATCAAACACGAAATCGTGCTGGCCATCGTCGGCGGCCTGTTCGTGGTCGAAACCCTGTCGGTCATCATCCAAGTGCTGTATTTCAAAAAAACCGGCAAGCGCGTTTTCCTAATGGCGCCAATCCACCACCACTTTGAAAAACG
>DAOUQO010000299.1 GCA_030625565.1 Aliiroseovarius sp. | reverse complement strand
GTGCGTAGCCCGCATCGCCGCAAATCGCATGGCGTTCAGGCATTCCTGGCTGTCATCCAGCACGACCATAAATTTACGCATGGTTTGTTTCCTTTGATTGTTGGGCTGATGATGACCGACCCTGCCACCGGGTGCAACTGTCGCTTTTAGCCCTGTGTATGGGCCCATTGCCAGTATAATTCGCGCGCCCTGCGGGTGATCGGGCCGACCTGATAATGGGTGCCATCAAATTCGGTCACCGGCGTCACCTTGGACATATTACCAGACAGAAATACCTCATCCGCGCCGCGAAAATCGTCAAAGCTCAGCACGCTTTCGTGCACCTTGAACCCATCAGCCCGCAGATTGGCCATATGGCGCGAACGGGTGATCCCCGCCAAAAAGGTGCCATTTGCAACAGGCGTAAATACCTCACCATCCTTGGCCATAAAGACGTTGGAAGTCGCGCTTTCGGCGACATTGCCAAGTGCATCCGCCACCAGCGCATTACCGTACCCCTTGGCGTAAACCTCGGCCAGCATGCGGGCGTTATTTGGATAAAGACAACCGGCCTTGGCGTTCACAACCGAACTTTCCAGAACCGGGCGGCGAAAACGGGTGGTGCCAAGGGTGGTGCTGGCCTCGGGCAATGCCATGTTGATTTCTTCCAGACACACCGCAAAGCCAGTTGCCTCCTTGCCGGGGACAATCGCCGTTTTGTCGCCATCAATTCCCCAGAACATCGGGCGGATGTAAACGGCAGCATCCTTCGGATAAGCGCGCAAACCTTCGCGCGCGATTGCCGCAATCTCAGCGCCTGTGTGGGTTGGATTAAGCATCAACGCGACCGCTGAGCGCACAACCCGCTCGCAATGGGCCTCAAGATCCGGGGCAACCCCTTCAAAATAACGCGCCCCGTCAAAAACGGTGCTGCCCAGCCACGATCCGTGATCCGCCGCATGCATGATCGCCAGATTGCCGTCGTGCCACGCGCCGTTGAAATAGGTGCGGATATTCTTGCCTGCTGC
>DAOUQO010000223.1 GCA_030625565.1 Aliiroseovarius sp. | reverse complement strand
GCCTTGCATCCAGACGGATGCCGCACGCATGGCGTCGGGTTCAAGTTTACACCATTTTACCCGGCCACGTTTTTCCTGACTGATCAGACCGGCCCGCATGAGTAAGCCAAGGTGTTTTGAGATTGCGGCAAGGGAAATTTGAAATGGCTCAGCCACGTCGGTGACGGCCATGTCGTCTTCCAACAACATTGACAGGATCTCTCGGCGGGTCGGGTCCGAAAGGGCGGCAAAGACTGTATCAAGGTGTTTGGTTTGTGCCATCCCTTTGCGGTAGCGGGCCGGGTGGTGGTGGTCAAGTATGCCTTTACATCTCCAATTTAGTTGCATATAGCAACAATTATGAAATACACCACCTATCCCCATTACTGGGTGAACCATCTTGGATTTTTAATCCGCAAGCAGCTTGTCGAGGCATTTCAGCACAGCGGCCATAAAGTATCTGCCGAGGAGTGGGCGGTTTTGTTGATTTTGCAGGGCAATGACGGGCTGGCCGCATCGCAGCTATCAGATCAAACATTGCGCGATAAAACCACGATTTCACGCCTAATCGACAAGATGGAGGCCAAGGGTTTTGTCGAGCGCATTAAGGATGCCAATGACCGACGGATTTTGCGCCTGCATCTAAGTCGCCATGGTCGCGAGACCTTTGAGCAGCTGGCACCGCTGGCGCAGGCATTGATTGCGCGATCCATTGAGATGATCGACCCCGACGCCCTAGCAACGACCGTTTTAACCCTGTCGCGGATGGCCGAAAACCTGAAGCGAAACCCCGAAAGCGAGGTAGGACATGACCTATAATTATGACAGCTTTGACGCCAAGCATTATGATTTGGCCACGTTTACCGGCCCTGCATTGGGCAGTAAGGCCCCGGATTTTTCATTATCGCTAGCTGATGGCGGCACCGCGCGGCTGTTGGATTTTGACACGCCGTTCTTGGTGCTGGAAATGGGATCACTAACATGCCCGTTATTTCAGGGTCGCCGCCCGGCAATGACCGCTTTGAACGCAGGCGCGCAGGATGCCAGCTTTGCGGTACTATATGTGCGCGAGGCCCATCCGGGTGCGACGATCGGCGCCCATAACAGCCAAGACGACAAGCAAAGCTGCGCCCGAAATTTAATGGAAAGCGACGGCGAGCAACGCAGGATTTTTGTTGATGATCTTGGCGGACAGGTACACGAGGCCTATGGCGGATTTCCAAATTCGGTATACATTATCAACCGTCATGGCTGCGTTGTCTATTTTAGCGATTGGAACAATCCGACGGCCACGGCCACGGCCCTGACCCAATTGCAGGCAGGCAAACCAGCCAATGTACGCGCATTTTTTAAACCGGTTCCACCGTCAGTTAGTCTGCGGGTGCTGGGCAATGGCGGTCGCGGTGCGAAAATGGATTTCCTGCGGTCTTTTCCCAACCTGATCTGGCACAATCTGATTTTGCGAAATATCCGCCTGCTTTTTGGCGGCAAATCTGACATTGATCCGGATATGCATTGCTGACAGGCGCAGAACACTTAACTATTCGGTTGAATGTCAGTTTCTGGGCGTTTGCATCTGTTTTCAAGGGGTGCGGATGAAAATAATCCATCAAGTTGGTATTTTTACGTTGAATTTCAGTTACTTGCCATGAATGCAAAACCTATGCAGGCTGTTGACTCAGGGCGCGCGCACCCTTAGCAACACGGTGAACGTAACCGGGGGCGCAAACGCGCAGCACACATGTCTGAAAATCCCGATCCCGACAAGCTTGCCGATCTTGAAGCCAAGATCAAAGCGCTTAAGGGTGAGGTGGTTGAAGATAAGGATACCGGGGGCGAGATTACCTCTCAGGCGGGATATGCCTGGCAGATGATCATCGAGCTTTGCGTCGGTCTTGGGATCGGCTTTGGCATCGGGTACGGGCTGGATAGTGTTTTTGACACGCGGCCCATATTTATGGTGCTGTTTATATTGCTGGGGTTTGCGGCGGGCGTACGTGTCATGCTGGGTACCGCGCGCCAGATGCAGGAAAAACAGGCGGAAATCACCGCCTTGGACAAAAAGGAATAGGTTGTGGCGGAAGAAGCTAGCGCATTCAACATCCACCCGATGGATCAATTCGTGATCAAGCCGCTGTTTGGTGGCGATACGATGAATTGGTTCACCCCCACGAACGAAACTTTGTGGATGGCGATTGCGGTGTTCGCAATTGTTGCTCTGATGGTTTTGGGCACACGTGGTCGGGCAATCATTCCGTCACGCACCCAAAGCATTGCCGAAATGGCATATGGTTTCGTCTATACAATGGTCGAAGACGTGGCCGGCAAAGATGGTCTGCGCTATTTCCCCATGATTATGACATTGTTTATGTTTATCGTGTTCTCGAACTTTCTGGGCCTGCTGCCCATGGCTTTCACCCCGACCAGTCACATCGCGGTTACCGCGTTTATGGCGATGGGTGTGTTTTTGTTCGTGACCATTCTGGGTTTCGCACGCAACGGCATGAAGTTCTTGTCGATCTTCTGGATTTCCGCCGCACCTTTGGCGCTGCGCCCTATTCTGGCTTTGATCGAAGTCATCAGCTATTTCGTGCGCCCGATCAGCCATTCAATCCGGCTGGCAGGCAACATGATGGCCGGTCACGCTGTGATCAAGGTTTTCGCCGGTTTTGCCGGTGCGCTGGGTCTTGGGGCAATCGCACCTATTCTGGCGATTTCAGCTGTCTATGCGCTGGAAATACTGGTGGCGTTTATTCAGGCCTATGTTTTCGCAATTCTAACATGTGTGTACCTGAAAGATGCGCTGCATCCCGGACACTAACAATCGCTAATCGAACAACCCTTATAACTTGAACAACTAAAGAAATATAAAAAAGGAGAAGACCATGGAAGGTGATATCGTACAAATGGGTGCTTACATCGGTGCTGGCTTGGCTTGTACTGGCATGGGCGGCGCGGCAATCGGTGTTGGTACCGTTGTTGGTAACTACATTTCGGGTGCCCTGCGTAACCCATCGGCTTCTGCAAGCCAAACAGCGACCATGTTCATTGGTATCGCGTTCTCAGAAGCGCTGGGGATCTTTTCGTTCCTCGTAGCCCTTTTGCTGATGTACGCATCGTAAGCCTTTACGAACTGAATTAGAGGGCGGGGGGAACCCTGCCCTGATGTTCGGGGCCTGATCAGGCCTTTTATGGATTACGGAGGGTGCTATGGCATCTGGAACTGAGACAACTATTGAAGCGACCGCGACCGATGCAGCACATGCTGTAGCGGATGCTGGACACGCC
>DAOUQO010000220.1 GCA_030625565.1 Aliiroseovarius sp. | reverse complement strand
AAGCTGGCCACGCTGGATGCAGCGGGGCTGTTGAAATGTGTGCAGGCTTACGAGGCAATCAGCACCACCGGCGGGCGTTTGATGTCATTTGCGGGCTTGCGGTATTATCAATGCACCACCGACGCGGATCGGGCGCAGTTTATGCAAAACGCGCAGGAAAAGGTCACCGTTTTCACCGCACCTTTGGTGTTTTATTCGCTTGAAATCAATCGGCTGGAGGATGCAGCACTAGACGCGCTGCTGGCGGAAAACGCCGATTTGGCCCGTTACAAGCCGATCTTTGATCAACTGCGCGCGATGAAGCCGTATCAGTTGTCGGACGAGCTGGAAAAATTCCTGCATGATCAAAGCAGCGTCGGGGCATCCGCCTGGAACAAGCTGTTTGACGAAACCATTGCGGCGATGATGTTCACGGTGGACGGGGTGGAGATGAACCTTGAAAGCACCCTGAACCTGTTGACCGAACAAGACCGCAGCAAACGCGAAGCAGCGGCGCGCGAATTGTCCAGTGTGTTTGGCGAAAACGTCAAACTGTTTGCCCGCGTTCACAATACCTTGGCCAAGGAAAAGGCGATCGAGGATCAGTGGCGCAAAATGCCCACCCCACAAACCGGTCGCCACCTATCAAACCACGTGGAGCCCGAAGTGGTCGAGGCGCTGCGCAATGCCGTGGTCAAAGCCTACCCCAAGCTGTCGCATCGCTATTACGCGCTCAAGGCCAAATGGCTGGGGCTGGAAACCATGGAGGTCTGGGACCGCAACGCGCCATTGCCAATGGAAGACACCAAAATCGTAAGCTGGAAAGACGCCGAGAAAACCGTGATGGACGCCTACGCCGCGTTTGATCCGCGCATGGCCGAAATCGCCGCACCGTTCTTTAGCGACGGCTGGATTGATGCAGGGGTGAAACCGGGCAAGGCACCCGGCGCATTTGCCCACCCCACGGTGACCACCGTTCATCCCTATGTGATGCTGAACTACCTTGGCAAACCGCGCGATGTGATGACACTGGCGCATGAATTGGGCCACGGGGTGCATCAGGTTTTGGCGGCAGATCAGGGTGAATTGCTGTCCTCGACCCCGCTGACACTGGCTGAAACCGCGTCGGTGTTCGGCGAAATGCTGACCTTCCGCGCGCTGCTGGACGGGGCCAAAACCCAAGAGGAACGCAAGGTCCTGCTGGCGGGCAAGGTCGAGGATATGATCAACACCGTGGTGCGCCAGATCGCGTTTTACGATTTTGAATGCAAACTTCATGCAGCGCGCACCAAAGGCGAACTGACACCGGACGACATCAACGCGCTGTGGATGTCGGTGCAGGCTGAATCGCTTGGCCCTGTGTTCAACTTCATGGAGGGGTATGAAACCTTCTGGTCCTACGTGCCGCATTTCGTGCATTCGCCGTTCTACGTCTACGCCTATGCCTTTGGCGACGGGTTGGTGAACGCGCTATATGCGGTTTACGAGGAAGGCGACACTGGCTTTCAGGACAAGTATTTCGAGATGCTGAAGGCGGGCGGATCAAAGCACCACAAGGAGTTGTTGGCCCCGTTCGGGCTGGATGCGTCTGATCCCAAGTTTTGGGACAAGGGGCTGAGTATGATTTCGGGGATGATTGACGAGTTGGAGGCGATGGAGGACTAATCTGTCTCTCCACAGCACAAGAGTCCGAGTATTTTATCGTAGCGTCTTGAAGATAGCTCGAGAGGCCATATGTTTAATACTACCTGAGGTTGCCGCTGCCCTGACGCCTGCCAACAGGTGAAGGAGTATTTAATGCCTCTGTTTTTGCGTGCCCTGCCCCTCTCGCTCCAGACCTTCTGGCGCTATCTGCTTTTGCTGCCGTTTCTGGCGGTTGCGGCGTTTGTTTTGTCGGTGGTTGGGTCCTTCATTCCGTTTGTCAGTTTTCTGGTTCCAGCGGCGGTCAGCGCCTTTTGTATCATCATGGGGCTTCGCTGTGCACTGGCTGCGCGAGGTCACTATGGCACGTCTGGTTTTAAACAGTTGCTATTCGCCAGTTTTGTTTATGGCCTCCTGAATCTGGTGATTGAAAATATTTATGCAGGGGTTGGCTTGGGCATAATAAAGGTCATGTCCGAGTTTGGAATAACAATAAATGATAAAAATCTGTTGGGGTCTGCCATCGTGATTTTTTCCCTCTACTATATTCTGATTTCGATCTTTGCCAGCCTTATTGCCGTACCAATGACAGAAGCCGCCGCTGCCACCCCTCGCGGCCCGGACAATGGCTACTTCTTCGGTTTTGGCACGGGTGCATTCAGCCTTTTTCTTATTATGCTGGTCTGGGCGTTTGGCGGAAAATTCTTTGCCTTCTTTGGCGAAGTCGGGGCGATATTTCTCATGCTACTGACTGCGCTGTTCGCGGCGTTGCGCGGCGAAGACATTCCATGGGAGTGGGGCACTGACCTCAACACTTTGATGGGTGGAACCCTGTTCATGGCCTGGGCCTCAAGCTGGTTTTTTGCCACTGCCGTTCTGGCCTGGGAAAGTGCAGGGCAGCGCCGCAAACGGGCCCAAACCACTGCAATCGAAACGCAACGGGTCAGCGGCGAAGATCTCCGTGCTCTGCGCGAGTCGCGGCAGGGAGGACAGGGCGCACCGTTCGGGGATTAGGCGGATGATTGACGCAATGGAGGGGTGATGACTCCGTCGGGGCAGCGCCCAAACTGCCACAGAAAAGCACATTTCGGCTGATCTAAAAATACGTTCCCACTATTCCGCCCCCCATGGGCGGGCGCTGGCCTTATCTTGTGCAATGTTAAACTCGGTTAAATGCGGCAGACCCGATTCATGCTTTGATCCGCTTCATATCAGGGTCATACAGCGGGGCCATATGCACGGTGCAGGGGATGCGTTTGGTGGCAACCTCCAGCTCATAAGTTGCGTCCATGATGTAATCACAGCTTACCCCGTCCGGATTTCGCACATACCCATAACCGATTGATTTATCTACAGTATACCCAAACCCACCCGAGGTCAGCCAACCAACCCGCACCCCGTTTCGATAGATGGTTTCGCGGCCCAGCAGCACCACGTCAGGGTCTGTGGTGAAGCACGCAAGCATTTTCTTCACCCCGTTTTCCTTCTGATCCTGCGCTGCCTCGCGCCCGATAAAGGGTGTGTTTTTGCGCAGCTTCACCGCCCAGCCAAGACCGGATTCAAACGGTGTGTGGTCGGGGCCAATATCAGCCCCCCAAGCGCGATAACCTTTTTCAAGGCGCAGGGATTCAATTGCGCGGTAGCCAGCGTTGATCAGCCCGTGCGCGGCCCCTGCCTGCATCAAGGCCGCATAAAC
>DAOUQO010000204.1 GCA_030625565.1 Aliiroseovarius sp. | reverse complement strand
GGGCGATTTTGACGATCCTGATGATCGTCACCATGTCGCTGTCGGATGTGTTGAACAACACCGCAACCACCATCGTTGCCGCCCCGATTGGCATCAAAATGGCGCAGGCGCTCGAAGTTAATCCAGACCCGTTTTTGATGGCCGTTGCAGTGGCAGCATCCTGCGCGTTCCTCACACCCATAGGCCACAAAAACAACACCCTGATCCTTGGCCCCGGCGGATACAGCTTTGGCGATTATTGGCGCATGGGCCTGCCGCTGGAAATTCTTGTCGTGGCAGTCAGCATTCCTGCAATCTTGGTATTTTGGCCGATGTAATAGTCGGAAAATTCGAATTTTCCGGTCAAAATTCTTCGAAGAATTTTATTGTCTTATACTTGCCGGACCATTTCAATTTTCACATGCTTTTTGCGCCTAATCGTGACGGCCTTTGCCACGCCCAAGGGCACAAATCCCTGCCCCTTCCAAAAACGCTGTGCGCCTTGGTTTTCCTCAAGCACGCAAAGCAGCATCCGTTTATTTGAACGCGCCTGAGCAGCCGTGATAAGCCGGTCCAAAACCTGCGGGCCAAGCCCGCGCCCGCGTGCCTTGGGGGTCAATAATAAAAGCCCCAAATAACAATCACGCGGCCTTGGGTAGCCATCAATCAGATCAACCAGACCCACAAGGGTTTCCCCGTCAAACACCCCGATGCTATGCTTGAGCACGGGGTTTTGGCCGGGCGGGCAGTTGCGAAAGTAGCCGGTGACATAGGCATCATCTGTGGGCTCGCCCTGCTCAAATATCACATAATCATTGCACGCGATAAGTAGCGCGCGCACCGCTTCAAAATCGTGTTTTAAACTAAAGTTTTTAAAGGTCAGACTGCGATGCATCTGACCCCTTTCCAAACTGGATATTGCTGGCCTCGCCCAGCCCCCAGCGCAGTCCTGCAAAGATCACCACCGCCGAAATCCCCAGCCATATTACGCCCCACATCTGAGTTGCCCCGCCGAAATTTTCGGCCAGCATAAACGCATCGGAACGCAGTCCGGCGCGCTGAATCGTGTCGCTAAAAATATCATAGGGCACATAAATCATGCTGGTCAGGCCAATCAGCCTAAGCACCATATCATTGGCATCGCGCGACAAAAACCGCGCCATTGCCAACATCAAAAAACCAGTGCCAAGCCCAAAGGCCATTGGAAATGCCTCGCGCATATAAACCGCTGTGATCAGCAACGTGGCCACGCCCAAGGCCGCCATAAGCGCGCGGTCGGCATGGGTGCGCAGCGCGATCACCATGATCACAACCCCGATCAAAAGCGAGCCGATATAGCCCGCCGAAAGAATGGCAAAAACACTGCCTCCACGCGTTGTGGTCAGCCCACCTTGGGCGGTGGAAAGCGTGATGGATTCAACCTTGCCGCCAGTCAAAACTGCGGCCAGCCCGTGGGAAACCTCGTGCAAAAACACCACCAGAATTTTTAGCGGAATCATCACGGGCGTGGACCACAGGCCAAAGACCAGCATGCTTAGCGCAATCAATTGCCAATGGGATTTCAGATAATTCATAGGGGCCACATCAGCGGGATAATCGCGCTGGCAAGCAGGCCGATACTTATATTCAACGGGATACCTACGCGCATAAAATCAGTGAATTTATAGCCGCCGGGGCCATAAACCATCATGTTGGTTTGGTACCCGATCGGGGTTGCAAACGACGCCGAGGCCGCGACCATAACCGCGACCACCAAGGGGCGCGCGTCAAAGCCCAGCGTTTGCGCAAGGCCGATGGCGATCGGGGTTACCACCACCGCAACCGCGTTGTTTGATACAAGTTCGGTCAGGACAGACGTTAGCATATATATCGCCCAGACAATCAAGAATGGCGGCAGGTTTCCCAACAACGGGGCCAGCGCCTCGGCGATCATTTTAACTGCGCCCGATGCCTCCAAAGCGGCACCAATGGCCAGCATGGAAAAGATCAGCGCCAACAAGCGGCCATCGATAAAACCAAACGCTTCGTCCGCGTCAATGGCGCGACTGAGCAGCACAATGGCAACCGCGACCACCGCCAGCGCAAAGATCGGCGCAAGGCCAAGTCCGGCCAGCACCACCAGCCCCGCAAGCGCCAGCAAAGCAATGGGCGCGTGTTTGCGCCGAAACCCCCGCGCCGAAGGTTGCGCGACATTGACCATATTCATATCAGCGGCAAGGCGCTGAATATCTTCAGCCGCCCCTTCAAGCAGCAGCGTGTCACCGATGCGCACCACCAGCGCATCCAATTGCTGGGCAAGGTTCTGGTTTTTGCGATGTACCGCCAGTGAATAAACCCCGTACCGCCGCCGCAACCGCATCTGGCCCAGCGACTTGCCGATCATCTTGCAACCGGGCGTTACCAGCACCTCGACCGTGGTGGTTTCAACCGATGAAACCTGATCAACCGGCGTCAGGTTGCCCTGTTCCTGCATGGTTAAAAGTTCATCAATTTTAGTGCGTAAAACCACGCGGTCGCCAGCTTGCAATGTAACTGTCACCAGATCACGCCGCAGGCTGGCATCGCCCCGCAACACATCGACCAAGCGCACGCCTGCGCGTTTGAACAACGTGACATCAACGGCTTGTTGGCCGATCAGGTTGCTATTTGACGAAACAACAACTTCGGTAAAAAACTTCTTTTTTGAACCGGCGCCCAATAGCGACGCCATGCTGGTACGATCCGGCAACAGACGCGGCGCGATAAAATACAAATACGCCATGCCCCATACGACAAGGATGATGGCCAAAGGCGTGACCTCGAATATAGAAAATGCCTCAAGCCCGTTGGCGCGCGCCACACCGTCCACCAACAGGTTGGTGGATGTGCCGATCAGCGTCATGGTGCCGCCCAAAATTGCGCCGTAACTTAGCGGGATCAACAGTTTGGATGCCGCAAGCCCCAGCTTGTTCGCCAGCTGCACAAAAACCGGAATCATCACCACGACAACAGGTGTATTTGACACAACCGCCGACGACAAAACCACGAACGCCATTAGCGCGCCAATGGCCAATGCCGGGCGGGTGCCGGCCTGTGCCTCGGCCTTTTGGGTGAACCATGCCAGCGCGCCGGTACGCACCAACGCGCCCATGATGATAAACATTGCAGCGATGGTCCAGGGGGCCGGATTTGACAAGACGGCCAGCGCGTCCTCATAGGGTAAAATGCCGGTTAAAAGCATGAAGGCCGCGCCGCCAATGGCAACAACTTCGGTCGGGAAACTTTCACGCAGGAACAGTGCAAACATCGCCACGACCACCAGCAGGGCCGTGATTGCCTGCACGTCTGGGCTTAGGCTGATAAGGTCCATAAATGTGCATCCTTCGCCATCAGTGTTGCCCAAGTGCGCGCTGCGGGCAAGCAACAAGATTTAGTCGCGCGGCTGCACCAGAAACATGCCGATGAACATCAGCCCAAGTGACGCCCAAACCATGCCAGAATAACTTTCACCAAGGATAAGCATCGCCCAGCCAACGCCAAACCCTGTGACCAGATAACTAACCTGCGCGGCAAAGGTTGCGCCCGCGCGCCCGACCAGCCAAACATAGGCGGTATAGATGAACGCATGCATAACCGCATTTGCAATCAGCGCATATTCGGGTGCGCCCCATACAAGGGGTGGGCTGATCCATTGGCCGGACAAGAAAACCAGCGGCAGGCTTAGGATTATTCCCGCTAATGAGCCGCCCAGCAACAGCGTCACAGGGTCCAGACCGCCCGCGCCCCATTTGGAAACCACGTTGCCCTCAACCGCATAAAACAGCGGGGCGATCAGGGCCAATCCGATCAGGAATATGCCACCAACAGG